>CAMOZY010000033.1 GCA_946631295.1 uncultured Lachnospiraceae bacterium
TCTTCAGTACATGGTCCGCATCATGACAGGAACTCTTCTGGAAGTCGGTCTCGGAAAAAGAAGTGCAGACTCGATCCCTGAAGTACTCGAAGCCAAGGACAGATCTGCGGCGGGATTCACAGCACCCGCAAGAGGCCTGTGTCTTGTTAAGGTAGACTATTAACCCGGGCTGAAGGAGAGACAAGTTGAACGATCTCTACATTAGAGCAGATATGAATAACAAAATATCGATGGGCCACATCATGAGATGCCTGTCGGTAGCGGACGCTGCAAAAAAGCATGGCGCAAGATGCACGTTCATTACGGCCGACGAACAGCCTGAAGCCATCGTCCGCGAAAGAGGCCATGAGTGCATTGTACTTGGCACCAGGTGGGACGACATGGAGAGCGAGACGCCCGAACTTGCGAAGATCATCCGTGAAAAGAAGATCGAAAAGCTCCTCATTGATTCCTATCAGGTAACAGAGGGCTATCTTCGCAAAATCAACAGCCTGACTGATGTGTACTATGTCGATGACCTGAATTCATTCCTTTACCCTGTTCATGCCGTGATCAACTATTCGGTATATGCCAATGACAACTTCTATCCGGTAAGATTCCCGGGAACGAGCTTTTACCTCGGATGCGCCTACGCTCCCTTGAGAGAAGCATTCAGTGATCCTCGTCCGAAAAAAATAAACTACGAAGTAAAGAACCTCCTTGTAATGTCCGGAGGCTCAGATCCGTTCGGAATACTCGGCGATATACTCGCTGCAATCCCTCTGGAAAAATATCATGACGTCAATGTCATATGCGGAAATTATAACGAAAGAGAAGAGCAGCTCAGAAGCACTTATTCCGGCCACCCTTCGGTTCATATATACTCCCATGTGCAGAAGATATGGGAACTCTATGAACAGGCGGATGTAGCGATTTCCGCGGGTGGAAGCACTCTTTACGAGCTTTCATCCATGGGAGTTCCGACCATAACATACTCATTCGTGGACAATCAGATCCCGAACGTAAGAACCTTTGATAACGACGAACTCATGCCCTGTGCAGGAGATGTGCGCGGAGGCAACGTTCCGAAAAGAGTGGCACAGCTCCTCGAAAAACTCGACAGCTATGAGTTCCGCTCAGGTGTCACGAGAAAGCTTCAGAACGTCGTTGACGGCAAAGGCGCTGACAGACTTGCCAAACTGATCCTCTGATGCGCCCTGCTTTACGGATACATCCGAAAAAGAAGAAAGATTTAGAAGATCCATGCGAAAGATCCTTAGCAAATTAAATAAGATCCTCTCGCCTGCGCAGAAGAAGCACATGGCCTGGCTCACGGTCCTGATGATCATCGGTGCACTGCTTCAGACAGCCGGTGTCGGGATGCTCGTTACCGTGGTCAATATCGTCATCGATCCGGAAAAGAGTGCGAACAGCTCCGTTGCACAGCTTTTCTATGACCTCATCGGAAAAGATGAATCGGAGGGCTACAGACTTTTCCAGTACTCCGTGATGTCATTCATGATCGTTGTCTTTATTGTTAAGAACCTGTTTCTCTATATACAGCAGAAGGCCATGTATGCCTTTGTTTACAAGAATCAGTTCTCAACATCCGAGCGCATGATGAGGAATTTTGTGCGCAGGGATTATGAATATTACTTAAATGCTGACACAGCTGTCGTTCAGAGATCCATAACATCCGACGTCAACAACATGTACGCCCTGATCCTTTCGATACTGCAGTTTATATCCGACGGATTCGTTTCACTCTGCGTCTGCGCATTCTGCCTTGCACAGAGCGGACTCATGACCGTGATCCTTGCTGCGGTTCTCATCCTTCTTCTCTATATCATCAAGAAGGTACTTAAGCCTGTCATGTATAAAGCAGGTAAGGATAACCAGGACTACTACAGCGGACTTTTTAAATGGATATCACAGAGTGTACTTGGAATAAAAGAAGTCAAGATCTTCGGAAGGGAGAAGTACTTTGTTGACAGCTATAATGAATGCGGTAACGGATATGTTAACGCGGTTCAGAAGTACAGCCTCTATAACAGCATTCCCAAGCTCCTGATCGAAGCTGTCTGTGTATCCGTGATGATGATCTACATGATCGTGATGATCGCACTCGGAAGAGGTTCGGAATCTCTTATCAGTGATTTCGCAACACTTGCAGCTGCAGCACTTGTTCTTCTTCCTGCCGTAAACCGTATCAATAACCAGATCAACTCAATGTCATATTTCGAGCCCTTCCTGATGAATGTAAGCGACAATCTTCAGGAAGATATCGACGATTCCAATACCGATATGACATTTGCTGCAGACGTTCCCAAACTTGAACTTAAGGAAAATATCTCCTTTGAGGGAATCACATATTCCTATCCGGGTTCTGAAGTTAAGATCCTCAATAAGGCTGATTTTACCATTCCTATAGGATCGAGCATCGGAATAGTCGGAACTACCGGCGCGGGCAAGAGTACCCTTGTTGACATCCTTCTCGGACTGCTCAAGCCGGGTGAGGGCGTCATCAAGGCAGACGGAACAGACATTAAGGATAACTACAGAAGCTTTCTTAAGAATGTCGGTTATATCCCTCAGATGATCTTCATGCTCGATGATACCATCAGAAATAATGTCGCATTCGGTATTGCACCTGAAGAGCAGAACGAAGAAAGAATCTGGGAAGCACTCAAGGAAGCTGCACTTGATGATTTTGTAAGAGGACTTCCCGACGGCCTCGATACCGGAATCGGTGAAAGAGGTATAAGAATATCCGGAGGACAGCGCCAGAGGATCGGTATTGCAAGAGCTCTTTACGGAGATCCCGAAGTGCTGATACTCGATGAAGCAACATCCGCACTTGATAATGAGACAGAGAACCTGATCATGGAATCAATAAACAGATTCATGGGAAGGAAGACTCTTGTGATAATAGCCCACAGACTCCAGACTATCGAAAAATGCGATATGGTCTTCAGAGTGGGTAACGGACGCATAACCAGAGAAAGATGACCGGTGGGAAGATGAAAAAAATGATACCTCTCATAATAGGTGCGGTTTTGGCCCTGCTTCTTATAGCGGTATCTGCCGTGCTTCTCAGAAGATGGTCGAATCCAAAGAGAGGATACGATGTTGTTATCTTCGGTGACAGCATTATGGCATATGTGCAGGATGACACCTCTGTCGCAAATATGCTTGCCGCCAAAACAGGACTCACCGTCGGGGATTTTTCCTTTGGCGGAACACTGATGTCACTGAACTCTGCTAATGCTACGCTTGCTTCACACAGAAACAGCTTCAGCATGTATGCACTTGCACAGGCACTTTTGTCCGATGATTTTACCGTGCAGAGAAATGCTCGTGTCACGGATCCTGCAACTGACTATTTTCACGAACGTGCAGAGCTCCTTGAGCACCTTGATCTTAAGAAAACAGATATAGTGATAATTGAGCAGTGCCTTAATGATTATCACTGTGCGATACCTGTGGGTGATGAAAACTCCGTAAGCTGCTATACCTACTGCGGTGCACTTAAAGGTACCGTGGAGATGCTAAGAGAGATAAATCCTGACATTCGTATCATAATTGTATCGCCTACGGAAAAGTGGATGCTCGACGGAACAAATGCGAGTGACTATGATTATGGCGGCGGGATACTTGATGATTACATAGAGGCTCAGAAGAAAACGGCAGAAGCACTTGGCGTCGAATTTCTGAGCATGTATGAACTGTACAAAGAGGTTTCGCCCGTATGGACAGATGAAGAAACAGGCGAGCCTGTTGTTGGAAGCGGTTATACCGTTGAAGGAACGCATCCCAACTATTACGGACGTGATGCGATAAGCTCACTGCTTGTGGATTACCTGGGAAAGTAATATGACAGTACTTGAATCAATTGGAAAACTAAATAACAAGCTGTCCAAAAGTGATAAGACTGCATTCATCTCAGCCTTTATCACCGGACTCCTTATACACATGCCCGCGATGCTGATGGATGTTCCCAATCACGACGGACTTTCCAGCATGCACTTTTCCCAGAATATGATCACGTCGGGAAGATGGTTCCTTGCCGTTGCATGCGCCGCATCTTCGTTTTATACAGTTCCCTGGATCATCGGACTGATCGGAATCTTGGAACTTGCGATAACGGCTTTGCTTCTTGTAAGGATCCTGGATGCTGAGAATCCTGTTACGATCTTTCTGGTCTCGGCACTCCTCGTAAGCTTCCCTTCACTTGCATCGACCTTTGCGTATGTCTTTACACTTGACGGATATATGCTCGGACTCCTGCTTTCGGTGCTTGCCGTATATCTTGTAAAAAAAGGACATTTCATCGCAGGCGGCATCTCACTTGCATTCAGCATGGGAATTTACCAGGCATACCTTCCCTTTGCGATGCTCCTCTGCATATGGTGCGTGTGGGAAACAATGGCACGCGGCGAAAAGGGATGCGTAAGGAAGGCTCTCGATTATCTGTATATGGGAATCACAGGAGCGGTTCTTTACTATGTGATCCTTATGATCCTGCTTAAGGTTGAGGGCAAGGTTCTTGATACATATCAGGGAATCGATTCACTTGAAAACTCGGGTCTTTCCCACAGACTCTCCGCAATCCCTTCGATGTACAAGGACTTTATAAAGTTCACATTTTCAAAGGGATTTCTTACCGGAGATGCATGTGCGATAGGCGGAGCAGTACTTGCGGTGATCACAGTTATTGCTGCAATTAAGCTTATGATCTCGAGCAAGGTTTATAAGAAGCTCTGGTTTTACTGGCTGCTTCTTCTTACAACGGTGTTGATCCCTGTTTCGGCCAATATAGTTCTTATGATCACTCCTGATGTCAATTATCATCTGATCATGAGATATCAGTGGGTTCTGTTCTGGATTGCAGCTGTGGCAATATGTGACAAAAGCGTCGCAGAAAACTGTTCCGGAAGCAAAGATGGTGATTCCGATGCAAATACTAATGCTAAAGCTGATGCGGATTCTAAGTCACAAAGTAGCACTGATGACACAGATCATAAGAATTCCGGCACCCGCACAATCAGTTACATCTCCTGGCTCAGCTTCATCTCTGCCGCAGTGATCTTCGTTTCCTACGCTGTTACCGACAATATAGGCTACACCAATCTTCAGAGAAAATACGAGAAGACCTATGCCTACGCGCTGAGACTTCTCGACCGCATTGAACAGACTGACGGATATTACCAGGGTGTTCCGATTGCTATCATGGGTGTGATAGGAGATGACGAATTCCCTTCAAGTGAGATAACCGCACCTGCCACCGAAGAGATGATAGGCCTCACCGGTGATTATCTGATCTATACTGCCGACAACTATGAGGCATTCATCAAGTATTACATGGGTGCAACACTTAACTTTGTATCTGAGGAAGAGGAAGCAAGGATCTATTATTCGGACGAGTATATCGAAATGGAAAGCTTCCCCGGAGACACATCAGTGCGAATGATAGACGGAGTCATCTGCGTCAAGACAGAGGATGCTGTGAGAGACTGAAAGGATCATTATGATATCTGTAGTACTTCCTGCTTATAATGAAGCCGACAACATAGAACCTGCTGTCAGCGAAATATCGAAAGTCCTGACGGGCTGCGGCGAAGAGTACGAACTCGTATTCATAAGCGACGGATCCACTGACGGGACTTATGAGAAGGTGCAGACGATTGCAAAAAGCGACACCCATGTCAAGGGCGCGGAGTTTTCAAGGAACTTCGGTAAGGAGGCTGCAATCTTTGCGGGATTATCCCTTGCCTCGGGAGATGCGGTGATCGTTATGGACTGTGACCTCCAGCATCCCGTGAGCGTTCTTCCTGAAATGATCAAAAAGTGGAAGGGCGGCGCCGAGGTTGTTGAGGGAATCAAGAACAGCCGCGGTAAGGAAAGCATCTTCCACAAGATGAGTGCCGGACTTTTCTACGGAATAATGAGCAGGCTCATCAAGATCGACATGAATGCATCATCCGATTTCAAACTTCTCGACAGGAAGGCCGTTGATGCACTCCTCGAACTTCCGGAGAGCAATACTTTCTTCAGGGCACTGACCTTTTGGATAGGATTTAAATCCGACAAGGTTTATTACGATGTCGAGGAAAGAAGAAACGGAAAGAGCAAGTGGTCTACCAGGGGCCTTATCAATTATGCGATAAGAAATGCGACTTCGTTCTCAACCATGCCCCTTAAGCTCATAACCACAATGGGCTGGATATTCATAGTATTTGCCATCATTCTCGGAATCCAGACGCTTGTGAGATTCTTCACCGGAACCTCTGCTGACGGATTTACCACCGTGATCCTGCTTCTTCTGATCGTTGGCGGATTCATGATGCTGAGCCTCGGAATAGCAGGCCACTATATCGCAAGGATTTATGAAGAGGTCAAGGGAAGACCGAGATTCATAATTAGAGATACAACTGACAGTCTTGTCGGAAATCTGAAAGGACAATGGAAATGATCAATTTTAATGTACCTCCTTATGTTGATACCGCTATCGGATATATAAAGGAGTGCGTCGAAGCGCAGAAGATCTGCGGAGACGGAAAATATACAAAGCTTTGCAATGAATGGTTTGAAAAGAAGACCGGCACCGCAAAGTGTCTTCTTGCAACCTCCTGTACACACGCTACTGAGCTTGCTGCGATTCTCTGTGATCTTGAACCCGGTGATGAAGTCATCATGCCTTCATACACTTTCGTCTCGACTGCCAATGCCTTCGCATTAAGGGGCGCGGTTCCCGTTTTCGTTGATATCCGCCCCGATACCATGAACATAGATGAAAAGAAGATCGAGGACGCCATAACCGATAAGACCAGGGTTATAGCTCCTGTTCACTATGCAGGCGTCGGATGCGAGATGGATACCATTATGGATATCGCCGCACGTCATAACCTCAAGGTTGTCGAGGATGCCGCACAGGGCGTCATGGCAACATATAAGGGAAGAGCACTTGGCAGCATCGGAGATTACGGCGCTTACTCATTCCACGAAACCAAGAATTACAGCTCGGGTGAGGGTGGTGCGCTTCTTATCAAAAATCCTGCAGATGCAGAACGCGCTGAGATCATCCGTGAAAAAGGAACCAACAGGGCAAAGTTCTATCGTGGACAGATTGATAAATATACCTGGGTTGATCTGGGATCATCCTATCTTCCCAGTGACATGAATGCCGCATATCTCTATGCTCAGCTTGAGATTGCGGATAAGATCAATGAGGACAGAAGAGCAAGCTGGGATCATTATTATTCAAGACTTCAGAAACTTGCTGATGACGGACTTATCGAGCTCCCCTATGTTCCTGAAGAGTGTGTTCACAATGCCCACATGTTCTACATTAAGTGTAAGGATATCGATGTAAGATCCGACCTTATCACATTCCTGAAAAAGAATGAGATCCTTTCGGTCTTCCACTATATTCCTCTTCATACCGCACCCGCAGGATTAAAGCTCGGAAGATTCCACGGCACCGATGAATTTACCACTAAGGAAAGCGAGCGTCTGCTCAGACTTCCCATGTTCTACGGACTTACCTCTGATCAGATTGATTATATTTGTGACAAGATCACGGAGTTCTATGCCGGATAAGCTTAAGGAAAATGCAGGCCGCATCATCTCTGCGGCGTTCTTCATACTCCTGTCTGTGCAGATCATTACCGGCTGCATATGGGGAATATGTAACTTTGCGTCACTTCAGGATTTCAGTGATACGACAGGTCTTTTGAATATGTCCGAGTCCCTGAACCTGAAAGGTGACACGGGCGTCATTTACCCTGCACTTCTTGCGGTTTTCAGAACCCTGACGCTGAATATTCCGGTCAGGTACTTTGAAGTGATGTACATCCTTCAGCTTGTTCTTTCTTTTATCTCCTGGTTCATATTTGCAGAAAAGGTTCTGCAAATAAATAAAAAACTGCCAAAGGTCTGGTTTGCACTTGCTGTGGTCACCTGCCCTTATGCGATGCAGTGCCATGAGGCGGTTTTGGAGTATTCCTTTGCATCGAGCCTTTTATGTCTTCTGATCTCTTTCCTTGCAGGATTTATGCGAGAGTGGAAAGAAGATGAGAAAACACCCGGAACCGAGAGGGCTCTTCGTGATATATCGGTTCTGTCACTTTTCTGGCTTCTTTTATCTCTCTTGAGAACCGAATATACCTTTATCGGTTTTATCCCTGTGGCAATTTTCCTGATCATGCTTCTTCGTAAGTTTAAACCTGCGAAAAAATACATGCTCACTCTTCCTCTTGTCATTGTGATTGCCTTCTATCTGATCATCACAATGACGGACTCTTTGTTCAGAGAAGGCGAAAGACTTACTCCGATCGACCACATCGAAAGAGGCATGTACTACAGAGTCGCATGGAGTGAGGATATCGATGAGAAATATTTCTGGCCCGCACACGTTGTGACTGTGGTCGATGAAGATACCATGATAAGGACCATGAATGATCCGGGTCTTGTTACGACTGATTTTACTGATGCAGTAGCTGATTTGCTCGGAAGAAGAGGTGCATCAAAAGCGATGCTATCCTGGGCATGGGATGCTTTTAAGGACAATAAGACTGCAATGACCAAGGATACGCTGACTGAGCTCTTTGGTTACGTCTTCACACCTGCAGTTACCGAGATGAAAATGTCCGGCATCGGATTTCCCGGGTATTCACTTGGCAATTATTCTGTCATGAGAAGAAATGCTCCGGTCCTGACAAAATATTATTTCAGGTTTTCATCCGTGCTTTACTGTTTCATGGCAGCACTGACTGCAGTATATCTGCTGCTCATAAAGCCTGATCATATGAAGACATTTATCCCAGCGTTTGTCACGATGTGTTTTGCATCCGTCGTTTATACTTTTTCCGGAAACAATGTCTGGGATCATCGAAAGGCACTTTTTGCAACCTGCATGTGGGCTGCCGCATTCGCAGGCTGCGCTGTTTCGATATTCGGAAAGGAGAAGTCCGGTGACTGAGGGCATTCTCATAACAATCGCATTAGAGATTCTCTTTCCGGTTCTTGCCGGCTTTATATTCGCACTTCCCGAAAAAGAAGACACTCTCCCGAAGTCCGTATTTCTTGCCAAGGCATACACCTCCGGACAGATCGTTCTCTTTGCTCTTTTCCAGCCTCTGATGGTTTTTGCCATCCTGAAAAAGATGGAATTTTCCCGTGCTTCCAGGTTTTATCTCATAGGAAGTCTGGTACTTATCGCACTGATGATCGTCCTCATGATCATAAAGATGCGTGACCGAATTAAGAGCGTTTTAAAGAGCCCTTTCAGGAAGGTTTCATTCTGGGGAATACTCGCGTTTGTGTCCATCGCATTTATGATAGTCATGTCATTTTTCAAAACATACATGGATGGCGATGATGCATATTATGTTTCGACCGCAACCCAGACCGCATCCTCAGACACCATGTATCTGACTGACCCCTATACGGGTGATGCGAGCCTGTTCCAGTACAGATACCTTCTTGCTCCATTCCCGATGTGGATTTCGATGTTGTCACGCTTTTCGGGAATAAGGGCAGTTGCAATGGCTCATACATTCTTCCCCTGGTCCATGATGCTCCTTGCTTTTTCTGTGATGTATATCCTTGCGTATGAACTGTTTGATGCCAAAGCGCGCAAGGCCGACATTTTCATGTTCTTTGGAAGCATTCTCATCATGTTCGGAGATTACTCCATCTATTCTCCGGAAAACTTCCTTCTTGCAAGATCCAGACAGGGCAAGGCTGCGCTTGCTTCCTTTGTGATTCCCTTCCTCACCGTATTACTTTTCACCGCGGTAAAAGAATTCGATAAAAAGAAGAAACTTTCACTGCCAAAGTACCTGCTTATAATGCTCACCGGTTTTGCGGGAGCGCTTTGTTCGACACTTGGCGGTGCTTTGTGCGTTGCTCTTACCTGCGTATTTGCACTCTGTATCATGATCAGATACAGGAAGCTCTTAACACCTGTTCTGATGGCTCTTTGCAGTATGCCATGCCTTGCTTTTATGGTTTTGTACATTTTGAGGAGATAGAAAGAAGCCGATGTCAGAGATCATATCCATAATAAAAAATCATATGGGAGTCGGCTTTGTCTCTGTCCTGTTCGTAATGAGCCTGGCATATCTGATTTTTGCCGAAAAGGACAAGGCAAAAAGGTGCCTCTTTGTGCACGTGCCTCTGATCCTCCTTGCCGCATTCTTATGTCCCATCAGCCTGAAGATTTATGCTAAGGTTTCAGGAAGCATCACTTATTACAGACTGCTTTGGCTGATCCCCGTAACTCCCGTGATTGCCTATGCGGCAGTGCGTGTGGTATCTGAGATAAAGGGATTTAAGCAGAACCTGTGCATTGCGGGACTGGCGCTTCTTTTTGCTGTTTCCGGAAGACTCATCTACACCGACATATATATGGTTGATGCCGTGAATATCTACCACATGCCTGCAACCGTCGTGGACATATGTGATGCCCTGCATGTTGAAGGGCGTGAAGTTAAGGCTCTCGTTCCCGATGAGATGCAGCAGTTTGTCAGACAATACGATCCCTGTATACACATTCCCTACGGCAGGGAATATATGATGAACATGTTCCTCGAAGAAGACGAGCTTAAGAACGAAATGGAAGGGGAGAGACGCCCTTATGAGGTCGGAATCCTTGCCACCCAGAGGGGATGCCACTACATAGTTGTTCCCTGGTACCAGAGATTCGACACTCTGCCTGAATATTACGAAGAATATACCATCATAGACGGATATATCATCTATAAGAACGTGCTCCTGAGCACGGAGGTCGGAAAACTCCAGAATGATGATCTGTGATCATTAAAACCGTGCATCTGCGCGGTTTTTTACTTGCTTTATGGCACTTTTTGCCTGTTCAATGACGCTTTTTGCTGATTTTTCGCTCCGTGGCAAAAGAAATCTTTCCTTAATTTGTGTATTTTGCCCTGAAATGGTATAATTCTATGGATTATGGGCAAATTGTTCGATTTAAATAAAATACTTGGCAGGGCGGAGTCTGATGACTCCGAATTAACTGCGTTTGAAAAAGACATTGTTTCACTTGATGAAACAGGTCCGATAGAGCAATCCGACGAATACGAAGAAGAGGAATTTGAGGAACTTGCGGAAGAGGAGTATGTAGACGAATACTCAGAATCCGATGAGTACGCAGAAGAGAATAGCGACGAAGAGTATTCAGATGAATCGGAAGAGGAATTCACAGACGAAAACTCTGAAGAGTATGTGGATGAACAGTCAGAAGACGAGTATTATGAAGAATCCACGGAAGAATATGTAGATTATGATGCACCTTCAGAATCTGATGAGTATACAGATCAGGATTCTGAAGAGTATACGGAAGAGATTTCTGAAGAAGAGTACTATGATGAATCTTCTGACGAATACACAGAAGTTTCCGATGAAACCGTCATCATAAACTCCCTCGAAGAGATCGAGTATCCTGATGAAGTTGATATTTCCGCAGTTCCGGCGCCTAAGGCTGAACCGGAAGAAATAGAACTCTCACTCGGATTCGATGAGGTCAGACTCGACACCGCTTCCATCAACGCTGAGGAACTCTCGGAATTCATCGTAAGTGGCAGAACTCATAAACAGGAAGGCGAACCCGGCGCTACTTCAAAATCCGGCAACGCATCGGAGCTTCCACCCGAACTTAACGCAGACGAAGTAGTTGATCTCGACGCTTCCGCAGACAATAAGTCTTCCGAAGAAAAGAAGCCAATTGATCCTAAATCACTCCTGAAATATGCCGGCATAGCTGCAGCGTGCATCCTGCTTATCGTGATCGGAGTCATAGTCATCAAGGTATCAGGCAGGCGCAGCACCATTCCTGTTCATTACACAGCTCAGGGTATCCCCTACTGCGATGAACTCCTTGGAGCGGGAAGCGAGTTGAATAACATTGAGATGATCGGTCAGCACGGGATAGGCACTGCGATAGATACAAGAGTAGCTGAAGCTTCAGCATCACCGGTTGATACTCCCGAGCCCGAACCCGATAACAATCCGAACCCCGGATATAATGAGAATGACTTTGTAGTTAATACCCGCATTGCTATTGAACTTATAACTGTCAAGGCAGACCTCAAGATCAGATTTATAAATGCCGAGAACGGAAAACTCATTCCTAACATTCCGTTTAAGGTCACGGTAACAACTCCTTCCGGTGGAACCAATAATTGGAGTGACGATGATAAGGATGGCATAATTTATCATTCATCACTGGCCGAAGGAAGCTACAAGGTTCATATCGAACCGCTTGATGGTGAAAAGTATGAAGGATATTCCTGGCCTGCTGATAAGAGCGTGACAATCAAGGATACGATTGAGTTTGCTCAGGTTGATGTCGAAAGTGAAGTCAAGGATGCGACCCAGGTTAATGAAAGCACTGAGGATACTGCAAGCAGGGGAAATACTTCTCAGGTTGATCCTTCCAATACGGTGGAATATCTTGAAAGTGCCGAAAGGCCTGTCTATACCGAGATTGCAAAAGATACTATAACCAATCCACTTGCGGCGCTTGTTTTAAATACACCGGATTCGGTTGTTCTTGTTTCGGAAGTTACGAATGAACATTCAGATGACGATTCCGGAGAAAATACGGAAGAGAAGCCTGAAGATAGACCGGAAGACAACCATGAAGAAAAACCTGCAGATAATCCCATCGAGATGCCTACGCTTTCCCTGGATCTTTCTCAGACATCCTTGTCATTAAAGGCAGGCACTCAGGGTGAATTTACAGTCAGTTATTCCGTTACTGTGGTAGAAAGCTGCAGCCTGTCTGTTGAATCTTCTGATACTAGGGTAGCTACTGCGACGATTTCTGATAAAACAGTAACTGTCACTGCAGTGGCAGGAGGAAATGCTGAAATAACTGTCACAGCTGTTACAGAAACAAATCATGAGGTTCCTAATGCTGTTATTGTGGTAAAGATCTGTTCTGTAACGGTTGAAGATGTGGATATGAGCACCCAGCTCAAGGATAAATCCGGAAATGATGTCTACGTCTTTGAAAATGACGAATACCGTAAGGCAACCTATGCCGATTATGATAAGTTCGACAAGTTCTACATCATAAGTGGAACGAAACTGACCGGCTGGCAGACAATAGACGGAAGCACATATTATTATGATTCTGACGGCAAGCCCGTCACAGGAACACAGGTTATTCAGGGCGTTTCCTATATGTTTGCAGCAGACGGCAAGATGACATCTACGACCGGAATCCTCGGAATAGATGTTTCCAAGTGGAACGGTAGTATCGACTGGGCAGCGGTGAAGGCAGCAGGTGTCGAATATGTCATTATAAGAGTCGGCTACAGAGGCTCCACGGCAGGCGCGCTTGTTGATGATTCAAGATTTGTTGCGAACATCAACGGAGCAAAGGGGGCCGGATTGAAAGTAGGAGTTTATTTTGTGACCCAGGCCATTAATGATGTTGAGGCAGTTTATGAAGCATCGATGGTCCTTGACCGCATAAAGGGTTATTCGTTGGATATGCCGGTTTTCTTGGATGTTGAACCCAGCAGTGGCAGAGGCGACAAGATTGACAAAGCCACCAGAACATCGGTCATCATAGCCTTCTGTGAAACAATCAGAAGTGCCGGATATGTAGCCGGGATATATGCCAACAAGACCTGGCTTGATTCCAAGATGGATACATCCCAGTTTGGCAATTACAAGATCTGGGTTGCACATTATTCATCCGTCTGCGGATATACCGGCAGATATGATATGTGGCAGTACACCGACAAGGGTACCATATCCGGAGTAAACGGAAGTGTTGATATGAATCTTCGTTATACCTGACGGGATTTAAATATATAAACTATCAAATGATACATAAAAAAGGAGAATGAAATGAGAACTTATCTTGTCACAGGAGGCGCAGGCTTTATCGGCTCCAACTACATCCACTACATGTTTAAGAAGTATGATAACGAGATCCGCATCATCAATGTTGATGTTCTGACATATGCGGGAAATCTTGAGAATCTTAAGGATATCGAGGGAAGAGATAACTACACCTTCGTAAGAGCTGATATCACTGACAAGGATGCTATTAAGAAGATCTTCGATGAAAATGATATCGACCGCGTTGTACACTTTGCAGCTGAGTCCCATGTTGACCGCAGCATCAAGGATCCCGAGACCTTCATCCGCACCAACGTTCTCGGAACAGGCATCATGCTCGCATGTGCAAGAGATGCATGGGAGAAGGAAGACGGAACATATCCCGAGGGAAAGAAGTTCCTTCACGTTTCTACCGATGAAGTTTACGGCTCACTCCCTGAGGATGAGAATGCGTTCTTCTATGAGACTACTCCCTACAGCCCTCACAGCCCTTATTCAGCGTCCAAGGCAAGTTCTGACATGCTTGTCAGGGCTTATATGGACACATATCATTTCCCTGCTAACATCACTAACTGCTCCAACAACTATGGCCCTTACCAGTTCCCTGAGAAGCTCATCCCTCTTATGATCAACAACGCTCTCAAGGGAAAGAAGCTTCCTGTATATGGTGACGGCAAGAATGTCCGTGACTGGCTCTATGTCGAGGATCATGCCAAGGCAATCGATATGGTTCAGGAGAAGGGAAGACTTTTCGAAACCTATAATATCGGCGGACACAATGAGAAGCAGAATATTGAGATCATCCACACCATTCTTGATGTTCTCAGAGAAGAGCTTCCCGATTCCGACGAAAGGAAGGCTCACATTAACGAAGACCTCATCACCTATGTTGAGGACAGAAAGGGACATGACAGAAGATATGCCATCGCTCCCGATAAGATCAAGGCGGAGATCGGCTGGGAGCCTGAGACCATGTTCAAGGAAGGAATCAGAAAGACCATCAAGTGGTATTTCGAAAATCTTCAGTGGATGGAGAATGTTACCTCCGGTGATTATCAGAAGTATTACGAGAACATGTACGGTTCCAAAAAGGAAATCTGATCATCAGTTCATATAAGTGATTTACACATCGAAAGGAAACGTAAAATGAAAGGTATTATTCTTGCAGGCGGAAGCGGAACAAGGCTTTACCCCCTTACCAAGGCAATATCCAAGCAGATCATGCCTGTCTATGACAAGCCAATGATCTATTACCCTCTCTCAACCCTCATGCTCGCAGGTATAAGAGAGGTACTCATCATCTCAACACCCAGAGACCTTCCCGTATTCGAGGAGCTTCTCGGAACAGGTGAACAGCTTGGAATGAATTTCTCCTATGCAATCCAGGACAAGCCCAGGGGACTTGCAGATGCATTCATCGTGGGAAAGGAATTCATCGGTAACGATGCAGTTGCTCTTGTGCTTGGAGACAACATTTTCTACGGACAGAGCTTTTCCAAGGTTCTCAGGGCCGTTGCTGACAGAACATCTTCCGAAAAGGGTGCAACGATCTTCGGTTATTATGTAAGAGATCCCAGGGAGTACGGTGTCGTTGAATTCGACGCGCAGGGAAAGGCAATCTCCATCGAGGAAAAGCCTGCAAATCCCAAGAGCAATTATGCTGTTCCCGGTCTTTACTTTTATGACAATGATGTCGTTAATATTGCTGCTAATGTTAAGCCCTCTGCAAGAGGTGAGATTGAGATCACATCCGTAAATAACGAGTATCTTGACCGCGGAACTCTCCACGTTGAGACTCTCGGAAGAGGCTTTGCATGGCTTGATACCGGAAACCACGACAGCCTTCTTGATGCTGCAGATTTCGTCGCTGCATTCCAGAAGCGTCAGGGACTTTATGTTTCATGTATTGAAGAGATCGCATACAAGAGAGGCTTCATCGATAAGGAGCAGCTCCTTAAGCTCTCTGAGCCCCTCATCAAGACTGCTTACGGTCAGTATTTAGTAGAGGTAGCAAATGGACTCTAGGTCCAGAATTCTGACAATCTTCGGAAGTATGGCTGCAGTACTTCTCATAGTACTGATAGTCATACTTTGCACTTCGGACGGGCCGTTAAGTCACGGTTCATCCGGACAGGGCTCTCAGACTTCACAGACCTCTCAGGCTGATGCCTCTCAGAATGCTTCTGCTGCATCACAGTCCACTGCCGGTATGGCTACCACTCCTCTTGGAGGACATCTTATCGGCGGAGACCCATATGCATATATGAATGATCCGACATTCTTTGATGTGGAACACAGTGATGCGTTTAATTCCGCCATGGACCAGTCGGGCAATCTTTCGATAGTGGTCACAAGTGTTGAGAAGGACTTGAGAGTACTGATCCTTGATATCAACGGTGAGCTTGTTACAGGTGTTCCGTTTAATGTAAGACTTGTTGATTCATCCGATGTTACGACCAGATACAGAGATCTTGATCAGGACGGAATTGTCTATGCCGGTACGCTTGCTGCCGGAGATTACGATGTGTCGCTTGAACCTGTTGAAGGCTACAGAGTTCCTCTTCATTCCACAAGAGTAACGGTCAAGGACAGGGTTGAATATATACCCATTGCTGATATCTCCGTACTCATCAAAACTGAAGAAGAGATAAATGCAGCCCTTGAAGATACCGCAACAAGAGCAGATGCGATAGAAGATTCCGATAGAACCGAGATCATCACCCTTCAGGCAGGCGGTAATGACCATAAGGCCGGAATTGATGTATCAAGCTGGCAGGGCGATATCGACTGGGATAAGGTAAGAGAATCCGGTATTGAATTCGTCATCGTAAGAGCAGGCTACAGAGGCTCAGTGACAGGTGCGATCGTTAAGGATAAATACTTTGATGACAATGTTGCCGGTGCACAGCGTGCAGGACTTCAAGTCGGAGTATATTTCGTTACACAGGCTATAAACGAAGCTGAGGCAGTTGAGGAAGCATCTGCAGTAATGGAGATGTGCTCTGAATATAACCTTGAACTTCCGATATATCTGGACGTAGAAGGCTCTAACGGCGGAAGAGGTGACCTGATAGATGCTGAGACCAGAACGATGGTCTGTGAAGCATTCTGCAGAACACTTGAAAATGCAGGTCAGGCCGGAGGCGTATATGCATGCCGTTACTGGCTTGCTAACAATATCGATGCATCCCGTCTCGACAGATATAATGTATGGCTTGCCGAATACAGGGGTACACCTCTTTATAACGGATATTACTCGATGTGGCAGTATACTTCAAAGGGACGTATAGACGGCATCGAGGGCAATGTTGATTTCGATATAATGTATTACTGATCATACCTGATAATTCATAAGAAAGCAGAGATCAGATATTATGCCGCCTTGCGGCAAAAGAATAGATGAATATTAATTTACAGGAGTGAGTTATGGGACAGATAACAGTTGAAACATGCGAGATTGAAGGCCTTAAGGTGATTACCCCCACTGTTCACGGAGACAACAGGGGATATTTCATGGAGACATATAACTATAACGATTTCAAGGAAGCCGGCATCGATACCGTCTTTGTTCAGGATAATCAGTCAGCCTCCACCAAGGGCGTTCTCAGAGGACTTCATTTCCAGATCAATCACCCTCAGACCAAGCTCGTAAGAGTTATCAAGGGAGAGGTTTTTGACGTTGCAGTTGACTTAAGACCCGGTTCTGCTACTTTCGGAAAGTGGAAGGGCGTTCTCCTTTCCGAGGAAAATAAAAAGCAGTTCTACATCCCTGCAGGCTTTGCACACGGATTCCTTGTTGTGTCCGATTATGCAGAGTTTTGCTATAAGTGCAGTGATTTCTATACTCCCGGCGATGAGGGCGGAGTTATGTACAATGATCCCGATATCGGAGTAGAGTGGCCCATCACTCCTGACATGGAACTCAAATTCTCTGAAAGAGACAAAGCATGGGCACCCTATAAGGAGCAGTTCGGTAAATAATGGCTTCCATTGCGATAAGAAGTAAAAAGGGAATAATCGCACTTGTACTGCTTGCGTTTGCTGCGATAACAGCAGGCGTGCTTCTGCATGTCAACAACGATCCCGGGTCCGATCCGAAAATGGAATTGGTCAAGAAGATCATTTCACTTTCGATCATCCTGGTATCGGCATTGTTCTTTGTCATAAAATATGACAAGATTGTCACCTTGCCCGTTGAGATATGGCAGAACAGAAGACTGATCATCAAACTTGCCGGCAACGATTTCAAGAGACGTTATGCCGGATCTTACATGGGTGTAATATGGGCATTCATCCAGCCCCTTGTAACGATCGGTCTGTATTATTTCGTGTTCGGAACTGTCATGAAAGGCGCAAGGAGCAGCGGTTCCGATGTTCCATTTGTACTGTTCCTTACCTGCGGAATGGTTCCCTGGTTCTTTTTCAGTGAAGCACTTTCTACCGGAACGAATGCACTTCTTGAATACAGTTATCTTGTTAAGAAGGTTGTCTTCAAGATAAGCGTTCTTCCAATTATTAAGGTTGTTGCGGCGCTTCTTACACATGCGTTTTTCATAGTTCTTCTGATGATAACTGCGGTATTGTGCGGATACTATCCCAGCATTTACTGGATACAGATCATCTACTATACGGTCTGCACCTTCGTTCTCGCGCTCGGGCTTTGCTATACAACCTGTTCGCTCGTTGTTTTTGTAAGGGATCTTGGCCAGCTCATAAACGTGCTTCTTCAGATCCTTGTTTGGGCAACTCCGATCATGTGGGACCTCGGACAGATCTCAAATCCTGTGATCCTCGGAATCCTTAAGCTCAATCCTGTTATCTACATTGTTAACGGATACAGAAATTCCATTTACGGAGGAGTGTGGTTCTTTGAAAACTTCTTCTCCACTGTTTATTTCTGGGTTATATGCGCACTGCTTTTCGGAATAGGTGCTGTTGTTTATAAGAGACTAAAGCCCCACTTTGCAGACGTGCTGTGATCTGAATATTCTTATCTTAGAAAATCACTGACAGGGATGTCATTTTGATATGAACGAAGAATACGCCGTTAAGGCAGAGAAAATTGAAAAAAGATACAAGCTGTATGAGCGCAACCGCGACCGCATGCTCGATGCATTCGGACTTTCGGGCAAGAACAAGCGCTTTAAGTATCACTATGCCTTGAACGGAGTCGACTTCGCCGTAAAAAAAGGAGAGACTGTCGGAATCATCGGAACCAACGGCTCCGGTAAATCGACACTCCTTAAGATCCTTACCGGAGTCCTTACACCAACTGCGGGCAAGGTCAGTGTTAATGGCAGGATATCCGCTCTTCTTGAGCTTGGCGCGGGCTTCAACATGGATTATAACGGTATCGAGAATATCTACCTGAACGGTACCATGATGGGCTTTTCCAAGGAAGAGATAGATGCAAGGATCGATGATATCCTTGCCTTTGCAGATATCGGTGACTATGTGAACCAGCCCTGCAAGACCTATTCGAGCGGTATGTTCGTTCGTCTTGCATTTGCGGTTTCCATCAATATCGATCCCGAGATCCTGATAGTCGATGAAGCTCTCAGCGTTGGAGATGTATTCTTCCAAGCTAAGTGCTACAGGAAATTTGAGGAATTCAAGTCACAGGGCAAGACCATACTTTTCGTAAGCCATGACCTGAGTTCAATCTCGAGATACTGTGACAGAGTTTATCTTCTTAATAAGGGCGAGATGCTCGGATGCGGAAGCCCCAAGGAGATGATCGATAAGTACAAGCAGATCCTTGCCGGACAGGCTGAAGAGGGTAAGACAGAGATTGTCGAGACAGGTGAGAATGATACCCTTGAATACGGAAACGGCAAGGCTAAGATCACATCCTATTACATCACTGATGAAAGCGGTAAGAAGACATCCGCGATCGTCAAGGGAACCGAGTATACCGTTCACATGAATGTTAAGTTCTCTGAAGATGTCCCTGCTCCGATCTTTGCATGCTCCGTCAAGAATGTTAAGGGCGTTGAGATTACGGGAACCAATTCTCTGGTATCGCATTCCTTTGAACAGAGTGCGAAGGCGGGAGATGAATTTACGATCACCTTCAGACAGAAGATGATGCTTCAGGGCGGAGAATACCTCATTTCCCTCGGGTGCACAGGCTATGAAGGAAGCGACTTCAAGGTCTATCACAGACTCTACGATATACTTGGCATTAATGTCATTTCTGATTCCGACACCGTAGGATTTTTTGACTGCGGTTCTGAAGTTCTTGTTTGCAAAAAATAATATTTCTGTTATTCAGGTGAGATGATGGCTCTGTATGCTGCCAACAATATTTCCAAGGGTATCGCAAAATATGCAGCCAAGAGCGGTGTAAGACTCGGCGGTATCATCTGCAACAGCAGAAACGTTGACAGGGAGAAGGAACTTCTGAAAGCTTTCTCCAAGGAACTCGGAACACAGCTGATCTATTTTGTTCCCAGGAACAATGTTGTGCAGAGAGCTGAGATCAACAGAAAGACTGTCATTGAATACGAACCTTCCTCATCTCAGGCTGACGAGTACAGAAATCTGGCATCTGCCATCGACCAGAACGACATGTTCACCATACCTACTCCCATGACCCAGGAACGCCTCGAGGAGATCCTCCTTGAATATGGTCTCATGGACTCACTTAAGGATAACTACAATATCTGAGTACAGATAACTCGAAAACAGGTAATCGGAAAATAACAGGACGGTTCCTTGCGTTCACGACATCAGTGAACATGAGGAGCTGTCTTTTTTTGCAGATTTGGAAGAAGTACCGTTTTGTCTGCTTATTTTCAGGCGCTTTCCTCTGTTTTCCGTTATTTTAGTGGAAAAAACCGCCATAAAGTTGTATTATTTATCTATATTCGTTCTTCGAAAAAACGTTTTCGAGACAGGAGGAAATTATGGGTTATAAGGAAGAATTTGAAAAGTGGCTGAGCGACGACTATTTTGATGACGCTACCAAGCAGGAGCTTCTCGCAATCAGGAATGATGAGAAGGAGATAGAGGACCGTTTTTACAGAGAACTTGAATTCGGTACCGGCGGATTAAGAGGCGTTATCGGAGCAGGTTCCAACCGCATGAACGTATATACCGTAAGGAAGGCTACACAGGGACTTGCCAACTACATCATCAAGGCAGGAACTCAGGACAAGGGAGTCGCGATCTCTTTTGACTGCCGTCGTATGAGCCCCGAATTTGCTGATGTTGCTGCACTTTGCCTTGCTGCTAACGGCATCAGAGCTTATGTATTTGATGAGCTTCGCCCCACTCCCGAGCTTTCCTTTGCTCTCAGAGAGCTTGGCTGTACCGCCGGTATTAACATCACCGCAAGCCACAATCCCCCTGAGTACAACGGATACAAGGTTTACTGGGAAGACGGCGCACAGGTAACTCCTCCTCACGACACCGGAATAATCAGTGAGGTTTTCGCAATCAAGGAATACAGCGACTGCAAGACCATGGATAAGGATGAGGCTATCGAAAACGGTCTTTACATCTCCATCGGAAAAGAAATCGATGACAAGTACATGGTCGAGCTCAAGAAGCAGAGCCTCCATCCCGAGATCATTAAGGAAGTTGCCGGTGACATCAAGATCGTCTACACTCCTTTCTGCGGAACAGGTAACAAGCCCGTAAGACGTATCCTCGAAGAGCTCGGATATAAGAATGTATATGTAGTTCCCGAGCAGGTAGGACCCGATCCCGAGTTCACCACCCTTGCATATCCCAATCCCGAAGATCCCGCTGCTTTCGAGCTTGCTCTTAAGCTGGCTAAGGAAAAGGATGCTGATATCGTTCTTGCAACAGATCCCGATGCAGACCGTCTGGGAGTATATGCTAAGGATACCAAGACAGGTGAGTACGTGGCATTTACCGGCAATATGTCCGGAATGCTTATCGCTGAGTATATTCTCAGAGAGCGCACAGCACTCGGAATCATGCCCGAGAATCCTACACTGGTAACCACCATCGTTACCACCAACATGACCTTCCCCATGACCAAGGCTTATGGAGTGAAGCTCATCGAGGTTCTTACCGGATTCAAGTTCATCGGAGAGCAGATCAAGATCTTCGAGCAGAACGGTAACAGGGATAATAACTATGTATTCGGACTTGAGGAGTCCTATGGATGCCTCGTCGGAACACATGCTCGTGACAAGGATGCGATCGTTGCAGTCGAGATGCTCTGCGAGGTTGCTTCCTGGCTTAAGAAGCAGGGCAAGACCCTCTGGGATTTCATGATCGAAGTATATGAGAAGTACGGATACTTCAAGGAGACCCAGTTCACTCTTACCATGAAGGGTGCAGAGGGAGCTACTCAGATCGCAGCTCTTATGGATAAGTTCAGAAATAATCCTCCCAAGGCATTCGGTGACCTTGAGGTGCTCAGATTCAGGGATTACAAGAAGGATGTCATCGTTGATATGAAGACAGGTGAGAAGACCACAACAGGCCTTCCTTCATCCAACGTCCTTTATTTCGAACTTCCCGATGACAACTGGTGCTGCGTAAGACCTTCCGGAACTGAGCCCAAGATCAAGTTCTACATGGGCGTTAAGGGAACCAGCCTTGAGGATGCAGCTGCCAAGTCCGCTGCTCTTACCGAAGCAGTCAAGGCATTTGCATAAGACATTTTGAAATGATAAGCCGGGACGGGGTTCTTTACGGAAGCCCGTCCCATTTATTAAATGTAGCAGGAATACAATTTGCCGGACCGGTTTTGAACCGCTCAATCCGGATTCCTGTATAAGAAGGATTTATGGATATTATCTCCGCTGCAAAAAGAAGTCTCGGATATATGTCTAGGAACGGTGTAAGGGCCGGAATCCTCGAGATATCCGAAAGTATGTCGAAGACCAATCCCCGCGGCTCTGATTACAGGCCACCTTCGGATTACGAGCTTTCCGTAATGAGGAGACTGTCAGAGTCTCTTTCACTTCGTCCTCTGATCTCGGTGATCGTTCCCGCATACAACACGGATGAGAAG
Source organism: uncultured Lachnospiraceae bacterium (assembly GCA_946631295.1). Taxonomy (GTDB): domain Bacteria; phylum Bacillota; class Clostridia; order Lachnospirales; family Lachnospiraceae; genus AC2028. The sequence continues at coordinate 22,850 of CAMOZY010000033.1, forward strand.
TTCTTCCGTGAAATGGCTGAGAGTGTCCTGGCTCAGACCTATGAAAAGCTCGAACTCATAATCGCAGATGCTTCCGAGGATAAGGCACCTCTGAAGGCAGTTTGTGACAGCTTTGAGGATAAGAGGCTTAAGTACATCCCCTTACGGGAAAATAACGGCATCTCCGAAAATACGAATGCCGCTCTAGATGAAGCAACGGGAGATTACATCGCACTGCTTGATCATGATGATCTTCTGACGCCTGATGCCCTCCTTCGAATCGTGGAGAATATTATCAGCTATTCCAAGAGGACCGGAAAGCAGCCCGATGTCCTTTACTCGGATGAAGATAAGATCCTTGCTTCGGGCTCTCAGTATACCGAGAGGAATTCCAAGCCCGATTTTGACCCGGATCTGCTTCTGAACAACAACTATATCTGTCATCTGACCGTTATGAAGGCTTCTCTCATGAGGAAGATCCGCTTCAGGAAGGAGTATGACGGTGCCCAGGACTATGACCTGCTTCTTCGTGCCCTGCGTGAGGGTGCAGGCTTCAGCCATGTTCCCCAGATTCTTTATCACTGGCGGATAAGCCCTGCATCGACCTCTTCCAATACCGCGGGTAAGCTCTACGCCTATGATGCCGGAGTCAGGGCACTTGAGGACCATGCGAACGCCTTCGGAATAAAGGCCGATGTCTATAATCTCAGGAATGTCGGATACTACGAGTTCAGATATAAGGGAGATATCTTCGAAAGCAGACCGGACCTTGGTGCAGTCGGCGGAAGAGTTGTGACCAATGCCCATAGGGGTAAGATTACCGGCGGCATCATGGATAAGGAAGGAAATGTCCTTTATGAGGGCCTTCCCATAGGCTATACCGGATATTTCCACAGAGCCATGTGCCAGCAGTCGGCAAGTGCTCTGGATATCAGATGCATGAGACTTAACCCTGAGTTTTGGGATGATTTTTATAAGATCACCGGAGTAAAATACAGTGAGCACAGAACACCCGGAATGATCTCGCTCAGACCTCATGAAACAGGAAGGCCTCCTCAGGACGGAGAGAAGATATTTGATGCTAAGACCCTTCCGCCCGAGAGTGACATCCTTCAGATGAGTCTCGAACTCTCACAGAAGATCCGCTCATCAGGACGCGGACTCCTTTACTACCCCTGTTGGCAGGTGACCAGGTAATTAAATGTGAACAGAGGGACTGTCATCTCGTTCCCCACGGATTCACACTAATTTAATCGGAGATTGCTTTGAATAAAGTAACTATTGTTATTCCTAATTACAACGGAGAGAAATGGCTGAGAGGCTGCCTTAATTCAGTGGCATCCTCTTTTCAAAATGCCGCAATAACATATGATATTATTGTGGTTGATGACGCCTCCACGGATAAGAGCAGGGAGATAGTTACAAGCGAGTATCCGGATGTAAAGCTTATTGCCCTCGAAAAGAATGGTGGATTCAGCAGAGCAGTCAACGCCGGAATCAAGGCATCCGAATCTCCATATGTGATCCTGCTCAACAACGACACCAAGGCTAAGCCCGGATTCGTACAATCGCTTTATAACTCTATCAGCAAAGATAACAAATGTTTTTCTGTATCAGCATCCATGAGAATGTGGGATAAGGAAGAACTGATAGACTCCGCCGGGGATATTTATTGCGCACTCGGATGGTCCAGATCCAGGGGCAAGGGCAGACCCGCCACAAGGTATCAGAAGACCTGCAAGATCTTCTCATCCTGCGCCGGTGCTGCAATCTACCGCAGAGATATATTTGATAACATTGGATATTTTGACCCTCTTCACTATATGTATCTGGAGGATCTGGATATATGCTGGAGAGCTCTGCTTGCAGGATTTCATAACAAGTATGATCCTAATGCCGTGGTAGTTCATTACGGATCCGCGAGTACCGGATCGAGATATAACAGCCGTAAGGCAATTTATTCTGCATCAAATAACATCTATGTTCTTTACAAGAACATGTCAGCACTACAGTTGTTATTTAATTTACCATTTCTTTTCGCAGGCTTTATGGTCAAGACTGCGTTCTTTTTCCGAAAGGGACTTGGTAAAGATTACCTTAAGGGACTTGCTGACGGATTTAAGAAATGTGCCGGTAAGGGTAAAGGCAAACGTTATAAGGGATTTTATAAGATCATCCCGAGGCTTGCCTATCTTGAACTGATACTCCTGAAGAATATTTTTACTGTACTGAGAGATACATAACATTTCTGTCCCAATGCCTTCTGCCATCCATCAGCGGAAGGTTTTTTTGAAAGTTTCATTTCCTGATTTTCGGATGAGCTTTCCTTAAACAATATTTAAACATTATTTCGTTGCATTTAATTTGTAGAAAACCGTGAAAAGAGTTAAAATCTATTCATGATACGAGATAACCAGCAGATCTTGAATAGGATCAATGTTGTGATTGATGCGGTCATTGTTGCCGTATCAATGATCCTTGCTTTCCATTTATATTTCTTCATCAAGCCCCCTCAGTGGATCTACTATCTCGGAATCGAGTATTACTACCAGATCCTTCCCTTTGTCGTCCCAGGTTACATTCTCGTCTACAGCTTCTGTGATATCTACACATCCCACAGGACCGGCCGCAGATACTGGGAACTTTTCCAGCTGATCAAGGCCAACATCATAGGCCTTTTGGCTCTGATGCTCTTTGTATATAACATCGCCAGGGATATCAACTACTCCCGTGGTGTTCTTGTTATGTTCTGCATGCTCAATATCTTCTTTTGCGGACTATACAGAGGAATTCTGCGCCAGATTCTGAGGAATTTCAGGAAGAAGGGCTACAATATCAAGCACGTGCTCCTCGTCGGATACTCCAGGAGTGCGGAAAGCTACATGGACAGGATCAGGGAGAACCCACAGTGGGGATACGATGTGGTCGGAGTTCTTGATGAACACGTTCCCGCAGGCGCCATGTACCACGGAGTCAAGGTTCTCGGAACCCTCGGCAACCTCGAGTACATCCTTCCCGAACACAAGCTTGACGAGATTGTCATAGCCCTGCCCCTCGAAGATTACGAGAAGCTCGAAGAGACCGTCAGCATCTGCGAAAAGTTTGGCGTCCACACCAAGTTCGTACCCGATTACAACAGCGTTATCCCGACCAAGCCATACACTGAGGATCTCGGCGGACTTCCCGTCATCAATATCCGCTATGTTCCACTCACAAACAGCGGTAATATCTTCGTAAAGAGGCTCTTTGATATCTTTGCTTCGCTCCTTGGTATTATCATCACATCACCGGTAATGCTCCTCGTTGCGATTCTTGTCAAATTAACGAGCAAGGGCCCCATCATCTTCAAGCAGGAACGCGTAGGCCTTCATAACAAGACCTTCCAGATGTACAAGTTCCGCTCCATGCGCGTCCAGTCTGAAAAAAGAGAGAAAAAGGGCTGGACCAGGAAGAATGACCCCAGAGTCACTCCCATCGGAAGACTGATCAGAAAGACCAGTATTGACGAACTTCCCCAGCTTTTCAATATCCTTAAGGGGGATATGAGCCTTGTGGGTCCCCGCCCCGAGAGACCGCAGTTTGTTGAAAAGTTCATGGAAGAGATTCCCAGATATAACGTAAAGCACCAGGTCCGTCCCGGTCTCACCGGATGGGCACAGGTTAATGGCCTCAGAGGAGATACCTCCATCAGGAAGAGAGTCGAGTACGATATCTACTATATCGAAAACTGGAGCTTCTTCTTCGATATCAAGATAATCATCATGACGTTCTTTACAGGATTCATCAATAAGAACGCCTACTAACAGATACGGCAGTGCAGAGAAAGAGTACATCTGCATCCGATTTGAAAAGGAAACATTTTGAATATTCAGGTCATCATCCCGGTCTGTAAGCCGGATGAAAAGTTAATAAAGATAATCAAAAAGCTCAAAGCCCAGACGCTTCCCCCCACAGGTATCAACCTGATCTGGACAAGGGAAGAGGGCGAAGAGGATGAGATAATCTCCCGAATCAAGCATGAGTACGGAGATACAAGGATCCTTGAGATAGAGGCAGACAGCTTCGACCATGGCGGAACCAGAAGAAGAGCTGTGAGAAATACGGCATGTGATATCTTTGTCATGATGACACAGGATGCGGTTCCAAAGAGTGATACGCTGATAGAGAACCTGACCGCGCCGCTGATTTCCGGCATGGATGCCGAGGATTCACCTAATGGCCCCATAATCGCTGCCGTCTACGCCCGTCAGCTTCCGGGCAGGGATTCATCCCCCTATGAGAAGCTCTCGAGACTCCATAATTACTCGGATCTTTCAAGGACCAAGACAGCTGAGGATATTAAAACACTTGGCATCAAGGCCTTCTTTTGCTCGGATGTGTGCTGTGCCTACAGGCGAGATATTTATGAAGAGTGCGGTGGTTTCGTAAGAAATGCCATTTTCAACGAAGATATGATCATGGCCCGCAGATTCCTCGATAAGGGCTATGCGGTCAGATATGAAGCAGCTGCAGCGGTCATTCATGCCCACGATTACAGCGCCATGCAGCAGCTTCGCAGGAATTTCGACCTCGGAGTGAGCCAGGCCATGTACCCCGATGTCTTCGGAAATGTTAGTTCCGAATCCGAAGGCATGAAGTTCGTACTTTCCTCGATAAAACTCCTTGTAAAAAAAGGACGTTTTCTGCTGATACCGGGCTTTTGCGTGCAGTGCGCGTTCAAGTTAGCAGGCTACAGGCTCGGGAAAAAATATACAAAACTTCCGGAATCCGTTATAATGGCACTTACGTCCAATAAGAATTTCTGGATACAAAAGAAAGAGAGACTTTGATTTATGTGTGGAATTGTTGGTTACGTCGGAAAAAAACAGGCAGCTCCGATACTTCTCGAGGGCCTTTCCAAACTTGAATACAGAGGGTATGACTCTGCAGGACTTGCCGTAAGAGACGGTGATCACCCTGCAGAGGTTGTTAAGGAAAAGGGAAAACTCAAGGAGCTTTCCGAGAAGGTTGACGGCGGAAGAGCGCTCAAGGGAACCTGCGGAATCGGTCATACCAGATGGGCAACTCACGGAGCACCCAGCCAGGTCAATGCGCACCCCCACGTCAGCGGAAACTGTGCACATTCAGGATCAGGCGCCGTTGAGAGTGAGGTTGTCGGTGTTCATAACGGTATCATCGAAAACTATCAGGAACTCAAGGAAAAGCTTATCAGACACGGATATCAGTTCTATTCACAGACAGATACTGAGGTCCTGATCAAGCTCGTTGACTACTACTATAAGAAATACAACATCGGCCCCGTCGATGCGCTTGCCAAGACCATGGTCAGAGTCAGGGGTTCATATGCCCTCGAAGTCATGTTCACCGATCATCCCGGTGAAATCTGGGTCGCAAGGAAGGAAAGCCCCATGATCATCGGAATCACCGACGGTGACTGCTATATTGCATCCGATGTTCCCGCAATCCTCAAGTACACAAGGCAGGTCTACTACATCGGAAACATGGAGATGGCCAAGCTCTGCGACGGAAAGGCTGAGTTCTACAACCTTGACGGCGACCGCGTGGAGAAGGAACTTACCGAGATCAAGTGGGATGCCGAGGCTGCCGAGAAGGGCGGATTCGAGCATTTCATGATAAAGGAGATCCATGAGCAGCCCAGAGCAGTTGAAGATACCATCGCAAG
>CAMOZY010000034.1 GCA_946631295.1 uncultured Lachnospiraceae bacterium
TCATCCATCCCATCGCTATGGAGCAGGGACTTACCTTCGCTATCCGTGAGGGTGGCAGAACCGTAGGTTCAGGCCGTGTTGCTTCCGTCATCGAGTAATCGATAAGGCAGCGCCATTACATGGTAATTTATCCCGGAGGGAAAATTCTCTCCGGGATTTTTTAAAGAAAGAGGAGAGAATATGAAAAAGTTTTTTGCTATGCTGCTCACTCTTACAATGGTTCTTGCCATTGCAGGATGTGGAAAGACCGGACTCGGAAGCGGATGGGCAAGTTCTGATGACAGCATCACTGTTACCGACTTTGACGACGGAACCCATCTCTATGAAGGAAGAATCGATTCAACCATGAAGACCGCATGGTTCGATTTCACCGTAACCGATGCTTACATCACTGAGGATGCTATCGGAGGATACACTCCTTCTGACGGTAATGTACTTGTTGTTGTAAGCCTTACTCTTAAGAACACCTTCAGCGAGTCAGTTCCCATGAGCAACTGGGATTTCCAACTTCAGTGGGGTGATGATGCCGATGATGCATTTTCAATGCCTGTTGAGACCAATGAGGACCTAATGGACGATCAGTTCCCTGCAGAGTACAGCCTTAAGGTCAACGAGACCAAGAAGGGCGTTCTTATCTTCGAAGCTCCCGAGGGAGAGGATGATTTCTCAATCTCATTCATAGAGTACTTCGAGGACGATACCGAGGGCGACTATTTCTGGGTATACTTCAGCGCAGATGAGAGATAATCTCACATAGCATTACATATTAAGGTGCCTGACACAGACTACAAGGTGTCAGGCACCTTTATTTATTTCCTTCACTTTTTTCATAAATATATGCTTTACAAATGCAAACACATGTAGTACGATTGAGAAAACGGTTTCCGAAAACGTTTTACAATGCATGTGCGCGCAAATGTAAAGGAGGGACTTTTGATGGTTACGATCAGAGATGTAGCTAAGAGAGCAGGCGTTGCCGTCTCAACAGTTTCAAAGGTCATCAACAATTATCCCAGCGTATCCGAGGATACGATAGCAAGAGTCAACGAAGCTATAGAGGAACTTCACTTCATCCCCAATTCCGTTGCAGCATCACTCTCGTCCAAACAGTCGGGACGTGTTGCTGTTCTTACCGATCCCGACGGACAGACACTCGCATCGTCGGAGATCATGATGCAGTACATCATGGGTGCCGTCAAGGCGGGAAATGAAGCCAGACTTGATATAGTTCCTTTATTCTTCTCCATGTTCGCGGGAATGAATGTGGAAGAGATCGAGCACAGGCTGGAGGCTCAGAATATCAGGAGCATCATAGTCTGCGGACTGGATCGTGATATGAAGGCACTTACGGAGCTTATTGAGAGAGAGAAATTTAAATCCGTAGTTGTTGATATGCCGATGGAAAGCGAGAATACATCCAACATCGGCGTTGATCATGCACAGGCGCAGAAGGACATCCTCCGCAAAACCATCACTGAAAACACAGGCCCCAGTGACTCAGTCCTTTATATTTCCGGAAGGACCAACAGCTTCGTTACCGAGGAGAGAATCCGTGGTGCCATGGAGCTCTCTGAGGAGCTCGGCTTCGAACTGACCGTCATGAACGGTGCTTTCAGCGAAAAGACTGCTCGTGAGATCACATTCAAGTACGGCCGCGACAAGGATATCATCGCCTGTGGTTCCGACCTTATGGCAATCGGAGCGATGAAGGCACTGACCGATATGAATGTCTTCCATCCCGTGTGCGGATTCGATGGAATAACCCTTATGGGATATGCCGGCAAGAACATGACCACTGTGCGCCAGGATTTTGGCTTTATCGGCGAGGAAGCACTTAGAGAATGCATGAGGCTCATGGGAGGCGAAAAGGGACGCTCTATCAGAGTTCCATACGACCTGGTGCAGGTAAGATATGAAGATGTTCTGAACTAAAGATTCGGACTTATCCGTAAAAAAAGACAAACAGCCCGGAAGGAGTTAACTGAAAAAATGGAAAGCAATCGCAATCTCGGAAGAGATGTCATCATCATGAACCTTGAGGAACAGCTCACTCTTGTGACAAAGAGGGACTACGATAAGGAGATAAAGGACTGTACTGACAAGGAACTCTATTATTCCATCCTTTCTCTTGTAAAGACGCTTATGGACGTGTCAATGCCCATATCCGGCGAAAAGAAGGTCTACTATATCTCAATGGAATTCCTTATCGGAAAGCTTCTCTCCAATAACCTCATCAATCTCGGAATATATGACAAGCTCTCCGGGATCCTCGAAAAAAACGGCAAGTCCCTCGCTTCTGTAGAAGAATATGAACCCGAACCTTCACTCGGAAACGGCGGACTCGGAAGACTGGCAGCATGCTTCCTTGATTCCATCGCAACACTCGGCCTTCCCGGAGACGGAATCGGTCTTAACTATCACTTCGGACTCTTCAAGCAGGTCTTTGTAAAGAACGCGCAAACCGCGGAAAAGAACGACTGGATCGAAGATCAGAGCTGGCTTCGCAATACTAATGTATCATTCAAGGTCAAATATGCCGATTTTGAGGTTGTTTCCAGAATGTATGACATTGATGTCATCGGATACGAAAACGGCGTTAACAAGCTTCATCTCTTTGATGTTGAGACCGTTGATGAAAGCATTGTAGAAAAGGGCATCGATTTCGATAAGAAGGCTATAAAGAAGAACCTTACCCTTTTCCTCTATCCCGATGATTCGGATAAGGACGGCAATCTTCTCAGGATCTATCAGGAATACTTCATGTGTGCCAATGCCGCAAGACTTATCGTCAAGGATATGCAGGACAAGAAGTATGAACTCACCGATCTTGCAAAGCATGCCGCAATCCAGATAAATGACACACACCCCACCCTTGTAATCCCCGAGCTGATCAGGATCCTTGTCGAGGAAGAACATTTCTCGATGGATGAAGCAATCAAGGAAGTCACCGATACATGTGCTTATACCAATCACACCATCCTTGCGGAAGCACTTGAAACATGGCCTCTTGAGTATCTTAAGAAAGTAGTGCCCCATCTTATTCCTTATATCAAGGAACTTGATAAGAGAGCCAAGGCACAGTTCAAGGATCCCAAGGTTGCCATCATCGATAAGGATGACAAGGTACACATGGCACATATCGATATCCACTACGGACATTCGATCAACGGTGTTGCCGCGATCCATACCGATATCCTTAAAAATACCGAACTCAACTGCTTCTACAAGATCTATCCCGAGAAATTCAATAACAAGACAAACGGCATAACCTTCAGAAGATGGCTTATTTCCTGTAACAGAGAACTTTCCGATTTCCTTTGCAGGACCATTGGAGACGGATATACCAAGAATGCCGATGACCTTGAGAAACTCCTCGAATTCAAGGATAACGACATGGTCCTTGAAAATATCGCAAAGATCAAGAAGCTTAAGAAGCAGCAGCTTGCTGATTATGTGAAGGAAAAGGAAGGCGTGGAGCTCAATGTCGATTCCATTTTCGACATCCAGTCCAAGAGACTTCATGAGTATAAGCGTCAGCAGATGAATGCTCTTTACATCATCAACAAGTATCTTGAGATCAAGGCCGGCAAAAAGCCCGTAAGGCCCATAACCTTCATCTTCGGTGCCAAGGCAGCTCCTGCATATGTCATAGCACAGGATATCATTCACCTCATCCTCTGCCTGCAGGAACTCATTAATAACGATCCCGATGTCAGCTCCTACATCAAGGTACTCATGGTTGAGAACTACAATGTAAGCTATGCAGAGAAGATGATTCCCGCATGCGACATTTCCGAGCAGATCTCACTTGCTTCCAAGGAAGCTTCCGGAACCGGCAACATGAAGTACATGGTCAACGGAGCTGTAACCCTCGGAACCGCCGACGGAGCCAATGTAGAGATTGCAGACCTTGTCGGAAAAGAAAACATCTTCGAGTTCGGCCTTAAGTCTGATGAAGTCATTGCACATTATGAGAAGGCTGATTACGTTTCCAAGGACTATTACAAGAAGAGCAAGACCATTAAGAATGCGGTTGACTTCATAACAGGTCCCCAGCTTCTTAAGATCGGTGATAAAGTAAGACTCGAGAGACTGTCCAAGGAACTCCTTAATAAGGACTGGTTCATGACACTTATAGATCTTGAGGATTACATCAAGGTCAAGGATGAGGCATTTGCCGCATATGAAGACCGTGACAGATGGGTGAAGATGATGCTGGTCAATATCGCCAAGGCAGGATTCTTCTCATCAGACAGAACCATCAGACAGTATAACGAGGACATCTGGCATCTGACCTGAAAACAGACTGCAGGCGGTTTTCCGGCCACGGTTGTAAGTGATCAGACTGACCACCACAATATATAGTGGTTATGGCAGATAGTAAAAAACACGGCTCCGGCCGTGTTTTTTACTGCATTCTTGGCAGGGAATGCAGTATTTATGGGCTTTCGCCACGGTTGTTGAACACTTTTCACAAAAATAACACGGGTCTTTTTTATAATATTATTTAGCACTATATCTTGACTTTAAAATTAAATGGGTAATACAATATGTAGTGCACGGCTACTTGAATTTATACTAAATATCAGTATATTTCGGGCCTGAAAAACATATAAACCGTATTAGATCCGGGGGAGTATCCATGAAGATTATCAAGAGAAGCGGCAGTGAGGTGCCTTTTGACATCGAGAAGATCGTGGCAGCTGTCAGAAAGGCTAATGAGAGTGTTATTGAAACAGAAAGGATGACCGAGAAGCAGATCGACGTCATTGCGGATAACATGCTCACCCAGTGCTCAAGGATTCCCAGATCCCTTTCTGTCGAAGAGATCCAGGACATGGTCGAGAATGAGATCATGAACCAGAGAGCCTTTGCCGTCGCGCGCTCTTATATTACATACAGATACAAGAGACAACTTGTCCGTAAGTCCAATTCTACGGATGAGCAGATTCTTTCACTCATCGAGTGTAATAACGAAGAGGTCAAGCAGGAGAATTCCAACAAGAATCCTACTGTTAACAGCGTTCAGCGTGACTATATGGCCGGTGAGGTCAGCAAGGATATCACCAAGAGATTCCTTCTTGATGAAGATATTGTTGCCGCTCACGAAGCAGGTCTCATTCACTTCCACGATGCGGATTATTTTGCGCAGCATATGCATAACTGCTGTCTGGTCAATCTTCAGGATATGCTCCAGAACGGCACGGTTATCAGCGAGACAATGATTGAGAAGCCTCATTCATTCTCCACCGCATGTAATGTCGCAACACAGGCTATAGCTCAGATCGCAAGCTCACAGTACGGCGGACAGAGTATATCTCTTTCGCACCTTGCACCCTTTGTTCAGATCAGCCGTGAGAAGTTCAGAGAGACTGTCAGACAGGAAATGCAGGATGCAGGCATCAAGGTGACCGAGGAAGAGATCAACAAGGTTGCTGAGATGAGAGTTCTTGATGAGATCAAGGCAGGCGTACAGACCATCCAGTATCAGGTCATCACACTCATGACTACCAACGGACAGGCACCTTTCATCACCGTATTCATGTATCTTGACGAGGTTCCCGAGGGACAGACAAGGGATGACCTTGCTATCGTTATTGAGGAGATGCTCAAGCAGCGTATCAAGGGCGTCAAGAATGAGAAGGGCGTATATATCACCCCCGCGTTCCCCAAGCTTATCTATGTTCTTGATGAAGACAATATAACCAAGGACAGCAAGTATTATTATCTGACCGAACTTGCCGCAAGATGTACCGCAAAGCGCATGGTTCCCGATTATATCTCAGCCAAGGTTATGAAGGAACTCAAGGGCGGCAATGTTTATACATGTATGGGATGCAGAAGCTTCCTTACCTACGAGCCCGGTGTGCAGAATGTTGACGGAACTCCCAAGTTCTACGGCAGATTCAATCAGGGTGTCGTTACTCTTAACCTCGTTGATATCGCATGTTCATCAGGCGGTGATATCGATAAGTTCTGGAATATCTTCGATGAAAGGCTTGAGCTTTGCCACAGAGCGCTGATGGCAAGACATAACCGCCTCAAGGGAACTCTTTCCGATGTAGCTCCAATCCTCTGGCAGTACGGTGCACTCGCAAGACTCCAGAAGGGCGAGAAGATCGATAAGCTTCTTTTCGACGGATATTCGACCATATCACTTGGATATGCAGGCCTTAATGAATGTACCAAGTACATGACAGGCAAGTCACATACAGATCCTACCGCAACACCGTTCGCCCTCGAGGTTATGCAGAAGCTCAACGATGCGTGCAAGAAGTGGAGAGGCGAGAGCAATATCGCATTCTCACTTTACGGAACTCCTCTTGAGTCCACCACATATAAGTTTGCAAAATGTCTCCAGAAGAGATTCGGAATCATTCCCGGAGTTACCGATAAGAGCTACATCACCAACTCCTATCATGTACATGTTACCGAGAAGATCAGTGCATTCGAGAAGCTTAAGTTCGAATCACAGTTCCAGGCACTTTCACCCGGAGGAGCCATCAGCTACGTTGAGGTTCCCAATCTTCAGGACAATATCGATGCTGTCATCTCCGTTATGCAGTACATCTACGACAACATTATGTATGCTGAGCTCAATACCAAGAGCGATTACTGCCAGGTATGCGGATATAACGGTGAGATCCAGATCGTCAATGATAAGGACGGCAAGCTGATCTGGGAATGCCCCAACTGCGGAAACCGCGATCAGAACAAGATGAACGTAGCCCGCAGAACCTGCGGATACATCGGAACACAGTTCTGGAACCAGGGCAGAACTCAGGAAATCAAGGAAAGAGTGCTTCACCTGTAAAATCGAACATGATATATTTAAACGAGGGGCTTTGTCCCCTCGTTTTATAAGTTAACATATAAGGAGGACAGTATGCTCGCACTTGCATTTATACCGGGACTGATTCTGCTTTTTACGGTATGGAAACTGGACACCGTTGAAAAGGAATCACCGATCCTGCTCTTAAAACTGTTTGGGGCCGGAGCAGCAGTGATGCTTATCGACATTCTTCTTCGTACATTTGGATTAAAACTTCTCGAAAGTACGTACAACGGAACATCAATCCTGCTTTACACCTTTATAGATGCTTTTATCTTTACTGCGTTTATCGAAGAGGGCGGAAGATTTTTAGTGCTTAAATTCCTGACATGGAAAGATAATGAATTTAATTACACATTCGATGCCATTGTTTACAGTGTGGCCGTGTCCGTGGGATTTCTTATCACGGAGAATATTGTATATGTGATAAAGTACGGCTCCGCACTTAAACCCTCAGCGCTGCTTCTTCCTTTGTTCGCACAGATAGTCATTTCAGTGTTCATGGGATATGCATACGGACTTGCGAAAAACTGTGACAGTAAGAATGATACGAAAAATAAAAAGCTGTATCTCGTCGAAGCTGTGCTGGTTCCCATCGCTATCCACGGGTTTTATGAGATATGCATAAAGGCCGGAACCACGCTTTTTTATATGATCCTTGTAGTATATATGATTGTCATGACGGCATTATCCATAGCCGTTTTCATAAAAATGCGTAAGGAAGACACGGAGATCGAATGGGATGCGACTGATATAAATGAAGGCGACGGATTTGAGATAAACGTCACAGATCTGCTTCACAGGAAGGAATCCTTCGGAAAGGAGGCAGATAATGAAGGTTAAGTGTAATTACTGCGATCAGCTTATCGATGATAATCTTAATTACTGCCCCAATTGCGGCGGATCGATGCCTACGGTAAACCGTACAGCTTCAGGTCAGCCCAAGACCATAGAGGAACTTAAGGCGTGGTATACGGCACATAAGCTTCCTCCCGAGAACGTAACAAGATTCTTCATCGGAAAAGACATAAAAGAACCCAGGGCCTTCGGCATTTATAAAAGTGAGACCGGAGATTTTGTCGTATATAAGAACAAGGCTAACGGAGAAAGAGCCATCAGATATCAGGGATCCGATGAAGGCTATGCCGTTAACGAATTGTATCAGAGACTGAGAGCCGAGATAGCCGATCAGAAGAACCGTGCGGCAAGTAAAAAAACTACTCAGCGCGCAACGCGTAAGGTTGAAAAGTCGGTGTCTATACTCGGCAGAATCCTCGGATTCTTTTTCCTGACAAAATTCGGCATTACTCTTCTGGGCATAATGATCGCTTTCATTTTCATGGCGCTCGATAAATCTCCTTCCAGGGGATATTACCGCTATAACGGAAATGATTATTATTATCAGAGCGGGTCATGGTATTCGTACGACCAGTCATATGATACCTGGGATTACCTGTATGACAGCGATTTTCTGGATGATATCATCTATGATGATACCGCTGACGATTACCGCATTTATGATCACAGCGGAATGGATTTTGAGGATACATCATGGTATGACTCCGGAAGCAGTTCGAGCTCAGACTCAAGCTATGACAGCAGCGATTACAGCTATGACTGGGATTCTGACTATTCATGGGATTCATCTGATTCCTGGGATTATGATTATTCAAGCTGGGATTCAGACTGGTGATTAAGCTCCCCGAAACGCAAAATAATAGCAAAATAAGCCAAATCATTGTATAATTCAAAGGATCTCTGTTAAGGAGGTCCTTTGATCATTTTACGGGGTTTTTGTTTTGGTTTTCAGTTCGCTTATATTTCTGACAATATTCTTACCTCTTTGCCTGGGAGCATATTATGCTGTCCCGGCTTTGCTTAAGTTGCCTGAAAAACGTACCCTTGCGTTTAAAAATTCCATGCTTCTGATATTCAGTCTGGTGTTCTATGCATTCGGCGGAGTGTATTACATCGGGCTGCTTTTTCTTGTAATACTGATAAACTTTTTAGGCGGTATAGCCTTAGGGCATTCCGGTCCCGGAAAAAAGATATCTCCGAAAGGAATTCTTGTTCTGACCGTATCTGCAGATATCCTGATCCTTTTCTTCTTCAAGTACTTTAACCTTCTCATAGCTGTCATTGAGAATATTTTTTTCCGCGATGATGGATCGTTTATATCAAGACTTTTTATGGCGGAAGGAACCGGGGCTCTTGGATTTGAGAAGATCATCCTTCCGATAGGAATCTCGTTCTATATCTTCCAGGCTCTTTCTTACGTGATCGATGTCTATCTCGGAAATGCAGGTGTTCAGCGTAATTTCTTCAGATTTGCACTTTACATCTCTTTCTTCCCCCAGCTCATCGCAGGCCCCATCGTAAAATACAAAGACATCGAAGAACAGATAGGTTCCAGAAAAGAAAACACCGATCTTTTTACCGAAGGCGTGATGCGTTTTTGCAGAGGTCTTGGAAAGAAGGTTATCATAGCAAATACTCTCGGCGAGATGGTTGACTCCGTCTGGACCGTCGATGTCGGATCGATTGGAGCGCTTCTTGCGTGGTTTTGTGCTATCTGTTACTCATTCCAGATTTATTATGATTTCTCCGGATACTCGGATATGGCTATCGGAATGGGCAAGATGTTTGGCTTTGAATTCAGGGAGAATTTTAACCTCCCCTACACATCATCATCCGTGCGTGAGTTCTGGAGAAGATGGCATATTTCGCTGTCCTCCTGGTTCAGGGACTATGTCTATATTCCCCTTGGCGGAAGCAGAAAGGGAAGCGTGGCAACATACCGCAATGTTTTCATAGTATTCCTGCTCACAGGTATCTGGCACGGCGCCAATCAGACATTCCTTGTATGGGGGCTGACCTACGGAATCCTTCTTATTCTCGACAGAGCATTCCTCGGAAAACTCCTCGAAAAAAAGCCCCTCACATACATCTCAAGACCTCTGACCTTTATCGTGGTCACTATTCTCTGGGTTGTGTTCAGGGCTGACAACATAAAGGCAGCATTTGAATTTATATCCTCTATGTTCAGTAAGGGAAGCGGAGATTACGGAATCCTGTCCTTCCTTTCCATGAAGGTGATAGTAGCGTTTATAGCCGCAATCGTTTTTTCAGGCTTATGCTCGCGCAAAAAAAATACAGAGAAGAAAGAAAAGGCAGATAAGACCGATAAGACAGATTCAGTGCCTGCGTACAGACTCTTTGATTATGCTTCCGCCCTGATTCTTCTTGTGATCAGCATGATCCTGCTTACAAACGGAACCTATAATCCGTTCATATATTTTCAGTTTTAACCGGATACTTTTAAGCTTCTATGAAAAACGGGAAAAAGATTTTTATCACAATTTTCATATGTATCCTGTGTGTTCCGCAGATGATCTGGGTGCTTCTTTTCTTTGCATCCAGGAATCTGTATGACTCTCTTTACACCGGTCCGAACGAAAACAGATATGCACAGGCACTCGTTTTTGAGGACATCAATGATGTCGGAAACGTTCTGTCTTCATACATAGATGACCATGCTCCTTTCAGAGGAGTTCTGATAAGCCTTTGTCAGAAGATCGAGACGGGTTCTGAAAAAGCATATATGACAGCAGTATCATTTCTTTCCGGTTCAGGCAATGAAGGGCAGACTACCGTAGATATAAGTGCATTGGAATCACTTGGCGGGATAAGTTCCTCGGGTGCAGAGAGTCCGGCTCTTCAAACTGAACCTCAGGTATTTTCAGAAGATGAATATGAACTTGCTGAAAGCATTCTCCCTACATGTGAAGAGGACGGATACGAGAGATATATCTGTCTCGAAACGG
Source organism: uncultured Lachnospiraceae bacterium (assembly GCA_946631295.1). Taxonomy (GTDB): domain Bacteria; phylum Bacillota; class Clostridia; order Lachnospirales; family Lachnospiraceae; genus AC2028. The sequence continues at coordinate 10,657 of CAMOZY010000034.1, forward strand.
GAGACAGTTATGATAAGATTCTCCCTGCAACCGGACATTCAGGAATGCTGGTATGTATATCACAGAGTTCATATAACACCTGGGGATATGAAGAGTACGAGTGTTCAACCTGTGGTAAGCTTTATCGTTTGAATATAGTACCTAAACTTGTCAATACGGATTATCTGGCTCCGAGAACGACCGGTGTAGCAACTATAGTTGGAAGGTATAACTGGCTCTTTTATACCGGTAATGACAGTCTGTCATATTATAAGGGAACTAATCTTTTAAACGACGAGGAGCTTGCATCTTATGCGTTAAAACTGCAAAAACTTAAGGATCTATGTGACGAACATGGTATTGAACTGTGTCTGATGATCATTCCGAACAAGGAGCAGGTATACAGCGAATATATGCCAAGTTACGAGGTTCAGACTGAGTATAAAAGGGGTGAGGCCCTTACTGATTATCTCCGGGAAAATACGGATGCTAAAGTTATCTATCCACTCAGAGAGTTGAAAGCGGGAGATTTCTATCATCAGACATATTACAAATATGATACACACTGGAATATGTGGGGCAGTTTCATAGGGACAAGGTTACTTAACAGAGAGATAGGATCTGACAGAGAGACGGGACTTGACAGTATTGATCTGTTAAATATTCCTGTTACGGAGATGGTTTCTGATAAGACAGATCTTATTCTTCTCGGTGGGTTGGATTTGTCAGCATATCATGCGGATATTGATTATGTCGTGGATTATAAACCCGACATACAATTTGAGGCGGTTTCTGTATCTCCTACAGGAAGGTACATCAGCACGGCAAATAATAATACACATCTTGTTTTGATAGGAGATTCATTTCAGACCATGATGATTCCGTATATGGTCAAGGATTATGCATATACTACATTTATACAAAGAGGACGCGAGAGTGAATGCTCCGAAGATATATTAAATGCTGATATTCTGGTGATTGAAGCTGTCGAAAGATATGATTCTGTTGCTTTTTTCAGCATGGATGGTCTGATTGATATGCTGGAAGAAGATAATGGCTGATGATGGGAATGATTGATAAATGAATCAGCGAAAGATTATACATCTGAATAAAACAATCCGTGAGATGCTTCCTGAAAGAAATCCTGACGGGCATAAAGGTACCTTCGGAAAAGCATTCATATACTCCGGAAGCTACGGCTCTGCAGGGTGTGCAATCCTTGCCGGAAAAGCGGCATACAGAGTCGGTGCGGGAATGGTTAAGATCTCGTCTCCCGACTGCAACAGAGTGATAATACAGACATCTCTACCTGAGGCTCTGTATGATACAGGCTCTTTTGACAGGAAAAGGATGGAAATGATCCGCAGGTGGAGTGATGTATATCTTGCGGGTCCAGGAATCGGAACAGATGAGAAAATAAGATCAGAACTTAATGAACTGATACTTGGAAGTGATAATAAGCCCATAGTCATTGATGCTGATGCGATAACGATCATTTCTTCTGATGATGGAAGATTCATTGCGGATGTTTTAAGACAGCAGGCACTTGAGGGAAGACAGATCATCCTGACTCCTCATGAAGGTGAACTGCACAGACTGGCAAACCTTCTTGCTGAAGATGTGAAGCAAGAAGTGTATCAGCTGGTGTCAGAATCATTGGCAGACAGTCTTTGCAATGATGCTCCTGGAAAAGATTGTTCAAGACTTAGCCTTGCAATCGCAGTTTCGGAATATCTTGGATGCACCGTTGTTGCCAAGGGACCTGACACATATGTCGTTTCTCCTGATAAGGATATTTACCTTAACGATGACTGTGGAAACAGCGGAATGGCTACTGCCGGAAGCGGTGATGTACTTGCAGGCATCATCACCGGACTTCTTGCACAGGGACTCGATGCACACACTGCCGGGGTGTACGGAGTAAGGATCCATGCACTTGCAGGAGACAGAGCTGCAGAGGCCAAGTGTGAGCATGCACTTATGGCAGGAGATATAGCTGAGTATATATATTGATCAGATGATCTGATCAATGTTTTACTGAGTACCTGACTAAAAACAGGAACTGACACTTTATGAGGATAGACAAATTCCTTGCGGACAATTCAATAGGAACACGTAAGGAGATCAAGGCTCTTATAAAAGCAGGACGTGTACAGGTTAATGGTATCAATCCTTCAGATCCCGGAATGCATATAGATCCCGAAAAAGATGAAGTAAGATATGACGGAAATGTCATATTTTACGAAAGATATCATTACTACATGCTCAACAAACCTGCCGGAGTTGTGTCTTCGACCAGGGAAGGAGCTTCGAGCACGGTGATCGACCTTCTTTCCGCGGAAGGGGTGAAGAATCTTTCGCCTGTCGGAAGACTTGATAAGGATACGGAAGGCCTGCTTCTTATAACTGATGACGGCGCACTTTTGCATGATCTGATATCGCCGTCAAAGCATGTTGAGAAGGAATATCTTGTCATTACCGAAAAGCCTGTTTCCGATGATGATATAAAAAGACTTGAAGAAGGTCTCGATATAGGAGATGATAAACCTACACTTCCCGCAAAAGCTTACCTCGCAGAGGACGGTCTTCATCTGATCATAACAGAAGGAAGATTCCATCAGGTAAAACGTATGCTGGAAGCTGTTGATAACAGTGTCACATATCTGAAAAGGCTCAGAATGGGGGCACTTACACTTGATTCAAAACTGCAGGGCGGAGAATACAGAAAACTGACTAAGGAGGAATTATGTCGCTTATAGATGTTGAAACAGGAATAATGTACTGCGGAGATGATGAGGATATCTACAAGGACATACTTGGCATGTATATCGATCTTGCAGTGGAAAGCAGAGAGGTTCTTGTCAATGCCCTTGCTGAAAGCAGAATGCCCGACTACATCATGAGGGCTCATGCAGTTAAGTCAAACTCACGCAACGTTGGCGCTGTAACTGTCGGCGATATGGCTGAGAAGCTCGAGCTTGCCGCAAAAGAAGGCAACATGGAGCAGGTGCTTGAATATCACGCAGAGCTCCTTAAACTTCTCGAGGAAGTCGAAAAGGAAGCTCTTGAGATACTGAAGTGATCTGTAATATCTGCATGGGATATTTTTTCACTGATTTATCAATACTGATTTGCGTAAAAATATCATTGCTGTTTTAAATAAAAAAAGTTGTTTAAATTTTTTGCATATAGTGATAATATTTGAAAGTCGGTTTTTTTAAAGGATGAACTGATCAAGCACAGAGTCCTGGAAACCGCAATAACTTAATAACCGGGGTGCTTGGTTTGCAGGCTGAGACCGACTTGTGTCGGAACCCGAAGAAACTGTTCAGAGATAATATACAGTTTCGTACTTGATCCGGATAATACCGGCGTAAGGAGGCTAAAAATGTTTTGGAATTCAGAAGACGGCTATTTTGTGTTGAATGAGAACGGCTATGCGGCTCTTGTAGTCATTGCCATCATGGTGATGATCCTCATAGATGTTCTCCGTGGCAGGAAGGCTGCATCAGGTGCAGACGATAAAAAGGATAAGAAACTTCCTGTTACCACCGTCACCTTTGCAGGTGCATCTATCGCTCTTGCGTATGTTCTTTCTTTTATCAAGATTTATGAAATGCCCTGGGGCGGTTCTGTTACCCTTCTTTCAATGTTTTTCGTGGCATTCGTAGGTTATCTCTTCGGACCGGGAGTCGGTTTCTCGGCAGCATTCGTATTCAGTATCCTTCAGTTCATACAGAGCGGCGGAACTTACATGCTTTCACCCTTCCAGGTGTGCTGCGATTATTTCTTCGCTTTTACCGCACTTGGTGTCAGCGGATTTTTCAAGGGAAAAAAGAACGGCCTGATCATCGGATACCTTGTGGCGGTTCTTGCAAGAGGAATATTCCATACCGTCGGCGGATATCTCTACTGGATGGAATACATGCCCGAAGATTTCCCTTCATCACTCGCAGCAATATACCCAATAGTATATAATTATGCATATCTGATTCCCGAGGCTGTGATCACGGTCATTGTGGTGCTTCTTCCTCCGGTAAAGAAGGGACTTGCACGCGTCAAGGCCATGGCAGACAGGATGTAATAATTCTGTGATATCTGCAATCCTGTGACTGCAGGTACATCGCAGGTTTATAGAAAAAAATTGATCCGGAAGAAGCCTTACGGGAAGTGTGAATAAGGAGGCGTAAAATGACCCAGAAATTTTATGTTGATTCCGAAAAACCCAATGCACTTATCACGGGCGCATCAAGAGGCATAGGCAGAGCCATAGCAAGAGCACTTGCAGCCGACGGCTACGACCTGATCCTCACCTGTAAGACTTCTATCGGTGAACTCGAAAAATACGCCGCATCACTTGAAGAAGAGTTCGGCATAAGCGTATGCGCCGAGAGAGTCGATATGTCATCACCATCCGATGTCAGGGAACTTTTTGAAGGCATCACCGATCTTGACGTTCTCGTCAATAACGCCGGCATCTCATACATCGGACTGCTTCAGGATATGACCGATGATGAATGGAACGATGTCATAGGCACGAATCTTTCATCAGCTTTTTATACATGCCGCAGCGCCATTCCTCTGATGCTCAAGAAGCATTCGGGACGCATACTCAATATCTCATCCGTATGGGGCAATGTCGGCGCATCTCTCGAAACGGCATATTCCGCATCCAAGGGCGGATTGAACGCCTTTACCAGAGCTCTTTCCAAGGAACTTGCTCCCAGCTCCATAGCTGTTAATGCCATTGCATGCGGCGTTATCGACACTGACATGAACTCGGCTTTTTCCGCTGAGGATATGGAAAATCTGAAAAAAGAAATCCCCGCAGACCGCATCGGAAGCCCCGAGGAGGTTGCAGGTCTCGTTTCGCTTCTTCTCAAGGCTCCTCTCTACATGACAGGACAGGTCATCACCCTCGATGGAGGATGGACATAGCTTATTGCCAAATTGTGCGAAAACATTGTCATTATCTGTGATTTGTTGTAAAATTTAGCGTAGTTATGTAGTTCTGATAATTATGCGCTCATCGGCAGCTTCAGCACTGTCGGAACGCGCTCTGGAAGGAGTCTGCTTATGTTTGGAACTCTTATACCTCTGTTTGATTCAGAGACTCAGGTCAAGGCATACTCAATATTTGCACAGAAATATAACTCATATACCAATCCCTCCATACTCGGCACGGGATGGCTTGACGGTGCAGGTTCCGTTCTCGGCATCGATATAGTCGAGAGCATGGGCTTCGAGACACTTACCGACGACAAGACCGTTTTCGTCGAGGTCAATTCGGTTTCGATTTTCGCGGATATCGATTCTCAGTTCACCGATTCCCATGAAAAGCTTGTCCTTCTTTTTGACCATAATGTAACCCCCACGGACATGTATGTTGACAGACTGAAGGCGCTGAAGGCATCCGGATACAAGCTTGCGATCAGGAAACTTGCCGTAAAACAGTTCGAGGAGTATAAGCCCGTTCTCAGCCTCGTCGATTATGTTCTTCTCGACCACAAGAAGATCGACATATCCAAGGCTAAGATCTATTTCCAGAAGGTTTATCCCAATGTTTCCCTCGTTGCGGTCAACGTCAACACCCAGGAAGACTATGATGCACTGACGACCGACGGTGGCTATGATCTCTACGAAGGAAAGTTCTTCAAACTCCCGGTAGTTAATTCGAGCAAGGACGTAAGCCCGATGAAGGCTACATACGTCGAGCTCCTCAATATAGTAAATGATCCCGATTTTGACCTTGATAAGGCAGCTTCTGTCATCGAGCACGATACCGCACTTGTTATCTCACTTCTTGCGATGGTCAACAGGATGACTGTCAATTCCGGTATCTCGACCGTCGGACATGCGGCTGCGATGCTTGGTCAGAAGGAACTGAAGCGCTGGATCAACACCGCCGTAACCAAGGAACTCTGTTCCGATAAGCCCGGTGAGATCACAAGAGTTTCGCTTATCAGGGCAAGATTTGCTGAGCTTCTTGCTCCGGTATTCGGACTTGCTGCCAATTCATCCGAGCTTTTCCTGATGGGACTGTTCTCAGTAATCGATGCAATGCTTGATAAGCCAATGAAGGATGCTCTTGAAATGGTCAGGGTTTCCAAGGATATCGCAGGAGCACTTCTTGACGATACAGGCAAGTATGCACCCGTGCTTGATTTCATAAGCGCATACGAAAGTGCGAACTGGTCCGAGGTTTCAAGACAGCTCATCCTCATAAACGGAGAAGATAAAGCAGTCTATGATGCATATACTTCCTCGCTCAGCTGGTTCAGAGATCTGTTTTACGGAAACGGTTCTTCAGAAAAATAAGACTACAGGCTATGGGCCGCGCCTTTAAGGGCGTGGCCTTTTTTAAACGAGAGGCAGCATATGGGAATAGATGAGATACGCGAGATAATCGATAAACTTTACGAGCAGGGCGAAACCCTGAAGGCAGAGGAAGTGCTGATATCCACAGCAGGTGCCGCAGCAGAAGAGGGGGATGACTACCTTCTTCTTCAGATACTCAACGAGCTTATAGGCCACTACAGGGAGACAGGAGAGTGGGAGAAGGCTTTTGAGATTTCCGACAGAGCCATTATGATCGCAGGCTCTGTTTTTCCGGAGGAGTCCATTCCCTATGCCACGACACTTCTTAACGTCGCATCAATGTACAGGGCTGCCGGTAAGCTTGATATATCGCGCAGTCTGTATCACAAAGTCGAGCACATCTACGCCGTGACCATTAAGGCAGATGACATGCTCTATGCGAGCCTTTACAACAATGAGGCACTCCTTTACCAGGAAGAGGGTGAATTTGCCAAGGCCAAGGCTCTTCTTCTCAAGGCTCTCGACATCGACCGTAAGAACGGAAAAGAATACGAGGAGGCAGTTTCTCTTGCCAACATCGCCGCGACCATGATCAGAACCGGCGAAACCGATGAGGCTCTGAAGGCTGCGGAAAGCTCCATAGCGCTCTTTGAAAGCCTCGGAGTTAAGGACCAGCACCTGTGTGCCGCATTTTCCGCGATGGGCAGCTATTACTTCATGAACGGTAAGTTTGAAGCTGCTGCGACCTGTTTTAAGCAGGGCTGCGATATCATGGAGAGCGTCCTTGGAAAGAACGGATATTACGAAAGACTCCTTGAAAACTACAATGCATGCCTTGCTGCAATGAAAGCAGAGAAAGCAGAGAAGTCGGAAAAGCCGGATGCATCCGTACAAGCCGGAAAAAACAGTATGCAGTCAGAAAAAGACCTGCAGTCGGAAAAGGACATCCCCTCCGAAAAAGGCCTCGCTGTCTGCAGAAAATATTATGAAAGATTCGTCCGCCCCATGATCGAAGAGAAGTTCCCCGAGTATGCATCTAAGATTGCCTGCGGCCTTGCAGGTGAGGGCTCCGATGCTTTCGGCTATGATGATGCACTTTCAAGAGACCATGACTGGGGACCTTCCGTATGTCTCTGGATAAGCGACGAGACCGATAAGGAAATTGGTGATGCTCTTAGAAGCGCATATGAAGAACTTCCTGACGAAATGGACGGGATTAAGAGAGCACCCTACGTAAGAGGCAGGAGCAGACGCGGCGTTCAGGTGATTTCTTCCTTTTTTGAAAGACTCACCGGTGCATCCGAATATGAGAAGATTGACTGGAGAAATACCGTATCCTACCAGCTTGCTGCGGCTGTAAACGGCGAGATATGGCGTGATGACGAGGGAATAGTAACAGAATTTAGGAATAACCTGAAGAAGGGCTATCCCGAAGAAATCCTCTTTCTTAACCTTGCCGAAGGCTGTGCAAAATTTTCCAGAGAGGGCCAGTATAACGCCTTCAGGGTAGCGTCACGCGGAGACGAGATCACTTCGAAGATGTTCATATACGATGCGATCCGCGAGGCCATGAAGTTAAAGATTCTCCTTGCCGGAAAATACTGTCCTCACGATAAATGGCTCAGACGTGAACTCCTTTCCCTGGAGGACGGGGCTGAATTTGATGCGCTCCTTTGCAGGATGGCTGCCGATCCCGCAGCTGCAGAGGATGTCGGCGCTTACCTTGCAATGGAGATGTACAGGAAGGATTACATCAGCGATATCGATCCTTATCTCGACCATCAGACAGAGGAGCTCCTTGAAAAATCCCTCTGGTCTGCGGAAACAGTCGAAGACCTTGCCATGAGGATCGCGCGCGCGGAATTCGATGCATTCGACAAGGTCTCCAACGAAGGCGGAAGAGCTTCCTGTCAGGATGACTGGCCCACCTTTAACATCATGCGCAGAAGCCAGTACCTTACCTGGGACAAGACCATGCTCCTTCAGTACCTCTATGACTTCGAAAGAGAGATGAAGCTCGGTCATAACCTTATCACCGAAAAATACGGCCGTATGATGGAATCCACAGCCCCTGACAGATATGCCGAGATCTGTAAGAACTTCCCTCCGCTCACCGCGGAAAAGAAGGCTATTATCGACCAGATAGCCCGGATACAGGTTGCGTGGATGGAAGAGGTTGCCGACAAATATCCCGCAATGGGTGCAAGGGCCAGAAGGATCCACACATATGAGGACCATGCATATGACACCTCTTATGAGACATACCTCAGAGGTGAGCTCGGAACCTATTCCGATAAGATGCTTGAGCTTTATGCGAGGTTTATCGTAGGACTTACAAAGAGCGGGAAAAACCTTGCATATGAGACAATTCAGAATACTGCCAGGCTTTACGGATACGACAGCCTGGAGGCAGCCGAGAGCTTCATGGCAAGATAGTTTTCAGCCTTCTTTTTATGTCTACTAAACTCCCTTTTGGGATGGTTTTGTATAAAAATACCAATACATGTAATGTGGGCATCCGGCTGTAATATTTTGTGGGGAAAAGTTTTCCACCGAAAACGTTAAAGAAATGCCGTAAAAAGGTGTTATACACGGAGTTAGACACATTATCCACAAAAAAATAACATTATTTACCCCTGTTTTTTATGGAAACCACAAACAGATGTTTTGGTAAATAATGCAGAATATTCATTTTTGGGTTGTATTTTTAATATTCAGATATAGTATCTACGATTTTGATAACTCGGCACAAATAACCAAATTGTCAGAAAATTCACTCTTTTGTTCCCGAACCCCTAAAACCTTAATATTCTCTTAAAACAAAGACTTGCAGCCCTTTTGGTGCTAAAATTATGTGGATTCGAGTGCGTTCGGATCTGTTAAAATTTCTTATGAGAACACTTTTAATCTCAGAGAGGTATTTTTATGAAATTCAAAAAACTTGCATTGGCAATGGTACTTGCACTTACGGTATGCGGCTGCGGTACATCGGGCCCTTACCCGGACACTCAGCCTGAACCTGTTCAGGAGACACAACAGACATCGGAAGATCAGGATGAGGATATGACAAATACAGCTGATACAACCGAAGATCAGGACCCTGTAGTGGATGAGCCCGTGGTGGATGAACCCGTGGTGGATGAACCTGATCCCGAACCCGAGCCTCTTCCCGAGCCTAATGATCCCGAACCTTTCGAGTTCATTACCGATTGCGGAACCACTACTCTTAGCGGATATACAGTTAAGCCCATTCCCGATAACGACGCATTTGAATACATCCGCGGAATGAATGCCGGAATGAACCTTGGTAACGCATTCGATGCTTCCAACTGTAACTGGCTTTCCAATGAGATGGATTATGAGTCTGCATGGTGCGGTGCCAAGACAACTACCGCATACATCGATTCTCTTTGCAATGAAGGCTTCAACGTCCTTCGTGTTCCCGTGTCATGGCACAATCACGTTGATTCAGATTACATCATCAGCGAAGAGTGGCTTGCAAGGGTTACAGAAGTTGTTGACTATGCTCTCAGCAAGGATATGTATGTCATAGTTAACATCCATCATGATGTCGACAAGAACTACTTCTATCCCGACTCACAGCACCTTGATAACACTCTTAAGTATACCGAGACCATCTGGAAGCAGCTTGCCGAGAACTTCAGGGACTGCAGTGATAAGCTGATATTCGAATGCATCAACGAGCCCAGACTTGTCGGTAACAGCAATGAATGGTGGTTCTCATCCGAAAATGATACCGTTCTCGATGCATATGATGCACTTATGAGAGCTAACCAGTGCTTTGTCGATACCGTAAGAGCGACCGGCGGAAATAATGCTGACAGATATCTCATGATCTGCGGATACTGCCATATGCCTTCTGCACTTGTTTCCGAGAACTTTTCACTTCCTTACGATCCTGCGGAAAATAAGATCATCGTAAGTGTTCACTCCTACAGACCTTACGAGTTTGCAGGCGATGTTTCCGGAACATCTTCATTCGGCGAGTCCGAAAAAAGAGAGAACAAGCAGGTATTCTCCTCACTTTATGACAATTTTGTCGCAAACGGAATTCCCGTTATCATGGGAGAGTATGGATGCATCGATAAGTCCAATCCTGCAGACAGACTTAACTACTATCAGTTCATGGGAGAATGTTCTGCACTTTATACCATCCCCATAATCGCCTGGGACAATAACGTGTTCAACAATACAAGCGGAGTTCTTGAAGAGTCCTTTGGCTTCATCGACAGAGCTACCGGAAATGTCATCCTTAAGGACATCGTTGATGCGATGACAGACAGTTATATAGAGTAATTATATGTGATCAGAGCGGACGGCCCGGCATCGGACCGTCCCTTTGTGTAAAAATGTGACTACCGCGAAAAATTTCCGTCTATATAGGTGAAGGAGGAACAGAACGTGGAAGATTCTGCGATAATCGATCTGTTTTTTGCAAGATCGGAAAGCGCGATAAAGGAGACAGCGACTAAGTATGGAAAGATGCTTATGTCTGTTTCGCTTCGCATACTCAGAAATAACGAAGACGCAGAAGAAGCGGTCAGTGATACGTATATGAAAACATGGAATTCAATACCGCCCACAAGACCAAATGTCCTGTCCGCGTTCCTCACTAAGATCGTGAGAAATGTTTCGCTCGATAAACTTGACAGTCTGCATGCTGACAAAAGAGGCGCAGGTGAGATACCCGCTGTCCTCGATGAACTTGAAGAGTGCATAGCAGACAGCCGCATTCCCATTCCCGGTGAAGGCATGGAGCTTCGTGAGATTCTCAATGCATTTCTTGAAAAAGAAAAACCTGAGGCTAGGAAGATCTTCGTAAGACGTTACTTTTTCGGAAGTGATGTCAAAGAGATCGCGGAAAAATACGGGATCGGAGAAAGCAAGGTCAAGATGAGTCTTGCAAGATCGAGGGAACGGCTTAAGGCATGCCTTGAGGAAGAAGGTGTTACGGTATGAAGACGGATAAGAACAATTTATTCAGAGCGATGGGTGACATCGATGACAGATTCATTGTCGAGGTTCTCGATGAGGATGCAGCAGGCGTGGTTCATGCTAAGAGCGCAGGGCAAAAGAAGACAGCTGTCATACGGTTTGTAAGATATGCTCTTCCTTCAGCTGCGGCACTTCTGATCGCATTTGTCTGCGTAAGATCCCTGCTTATGACAGGCGGAATGCAGGAAAGTGCAACTACATCCAATTATTCCGCTGCAGAAACACCAAGTGCCGGCAGCATGGCTGATGCTGCAAAAGAACCCGAGGTCGATTCCATGATGGAATGTGCAGAAGCAGAACCAGACCGGGAAGCCTACAGCTTTGATCTGAATGGTGTTGTATCCTCGGAGTCCACATCAGCTGCTCCTTCCAATGCCGAGGGTGCTGCATCATCGGATGACCTTGGAATGCAGGATTCTTCATCATCAGATAACCCTGAGGCTAATATGGTAAATCCTTTTATTGAATGTGATACCCTTTCAGAAGCAGCTGAAATCGCGGGATTTGAGTTTGACATACCTCAACAGGTAACTGAAGGCTATGAAGTTCTTATAAATGCAATAAATGGTCAGCTGATCCAGGTCATCTGCTATGAGCCCGGAGGAGACGAGATATTCAGACTTCGTAAAGGCCGCGGCGATGATATCAGCGGAGATTTTAATGAATATGGTATCGTAACTGATTTAGACTCAGATATGTATACGGGAAGTCTCATGGGTAATAAGCCCGGCAGGATAATGAAGGCTGTATGGAACGATGCTGAATTTGCTTATTCCCTTACCGCAGGTGATACATCTCTTGATGAGGATTTGGTAAGAGAGATCATAAGCAGTTTAATGGATTGATATGTTTACTGCCTGCTGTTTAGTAATTATTTAAGATAGATGTTATAATACTATTTATGAGTGAGAAAAAATATATCGCCCTTACGTTTGATGACGGCCCTTCCGATACCACATCACTTAAGGTGCTTGAAAAACTGAAGAAATATAATGCAAAGGGTTCTTTTTTCCTGATAGGAAATAATATCACTCCCGAAAGAGAGTATATCGTCAGGGAAGAACTTGCATACGGATGTGATATTGAGAACCATTCTCTTACCCATTCCGATATGAGAACGCTCGATAAGGAAACCATCGAAGCGGAGATTGCAGAGACAACACGCAGGATCGTGGCTATTACCGGCAGGGAGCCGATATTCTTCAGACCGCCGTATATCAATTATAACGATCTTATGCTCGAGACGATTCCGTATATATTCATCTGCGGTTTCGGATGTGAGGACTGGGTTCCTGAGGTCAGCACTGAGGAAAGAGCAAAGCGCGTGATAGATAATGCAAGGGACGGTGAGGTTGTCCTTCTTCATGACAGTGAAGGAAATGACAATACTGTCGATGCACTCGATATCATCATCCCCGAGCTTCAGAGCAGAGGGTTTGAATTCGTAACCATAACAGAACTTTTTGAAAGAGCCGGAGTCACTCCGGAAAATGCCAAGAGGATCGTTTATACATATACCGATCAGTGATATATCCGGATGTTTATGACGGATTGTTGAGGAGGATTATCTTGAAAAAAAAGATCATAATGTTTCTTTTGTGTGCTGCTGTTTCCTGTTCCATGATCACAGGATGTGCGCAGGGTGAAGCAGAGACCGGTACTTCACATGTTGTGGCTGATGAAGAGGAAAATGACAGGAATGTCACAGACGCGCAAGATGAGGATGACGGGGAAAAAGATGGTGATGACGTAGCAACACAGTCTGTTCCGGAACCTGCGGTAAAAGAACCCGAAGAAGAGGCAATGCCCCGCTCGGATGCATACGAGAAATTCCTCGCAGGTGAGATGGATGTAGAGGTTATCTGGGAAGAAGGCACGGATGGATACTATATTCCTGATGCGGGAACCTATTCATATGACGATCTCATAACTGCAATCATGGAAGATAATGTCGGGACATATGATGTAAAGTATGCAATGTTTACTCCCGATTCCGCAAGTGAGGGAGAAGATATCCTTGCACTGTACATGGAGAATCATGATCCCAGTTTTTACAACTGGATCGGCTTTATCGCATACAGCGACGGCAAGCTTCAGATGAGATATACAGATACCTTCGGATACAGGTCCTTCCTTGAGCCCTATTACGACGGATATGTACTGTTTGGAGGATCAGGCGGTGCCGGAGCACACTACGTAAACTGTAACATGGTCATGAGCGATTCTTCCGCCTATCCCGTTTACAGGTCAGCAGTGCTCGATTCCATGTGGTGTGATGAGGCTTCATACTATCTTGATCCCGATATGCCCTACGATGAAAGACCTCATATTAATCCCGACTCACAGCTCCATATGACAGTTGTAGATAATGGAGGAATGTTCATCAAGATCTCCGTCAGCGGCTGGAGCAGCAACACCTCTGTCAAGGCAGATGAGAAGGCATTTGTTGCGGAACTTGAAAAACTCGGAGCCAAGATCGTTGATGAGTCCGAGACAGTATTTGAAAACGAAGTCCATATCGTTGAAGATCATGCGATAACATGGATCGACATCGAGACCAGAGCGGAATAAAAAAATCCCCGGCGCTGCCGGGGATTTTTTTGCCTGTATTTAATGTTTTCAATTCTTGAAGAATGCAATATTTTGGTTGAGATTTGTAGCAAGCTGCTGGAGCTGGTCTGCAGACTGATTGATGAGAGTAAATGTTGCATTGAGCTCTTCCATAGCTGCATTGGTCTCTTCGGTTGATGCTGCATTCTCTTCCGATACAGCGGAGAGATCTGAAACGATGTTGACCAGTGATTCCTTGGATCTGTTGAGGTTGTTAACCTGAGAAGAAATTTCCTTGGTCTCACGAGCGATGGCATTGACTTCATCAGCCATAGCCTTGATCTCGTCGCCGGTGGAGTTGATCTGTGAGTTCTGCTTTTCGAAGCCTACACTCATCTCTTCGATGGTGGCAACGGACTTAGCGGACTCTTCAACAAGGTTCTTAACGATCTGGGAAATCTTGACTGCAGCATTACCTGACTGATCTGCAAGATTACCGATCTCTGTAGCAACAACTGCAAATCCTCTTCCGGATTCACCTGCTCTTGCAGCCTCGATAGAAGCGTTGAGAGACAGGAGATTGGTCTGTGAGGATATGTCTGTGATGATCTGTGAAGCTTCTGCAATGTTCTTGACTGCTTCGTTGGTAGCGGAGATCTGTGCGTGGATCTCTTTCATGGACTTAACAACTTCGGAGTTCTGTGCAAGGAGCTCTTCCATGGTGGAAACTGTTCCGCTACAGGTACTCTTCATATCTTCTGTCTTGGATGAAAGTGTTCCGATTACCGCATTGATCTTATCGATGTCATCACCGATATCTGAGGTGTTATGGGCTGCGACTTCAACGCTTTCAGCCTGGCTGACAGCACCCTGTGAAATCTCGCCGATAGCTTCGGTAACCTGTGAAGATGCCTGTGTAGCCTGATTTGCATTTTCTGCAAGATTGATTCCTGCCTCGGTAAGATCTTCGGACATCTGCTTGGTGCTTCCGATGATATCTGAAAGTTTTTCTGAAAGATTCTTGGCTGCCTTTTGGATACGTCCGATCTCGTCTTTTCCTATCTCGCTGTCTGCAGGGAAGCTGTGCTTGAGATTGCCGCCTGCAAGATCGTCAAGAGCACCGGTAACTTCCTTGATGCTTGAAGTAATCTGACGGAGAACGAGTGTAACGAATACAAGGAGTCCAATGATTATGATGATATAAACAATAAGATAAACGATGATGGTACGCTGATTCTTTGCTATCAGGGTTTCATGCTCCTGATCAGCCCATGCCTCGGTGATCTCCTGCATGGTGTTGAGATTGTCTCTTGCGGGCTCGAAAGTGTTCATGAAGTCTTCCCATGAACCTTCGCCTGTTGAAACATTGTAGGACTTATCCCATACGTCGAAATCCTTGAAGAACTGGTCTGCAGCCTGCTTGAAGGTGCTGCCGTCCTCACCCTTGATTCCGGTGTAGAGGAGGTCGTCTCCTTTTGCGATAGCAACTGCATCATTAACTCTGTCGAGAACCTGCTGTCTGTTTTCATTGAAGTCTTCTACTGAAGAAGAAACTATATCATCGGGAAGATAAATGAATCCGGCTGAGAACTCGTGATACTTGGCTGCAGCTGAGGTTGCCTGATAGAAATCTCTGTCGGCATTTACCAGCCCGCTGTTGACCGTGTAGAGTGTTGTGAAATACACATTGGTCAGTTCCTGCTCAGTGGTATTGATCTTATATCCGGCGAAAAGAACAGATATGATGATAGCAATCGCAAGAGGGATGGTTATCAGAAACAGTTTCCATTTCATGTCCAGATTTTTAATTGTATTCATACTGAAATCTCCTTTATGAGTTTTCAAAAGCGTGTAAATAATTATCACACAGTTTTTCATACTATGTCTATAAGAAATTGGGTTAATTATTTAACAGGGGCTTTGACTGTTGCAGGGTTTTTGTATACGGATATAATGATGACATAAGATGTGTCGTGCGGAGTTTTTTTTATCAGAGTTTCCGCATCCGCAAAAAAATACCCGGAGGTTGCATTATGGCTGAAGACAGATTTTTATCTATAAGATTCGAAAACATGGGAGCAAATGAAGACGACATCTGGTCCGTTTTTGTTAATCAGGGAGATGATGGTCCTGAAATGGTCTGGTATGATTCCATGGGTGATCCGATAGTAGAGGCCGGGATCTCCAAGGGTGAGTGGAACGACGTGATGAAGCTTGCAGAGGAATGCGGAATCTATGAGTGGGACGGCTTCGATGAGATGGATGGAGCTTCTGAGGAAGGTTTTTCCTTTGAGGCTGAAGATTCTGAAGGAAATATCCTCTGGGCAGAAGGTGCGGGTTCTTTTCCGGACGGATATGATACTTTCGTAAAAGGGATCAAAGCGATTTTTGCAGGATATTTGGATTGAAAAACGTTTTCCACTGTGCTAATATTATTTTATCGCTACATCGTACCCGGCCTGTGTTATCTTAACAAAAGCGTGTGAGGCCTGTATGATACGCGAAATACCCGGTACTATAGCGGCCCCGTATGGCTGCTTTCGAGTACTGAAGAAGGTGAGGGATGCATATGAAATTTGTCGTCATCGGTAAGAACATTGATGTTACACCAGGACTTAAGGCTTCGGTCGAGGATAAGATCGGCAAGCTGTCCAAGTATTTTGATGAAGATACGACCGCACATGTTACGCTCTCCGTTGTGAGGGAGGAGCAGAAGGTTGAGGTTACGATTCCCGTAAAAGGAACCATTATCCGTTCCGAGCAGTCCAGCAGTGATATGTATGTTTCCATCGATCTTGTCGAGGAGATCATTGAGAGACAGCTCAAGAAATACCGCAATAAGATAATCGACAGACACCAGGCAGCAGGCGAACTTGCAGACTATGCACCTGCTGATGAGGCTGAGGAAGAGGGTATCAAGATCGTAAGAAGCAAGAAGTTCGAGATCAAGCCCATGTATCCCGAAGATGCCTGCATGCAGATGGATCTTCTCGGACACAACTTCTTCGTGTTCATCAACGCTGAGACCGATCAGGTCAATGTTGTTTACAAGCGTAAGGGAGATACCTACGGACTCATCGAGCCTGAAGTATAAAACGGAATCAGATATTAAAGACCTTACTCAGAAATGGGTAAGGTCTTTTTTGTGAGGGCCAATGAGCAGAAATAATATGCCCCGGCATTTTGTTGCACAGGTATTGTTTTCCGTAAATCTACATATAGTATAAGGATTTTACTCTGGCACTAATCTGCGAAAATTTTCTTCCGGGGTTCATTGTATTTGAACGTGCGCTATGGTAAAATCAAAAATGGTCTGACAAAAAAATAACAATCTCAGATTCATTTCAATTTCGGAGGTAAAAAAATGGCTAAGAAGGTTGTAATCGCAGGTGCATGTCGTACCGCAATCGGAACTATGGGCGGATCGCTTTCAACGACCCCCGCTGCAGATCTTGGAGCAATTGTTATCAAGGAGGCTGTAAATCGTGCAGGTATTAAACCCTCCGATGTTGATCAGGTATATATGGGATGCGTAATCCAGGCAGGACTTGGACAGAACGTTGCCCGTCAGGCATCCATCAAGGCAGGACTTCCCATCGAGGTTCCCGCTGTTACCATGAACGTTGTTTGCGGATCCGGACTTAACTGTGTTAACCAGGCTGCACAGATGATCATGGCAGGTGACGCTGATGTCGTTATCGCAGGCGGTATGGAGAACATGTCCATGGCTCCTTTCGCAATCCCTAACGGAAGATACGGATATCGTATGATGTGGCCCAGCCAGAGCCAGGGCGGACTTGTTGATACCATGGTTAAGGATGCTCTTTGGGATGCATTCAACGACTATCACATGATCACAACCGCTGATAACGTAGCAAGAGAGTGGAACCTCACCAGAGAAGAGCTCGATGAGTTCGCACTTAAGTCTC
>CAMOZY010000035.1 GCA_946631295.1 uncultured Lachnospiraceae bacterium
TGTTATGACAGACAATGAAATAGTGGAACTGTATCTGGCACGTAGGGAAGAGGCTTCTGAGTATGCAACCCGGAAATATTCTGCAAAACTCCATCGGCTGGCATCGACGCTTCTTTCCGACAAGAGGGATGCAGAGGAGTGTGTGAATGACACTTTCCTGAAAGCCTGGAGATCCATACCGCCAAATAAGCCGGATGATCTGTATCCGTTTCTGGTAAGGATATGCCGATATACAGCAATCGACATCATCAGAAAAAACAATACGTCCAAGCGGGATGGGATGGTCGTAGAATTGACTCATGAAATGGAAGAATGCATTCCTGATCCGTTCAGAACGATAGAAATATCTGATGAAACGCTGAAAACACTGATAAATGAATTTCTCGGTTCTGTTTCAAAAGATAAAAGAATGATCTTCGTAAGGCACTACTGGTTTGGTGAGAGTATATCCGAGATATCCGAAAGATATGGCTTTTCCGAAAGCAAGATAAAAACATCACTTCATCGCACAAGAGAGAGTCTTAGAAAGTATCTGGAGAAGAAGGGAGTATCGATATGAATGAAATAGATATGGTCCAGGCTATAAACGGAATTGATGAAAAATATATATCTGAATCTGAGAATCTAACGAGTGTCAGCTGGACAAAATGGTCATATAAAATTGCAATTATAGCTGCAGCCCTGCTGATAGCTGTACCGATATGTGCATTTACTATAAACGCATTCCTTCATCGTGATAATGTTGAACATTATATAGCCGGGGCTGATCTGATCGAACAACACAATCCCGATGCAGTAATGAATCAGGTTATGGAAAATGATGACTTCCGCGTAACACTGGATATGTTGCTCTCTGATGGTCATAACGTAATGATCATCTATACAGCTGAGGCAATCAGTGAAACAGGAAGGGGGCATTTTAACCGGTCGCATTATTGGCCTTACGGATGTCTGTCATATGCAGACGGAAGTAAAGGACCGGTTCACGGAATACAGGATATATCAATCCCTTATATATTTGGAAGTTATGGTTATGAGGATCTTAGCGAGATCCGAGGACGTGAAGATATCCGAAAGTCTTCGATCATCGAATGTGATGGGATAGATCTTGAAAAAGAGATCCACGTGGAATTTTATATGAATGATATTCATACATTTCCCGGAGATTACACCAATTATTTTGACGGAATCGGCTTCACTGCAAGCTTTGCACCAAATGTCACATGCAATACACTATACAGCAGCGACGGCAGACAGGTATATATGTCTTCTTTTGAGCTTTATGCCGATGATCCATCATTAATTCCGGAACTGAGAGCCGTGACCTTTATAAAGGATACCGGAGAAAGAGTTACTCTGGAAAGAAGTAACGGACGCATGCATCTTTGCAAATCGGATGATCGGGCCTACCTTATCTTAGGAGAGTTTATAGATCCCGATGAATATGTGGGAGTGGAAGTGAACGGAGTAGAATATTTTAAATAAAGTTACAGCTATATCTGCACGAGATTGGAATTGTAATCGGAATGTATTTAATGCGTCGAAAAAAGAAACAAAAAGAAACTCCCTTTATCTGTCAATCGAAAGATTGAAGAGTAAGGGAGTTTTCTTGATTGAGCGGAGCATTTTCAGCGATTGGTAAGGAATCTGGGTGACATTAGTATAAAGAGAAAACCTAAAGCACAATTGACAACCGCACCCAGGGCTACAAAGAGCAGCATTTGTTTAAGTATAATTCCGACAACCACAAATACTGCGGCAGGTATTATTCCGAAATATATAAAAATTATCTGGACCATAGCCTTTATGGACTGAGCACTTTCCAAAGGTATTGATATATTTATAAAAGCTCCCACCGAAGTTCCGAAAACCGATACACTCATTATAAAAATGAACCAGCAAAGTACGGTAAGCGGTGAAGTCTTCAGCATTATCGCAGAAGTTGCGAGAGGAAGTACCAGATCTATTGCATTCACTGCAAAGCATCCGAGCAAAGAATATAATATCTTCTTAAGTTCACTGTCCGGAACAAGTACAAAAAACTCTCTGGACAGATCCTCCTGAAGCGGATTTCCGAGTGTGCGATAAAAAGTGATCATCAGAAGCACCGATCCGGGAACGATAAATCTATCTATTCCGATATTATTGTCCATGACAAGATATGCGGAAAAAAACGCCGCTGCAAGTCCGATCACCATGGTTTTTGAAAAAATCTTCAAAAACGAAAAACGGAATCTGTTCATGAGCGCCTTATAGAAAAATACGTTTGCTCCCGAACCGTAATGGAATCCGTCTCTTTCGATCTTATCGCTTCGTTTCTTTTCTCTTGTTATGATTCCACCCTTTGCGGAATTCTTGGACTCTTCGACCAGCTTGGACATCTTCTCGGCAGAGTACATGGCATCTTCGTAAAAATCCGCATCAGTTTTCCAGATAACAAATATAAGTACGATACAGGCAATGATGAAAAGTGCCATATAGATAAGGGACTTTGTATTTTCGCCTGTCACGGCAAAATAAACCATTCCTCTGAGCCAGCCGTAAAAAGGTATCCAGAAGGTATTCTTATTGCCGAAGAAAGCTACAGCTGCGGTTGCTATATCTGTATTTGTGGCCTTCTGATAAATAATAAAGCTTATTCCCAATATCACATAAAAAGCTAAAAGGATCTTTCCGATATTTTTCTTTTTATTGCCCTCACCCTTGCTGAACACGGTATAAATGGTAACCTGTGCAAGAGTACTGAAAGCCATTACAAGGCCATAGGCAATGATTATCGAAAATGAACCCCAAACACTGAATCCCGCATTAAGTATCAGGTTCGGGAGCTGGAAAAGCATATAAATCGCAAGGAACAGATTAAGTCCTAGATTCAGCATCAGTCTGAACATAAGCACAGATTGCGGCTTCATCGGTGACGGGAATAAAAGAGTTACATCCGCAGGCTTAAATAACTGTCCGGATTTATCGGCGCCCATCATACTCATAGTAATCATAAGAAAAAATGCTGCCGTTACTATGAGATCGGTAATGCCGGCTTTGTCCAGGTCGTGTTCCTCCATAAAGAGTTCTAATCCGGATGGTGTATCCTCTTCTTCATCAACCTGTTCTTCCGTCACAGTTTCTTCCTCTATGGTATCGGAAATCTTACTGACAGCAGTACCGACTCCGATACCTACCAGTATTGCGGCGACAAATATTACGAAAAAAAACACAAGCCAGGTTTTAAATAATTTTTTCAGTGTATTTATGATCGTATGAACTGCATAGTATAGAAAGGGTCTCATTCTGCGGAACCCTCCCCGGCTTCTGAGGATTCGGGATTTTCGGACATGCTGACATCCTGCTTCTCGATCCCTTCGGTCACCTCAAAGAAAAGATCTTCCAGGGTAATATTTCTGCCGTCTATTTCACTTTTTGAAACATTTGCCCTGACTTTGCCGCCCTGCATTATTACGGACCTATCCCAAAGCATATCCACACTGTCTATGATATGGGTGGATACAAGCATTGTCTTTCCGGCTTGACGCATTTCCTCTATATATTTCTTAAGCTCTTTGATCGCATGAGGATCAAGTCCCAATAAAGGCTCGTCAAGAAGTATTATCTGGGGATCGGGTAGAAGTCCGAGACAAAGATTAAGCTTCTGCTGCATTCCTTTGGAAAGCTCATCTCCGAATTTCTTCTTCTTATCGGACAACTCAAAACGATCCAAAAGTTCGTCTGCCCTTCCTTTATAGTCAGTCATTTTATAAGCTCTGGCGATGAATTCCATATGCTCTGCAACTGTAAGTGTGGGATAAAGCGAAGGAATTTCGGGGATGTAACCCATGATCTTTCTTGCCTCGGAAGTCTTATTGGGAATTCCGTTAACGGTTATTGTTCCGGTGTATTTCAGAAATCCGATTATCGATTTGATGATGGTGCTTTTTCCGGCACCGTTGGGGCCGAGCAGAACCGTAAGGCTCCCGGAATCCAGTGTAAAAGAGACATCGTCGCAGGCGATGGTCTTGCCATATTTTTTGGTTACATGACTTACTTCAAGCATTATTGTTCTCCCATTGATCTTCAATGATTATTATCGTGCATTTAAGCACGATAATAATATTACACTGAATAAGTAAGTATGACAAATATCCCGAGCTATGCTATAATCCCTGCAAAGGCAAAGAGGTCTTGTTTTAGGCGTCTTTGTCTTTTTTTGAGTTAAGGAGGAATCACTAATGGTAACTGTAACGGACGTCAACAACC
This sequence comes from uncultured Lachnospiraceae bacterium, assembly GCA_946631295.1. GTDB lineage: Bacteria > Bacillota > Clostridia > Lachnospirales > Lachnospiraceae > AC2028. Next base: position 4,252 of record CAMOZY010000035.1, read on the forward strand.
TGAAACTGGACGGAATGGAACTGATCGCGGGAAAGAGCGGATTAAACCGTATAGTTTCGGACATCTGTCATTGGCAGTGAAGATATAATATATTGCTAATCAGCCGTGACGGAGATACTATTTATTTAATCATGTTTTAAATGGTGGTGTAAGGAAAGTATGGATAAGGTGTTGCTTACAATCTGTGGATCATTCTATGCGCTGCTGTGCGTGTTCAGCATCGTCACGGGACTGATGTATGCAAGCGGGAAAAAGAAACTGAATCCGCTGGAACTTTCTGATAAGTTCATGAGCAGATATGAGGATCCGGATAAGCTTAAAAAGTTTACGGTAAAAATGGGATGGGTCACATTCATTGTTGGTATCGTTCAGGGTATCACGGCTTTTTCCATGATGTTTATCTATTATCCGGTCTGTTTCTGGATTGCTCTGGGATTCACCATATTTTCAATCTGTTCTGTGGCATTTAAACTCAAAGGAAAGATAAATGCATTTCCGATCCTTAAATGTATCGCGTATGTTGCGATACTTGTAGTCATCCTGCTAATCGGAAGGAAGTATATCGGTAACCGTTATCCTGGATATGTCAGTCTGAATGAAAACGGTGTGATGGTCCCTGGTGATGTAAGTAAGATAATAATAGGTAATTCTTCTTTATACTACGGCTCATATACTGACGAGGAGAAGATCTCCAGGATTTTAAAGTATGTAAATTCAATATACATTTCTCCTGAGACGGTTCTCGAACATAATTATTATAGACCTGTAACGGTTCCAGCGATGGAAGGCGATGCTTTCGTAAATAGGAGGTGGAGCCTCAGGATGGAAACAGAGGATGGCTGGTATGATATAGTCTTTTTAGATAATGCCGAATTAGAGGGTATTTATAAGAATTATGATATTGATTATAAGGAATTAGTGTCTGTGAGCCCTTGTCTGGGCTATTTTAAAGAGGAAGCGCCGCCTGTGAATCCTGTAGTGAGATGGTGGAGCATTCCTCAGGAACAATATGATGATTTAATAATTCTGCTCAAATCTCTCGTTCCTGACAAGCTTTCGTCTAATGGATATGGGTTTGAGGAGTGGAGATAGGAGTTTTTCAGCCAATTTTATATCGGTGATGATAATACTTGCTATCACCGCTATGATGTATGTCAACCGTGATGTCAAGATTCCGGGTACCAGCGCCGGGGCTCTTGTTATTCAGGTATTTAGCGTGATGAACCTCTTCTGTCCAATTCGGGGTGGGTCCTGTAGAAGTGATCCTTGTCCTCGTACATGGCTTTATCTGCTATGCTGAGGGCATCATGGATTTTATTCAGGTCGTCCTGTAGACTGCTGCCTATTGCAAAACTCACATTGCCATAAGTGGCTGAGATGCTTCTCAGGGACTCGACTTTCTGTTCAATATCTTCCTGGCTTACGTTCGGAAGTATGATCACAAATTCGTCCCCGCCTGCACGATAGATCTCGTCTCCGATAAATACATTCTGAAGTGCCATTGCTGCGTTCTTGAGCATCAGGTCTCCGGCCTGATGACCATCGCGGTCGTTTACCGTTTTTAATCCGTTCAGATCGGCAAATATCACACCTACATTATGGCCTTCGCCCTCCGGGGCTGAGTGCAATAAATCCACGCGATTGTTCATGGCGTTGCGGTTCATGACACCTGTCAGCTCATCAATCGTACTCATCCTCTGGAGACGGTTCATTGACTGATAATCATAGATTTCAGAAGCAAGGAAGAAGGTAGTCAGCTCAAGGGTATCTTTTATATGTACTGTGTGCATTATCTCAAAATTGGTAGCCCAGATGTATCCTATCAGGCTTCCTGCCGCTCTCAAAGGGAAGAGAACGATGCTGTCAACAGAGGCGTTGTGCAGTGATTGATACCACCCGGGATTCTTCTCTTTTATGGGAAGCATATCGTCTTCGTTCCGGACGATCAGACAGGATTTATCATCGATGATATCTGCCCATGTTTCAACAAGTTCAAAATGTTCTTCATCCTGCCAGTGATTCATGGATTTTCTTACTGCTGAATCGGCATAAGCCTGGGCGAGCATAAAGCAGCTGCGCTTTGTATAATCCACCATCAGCAGGCACACATGTCTTGCATCGCATATTCTGCGTATGTCCGCAACGACATCGTTTATCGTACCCACAAAATCGCTTGTTCCGCGAAGCTTGATGCATGTATTGAGGACCTCGGCAGCAGTCTCGTTAGACAGGCTGGACATCGTACCGTTCTGGCTGGTACTTGATACCATCATGGAGTATAGACAGTATCCTACATCATTCCGGTCAGAGCAGAGCGGCATCATAAATATATTGAGCAATGCACCAAAATGATCGGATTGTACATATGTATGTATAGGTTCCTTCTCTATAGCTGCTCTGAAGCAGTCTTCCTCGAAACGCTGATTCTTGGGAAAATAATTTTCATATTCCGAATTCGGTACAAGCTCGTGGCTAAACATCCTGCTTCCTGTCCGGTCATCAGACTTCAGGGAATCAATGTAGGCACGATTACCGCACACTATTCTGATCTTACCGCAGGTGCCATCGGGCTTTTTTTCTACGGAAAGAACGCAGCTTACAGGAACTATATTATCGACAAAATTCTGAAGATCCATTTTGTACTGACCTCAAAAATAATTATATCTTAATAATGTATTATAGCATGTTTTTGCGTGGATGGCTTAATTCCGTTCTGGCTGTGAGGATACCATGTAGAAATGGAAGACCATAAACTGTATAATCCATTATGCAGGGGCTGACACCTGCACTTGAAAATTTGACTGTAAAAGGAAAAAGCATGAAAATTGATAACATCGTTAAATATGAATTCGGAGAACCTTATGATACCGGTGCGGTTGTTTCAGAGACAAAGCGCGGAACAGGTATTCCCGAGGGATTCCGATATGATGCTGATGCTCAGACATTATATTACGGTCTGAATGAAAAGGATATGATATTCGGTCTCGGAGAAACTGTTCGCGGTATCAATAAAAGAGGCTGGATCTATGTCAGTAACAACTCCGATGACCCCGCCCATGATGATAATAAGACGTCACTGTATGCTTCTCAGAATTTCCTGATCCTTGATGACGGGAAGAGCTGCTTTGGGATTTTTATCGATAATCCGGGAAGTGTCACTTTTGACATTGGATATTCTGACACGAATGTCATGAGTATTCATCCGGAGTACAATGATACAACATTTTATCTTATAAATGGAAACAGCCCTCTGGAAATAGTCCGGTCTTTCAGAGTACTTACCGGTAAGAGTTATGTTCCTCCCGTATGGGCTTTCGGATACGGTCAGAGCAGATGGGGGTATAAAACGGCCGATGACATAAGAGAAGTTGCGGCTTCCTATAAGGAACTGGGAATTCCGCTTGACATGATCTATATGGATATAGATTATATGCAGGATTTCAAGGACTTTACGGTCAATCCTGACAGGTTCCCTGATTTTGAGAATTTTGTTAAGGAGATGAAGGAAGAAGGTATACATCTTGTTCCGATCATCGATGCCGGAGTCAAGATTGAAGACGGTTACGATGTATATGAAGAAGGTAAGTCTAAAGGGTATTTCTGTAAAAAAGAAGACGGCACCGACCTTGTTGCCGCAGTATGGCCCGGCAAGGTGCACTTCCCTGATTTTCTGAATGAAGAAGCCCGTAAGTGGTTTGGAGATAAATACAGGTGTCTTACTGATGCCGGAATTGAAGGCTTCTGGAATGACATGAATGAGCCTGCGATATTCTACACTGAGGATCATCTGAAGGAAGTTTTTTCCCAGGTAAAAGAATTTGAAAATAAGGAAATGGATATCTGGGGATTTTTTGATTTCAAGGATGTGGTAGGTTCGATAGCAAATAATCCCGAGGATTACAGGAGATTCTGGCATGACTTTAACGGAAGGAAAGTAAGACATGACAGAGTCCACAATCTGTACGGTTTCTATATGACAAGGTCCGCATCCGAAGCATTTGAAAGAATGGATCCGGATAAGAAGATACTTATGTTCTCGAGAGCATCATATACCGGAATGCACAGATACGGAGGGGTCTGGACCGGAGACAACACTTCAAGGTGGAGCCATCTTCTGTTGAATTTACAGATGATGCCTGCTCTGAATATGAACGGATTCCTGTTCTCCGGAGCTGATATCGGAGGCTTTGGCGGAAACACTACCGAGGACCTTATGATGAGGTGGATAGCATTCGGAATCTTCACACCACTTTTCAGAAATCATTCTGCCCTTGGAACAAGAGATCAGGAACTGTACAGATTCGAGAGAAAAGAAGATTTCAAAAATCTGATTGAACTGAGATATGCCCTTATCCCATATATTTATTCTGAGTTCGTGAAAGCAGTAAATGACAACGGCATGTATATGAAGCCGCTGTATTTTGAATACAGGAATGATGAAAGATGCCGTGAAGTTGAAGATCAGCTTCTTGTCGGTGACAGCATAATGATTGCTCCCGTTTATGAGCAGAATAAAACAGGCAGATATGTATATCTGCCTGAGGATATGAAGCTTGTAAGGTTCAGAAGCTATAACGACTATGATACGGAAGTGCTTGAAAAAGGAGATCATTACATAAAGGTTGGGCTGAATGAAGTTCCTGTCTTTATCAGACCGGGTAAGGAACTGCCTCTCGGAAAGCCTGCCAGACAGGTCGATAAGATAGATATGAATGATCTTGAAATAATAAGATTCTGAGCCTGCCATATGAATAAAATTTTTCTTATAGCATTTTAACAGGCTTGTTCAGAAGCAGAAGAATTGCAGTTACTGCAAATCCGGCTGAGGAGAAGAACAGAAGGGCAGACGATCCGAATGCCTGGAGTATCCCTCCCGCAAGGACTGACGCAATCGGGATCATTCCCTGAGTGCCTATGTTGATGATACTGTTGACCTTACTGAGTTTGTCCTTGTCCACGATGCGCATTATGGCAGTGGAGATGGGGATGTTGACAAATGTGATCTGTATGCCGGAAACGGCTCCGCCAATGCAGAACATCGGCAGGAATATGTTCAGTGCATTTCCGCGGTCTACAAGAATAAAGTAGGAAAGTGCAAGAAGGATTATCACGGCTGCATTGGCGCATAGTCTTCTGGTAACAGCAGCTCCGCATTTTTCGGCAGGCTTTCGTGTACTCATTACTGCAGCACCTATCAGTGAACCTATTGCCATACATACGCTTATTACGGATGACCAAAGCTCAGGGGTCAGAATGTTATCAAGCAGGTAGGATGGGGCGCCTGCCAGATCAGTCCTGACAAAATAAGGAATAAAATTACCGGTTATCGGAGCCAGGAAGAAATTGATGAACAGTACAGATCCAAGTAATGCAAGGATTGCTTTCTGAGTTTTCAGGTAACTTAATCCGTCACGCATATCACCAAACGCCACCTTCAGAGTCAGCTGTCCATCGCGCTGCACGTGGCTGTATCTGATCATCATCTCGGATATGCCGGATGCTATGAAGCATGCTCCCACCATGAAGAAGAGTATGTGGACCGGCAGCGCAGCATATAGAACTCCTGCCAGAACTACACCGAGTATTCCCTCCACGGAATTCTTTATCGTAAAATAGGAATTAGCCTGCTGAAGCTGATCGCTTTCCACAATATGCGGTATCAGCGCTCCTGCAGCCGGATTGAAGATTCCGCTGATCACATTTCCAATCATCCCAAGTATAAAAAGAATAACTATATGAGCGTTAGCTGAACTGAAAACAAGCATCAGGATTGTTGCAAGAATTATTGTTCCGCCTTTTATAAAATCGCAGGTGTACATGATCTTTGCTTTATTCATGCGGTCGCCCAGTACTCCGCCAACCGGCGTGAACACAAGCATCGCAGCACCACAAAGAGCAAGATATAATCCCTGGATAAAGGCACTGTTTCCACTGATCTGCAGAATGTAGAAGCTTACAGCGAAGCTGTAGAGCAGTGCGCCTATCTCAGATACGAGAGCACCGAGAAAGACAAGACAAAAGTTTCTGTTACGGAAGACATTATTCATTTTCCGATATCTCCTTCCATAAATCTGTCATCGAATCATCACCGATCAGTTTTACCACATGGGCAATACTTTCCAATGCCGTGCTTCCAAGGATAAAGTGAAATTCGAAGTGTTCTCCGTTACCGATAAAAGGTATTGAACCGGCATCATAAGTCGGATCCTGATCAAATCTTTTTGCCATTTCGCATGCAGATGAAAGGGCTTTTCCGGCTTTCTTTTTATGTCCGTTTTTCAGATACACATAAGAAAGCATGGCATAGAGGTATGAACAGGGCTGGTCAAGTATTCCGGTTGTTTCTGACTGTTTAAGACTTTCAAGATTCTCAAGTTCCCAGATCAGGATTTTTTCTGCAGATTTGTTATCGCCACTCTGAATATATGCATATGCTTTTCCGATGACAGTTCTGATCATTTTTGTGATCGAGTCGATCAGTGATTCCGACAAATATGGCTGGGCATCCGCAGGGCGTTTGCTTATCAGTGAAAGAATGAATCCTATCTGATCACTGTAGATTCTCTCACTGTTGTGCTCTTTTAATAGTTCTGCGGCCCTGTCCCCCTGACCGAGCATGATCCTGACAGTGGACATATACTCGTAGATTCCAATCTCACTGATCGCGGGGTTGGTATTTTGCGGAAGCAGGATCAGGGATCTTTCAAGTAATTCGGATGCATGTTTTAACAGCGTTTCATTATTATCCTTTCCTCCGAAGATCATGAACATGACCGCACATACATAAACGATGTTGAATGAATTCGGAAATCTTCTGAGAGCTTTTTCTGCTTCTCTCAGTCCGTCCCGGTCTTCGCTGCTGATGTATTTCAACAGTCTTTTTGCGAGTGCGTCTATCCGGTTATCCTTCATTTCATACCCGATAAGAACATCTACAGATACATCAAAAAGATCAGCCATCTCGATGATAAGACTCAGTTCCGGTGTGGAAAGCCTGTTTTCCCATTTATGTACCGCCCCCACCGTTACTCCTAAAATCTCTGCCAGCTGTTCCTGAGTCATATTTCTGCTTTTTCTGAAAGTTTTTATATTTTCGGCCAGATTCATTTTCATGATCATTTCTCCTTTTGTGTTCCTTATGTCTGCATTATATTGCAGGGGATGTATTTAATGAATACACCATCAGTATGAATAGTATAAAAAATATTATACCAAACGTATAGGCTGTGGCAAAATAAAAAAGAGCTTTACGCTTCGGGTGAAACGTAAAGCCCTCTTTGGACCTATCAATCTTTAGTCTATCTTTTCAAGAAGTTCAACAATGTATATGAACTGTGCTTTCAGATCATCAGTCATGACTGCGGGATCTTCGGAAAGTCTTTCGATTATGTCGTCGTAATCGGAATCACCTGCATATTCGGATCCTCTGTAAAGCATTCCTACCTGTGCAACACCTGCAGCCCATGAGGTATCATAGTCCATCTCTTCGGTAAACATTGATGTTGTAACGGGATAAGTACTAAGCTCACTTGTGTTGCCGTCCGGCTCCTTATATCTGATGTTAAGTACACAATATTCATCGGATCCGGTAATGTATGATTCTTCGTTATTTCCGTATCTGGATTCAACTGAGGGTACATCAAAATCCGATCCGACGGGAACTATCTCATAGAGTATGGTTACGGTCTGGTCTGATCCGACTTCGCCGCCATCCTTGGTATCGTCTGAGAAATCCTCAGCTGCCATCTGACGGTTTTCGTATCCGATGATCCTGTAGGCTGCTACGGTCTCGGGATTGAATTCAACCTGGAACTTGGTGTCCTTGGCTACGGTATAAAGTGTTGACCAGAGTTCGTTCTTAAGTGCCTTCTCAGCTTCTGCTGTGCAGTCGATATAGAAGTAGTTGCCGTTTCCGTGATCTGCAAGTGCTTCCATCTTATCATCCTTGTAATTGCCTGTTCCAAATCCGAGGCAGGAGAGGAATACACCTGTTTCCTTCTTTTCCTCGATCAGTTCGATGAGGCCTGCTTCGGAAGAGGTTCCCAGATTGAAGTCACCGTCTGTGCAAAGGATGACACGGTTATTGCCGCCTTCTATGAAATATTTCTGGGCAATTTCGTAAGCCTTGATTATTCCGCCTTCTCCGTTTGTTCCACCGCCTGCTTCAAGAGAGTTGATGGCATGCTTGATCTCCTGATGCATGTCTCCGGTAAGACCTTCTGCGATAACGGAAGCACTTCCCGCATATGTTACGATCGAAACTCTGTCGTTTTCTGTAAGGCTTTCCTGGAGAGTCTTCAATGCCTTCTGAGCAAGGGGAAGACCGTTGTTCCAGAACATTGATCCCGATGTATCAACCAGGAAAACTATATTGGTTCCGCCTGAGATGTCCACCTTCTCAGCTCTTACACCTACTCTGTAAAGGAGGGTATCTTCATTCCACGGACATGGAACTATTGCCTGGCTGACAGAGAATTTTTCACCATCCTCAGCTTCGGGATAGGAATAATTGAAATAATTGATCATTTCCTCTATTCTGACCGCGCTGGGATCGAGTCCTCCGTAAGAGTATCCTTCCTTATCCCATTCATACTGCTGATAAACCGTGCGTCTGAAATTGGAGTATGTAGCTGTATCGACATCGGCTCCGAAGGTGGAGAATCTGTTGGAACCGGTGTTGATAAAACCGGATTCATTTATCTGATTATAGCCTTCGGTATTCCAGGGCTCATCGATCGACAGGGGTTCTCTGTAACTGCTGACGGCACTGTTCACGCTGCCGACTGCATCGGATGCCTCATCACTGACCGCTGCTGCCTCATACATAACCATACCGCCGTTACTGTAGCTGTTACCTGAAGTACTGAAAATTGAAAAAATAGAATCCTTGGAATAATCATCCAGACCATCATAATGTCTTCCGACATGTGCTATCCTGTCACTGATCTCTTCTTCGGTATACTGAGGTATGTCTTCATCCACCGGTACATCTGAACTTAATCCGCATGCGGAAAGCATGAGCATTCCCGCAAGAGCCAGACTGACGTAGCATTTTAATCCTTTTCCAAATATATTTTTCTTCATAATCATGATCCTCCGCTAATTCCGGTACTTTGTTCCGGCCGTACCGGATCTGTACCCCTCTGCCATATATGACGGGCTTAAGATCGTCCCGGTCACAAAAATATATACTTTTTTTGTTCAATAACAGGGAATAAACCAAAAACCGGTCAATAGAAGATAAAAATACGATACTATTTTACATGCCGTTAAGATAATATCCATAAGGATATAATGAACATGCCTGACGGCTACCAGACTCTTGTCGGTGAAAGAGGATTGAGGCTTTCGGGCAGACAGAAGCAGAGGGTTGCAATCTCGCGTGCAATACTCAGAAGATCTCCGATAATAGTACTTGATGAGGCTACAGCTTCCGTTGATGTGGAAACGGAAAAGCAGATCCAGGAAGCGATTAACAATATCTCCGGAAAAAGAACCATTGTTGCCATAGCCCACAGATTATCGACCATTCGTAATGCAGACCAGATACTTGTTATAGAGGAAGGCCATATAGTCGAAAGGGGTACACATGAAGAACTCATTGCACTTGGCGGCACCTATGCAAGGATGAACAGTGTGCAGGGGTGAGAGGCTATGATAAAATTTCGTAAAATTCCCTCAGCACGTCAAATGCAGGCTTTCTGTACTTTCTGTCGGAGGTAACAAGCCACTTTCTGTTAAAGAATAACTGAATTGAGGATGTATCAAATGAGAAGTCTACGTATAGAATTATTTCGGACAGAAATGATAAATGCTAGTATAATTAGTATCAGAACCGAAAAGGGCACTTATAAACCTTCCCACACTGAAGGGAGAGTTTTAGTTACAGAAGATGGATGATTTTAAGAGATTTGATATGTCCCTGCCTCCGGTAAGGACGAAATGGTATCTGCGTCCGCTGACACTTGCCTTAAGTCTTCCGGACGTCATAAAGCATAAGGCTGTCATAACAAAAACGGGCATGGAGGGAATAAAGCCTCCATATGTTCTTCTTTGTAATCATAACGCATTCATGGATTTCAAGGTGGCCACCAGGGCGATATGGCCTGCAAGGGCTAATTATGTTGTGGCGATAGATGGCTTTATCGGAAGAGAGAAGCTCCTTCGTAATGTAGGATGCATATGTAAGAGAAAGTTCACCAATGATCTTATTCTCATAAGACAGCTTCAGAAAACGATAAAAAACGGTGATATTGCCATCATCTATCCCGAAGCCAGATATTCACTCTGCGGAACGACGGCCGTTCTTCCGGAAGCTCTCGGAAAGATGTGCAGGCTGTTCGGAGTTCCGGTCGTAACTCTTATCTGTCACGGACATCACGTTAATTCCCCATTCTGGAATCTGCGCGACAGGGGCGTAAAGCCTACAGAAGCAGAGCAGTCTCTTCTGTTTACACCTGAGCAGCTCAAGACTTTGTCTGTGGATGAGATTAACGCCGCGATAGTTGAACGCTTTCAGTACGATGACCATAAGTGGCAGAAGGACAGGGGTATACGTATAACATATCCAAAGCGTGCGGAGGGTTTGCACAAGGTTCTCTATCAGTGCGTTTCCTGCAAAAAAGAATACTCCATGACATCGAAGGATGATAAGCTTATCTGCAAAGCCTGCGGAAAGAAATGGACTCTTACGGAACTCGGTGAGCTTAAGGCAGATGAGGGGGAGACTGTTTTTACACATATTCCCGACTGGTACGAATGGGAAAGAGCCAATGTCCGTACTGAAGTTGAAAACGGAACATATTCATCGGGTGAATTGGAGGTTCACGCCTGCTCACTTCCAAATGCGGACAGATTCATCGATATCGGCTCCGGAACCATGATACATGACATGAACGGCTTCAGAGTGAAAGTTACTGATGAGGATGGCACCCTCAGAGAGATGGAAAAGAGTGTCCCTTCACTTTATTCATGTCATATTGAATATGAATATCTCGGAAAATACGGAGACTGCGTTGATCTGAATACTCTTGATGATACCTGGTATATATATCCTCACGGAGACAGTTTTTCCGTGACCAAAATGGCACTTGCAACGGAAGAACTCTTTGCACTGTATCGGAAGAATTCGGGACGAGAGTGCAAACCGGGACTGATGTAAAAAGAGTTATGGTCCCGGGTGTAAACTGGACTGATGTGAGAAAGCGATATGAGAATAGTTAATCTCATCGAAAATACTGAAGGTAAAACAGGCTGTATAAATGCCCACGGATTATCCTTCTACATAGAGACAGAAAAACACCGTATACTTTGTGACCTCGGACCTTCGGATGATACTCTGAAGAATGCCGAAAAGCTTGGGATAGATCTGAGGCTTGTGGATATAGTCATACTCAGTCACGGTCATTATGATCACTCCGGAGGTATCATTCCTTTTACGAGGGTAAATGATACCGCTCTTATCTATATGCAAAGGAGCGCAACCGGTGAATATTATGCAGATGACGGAGAAGCGGCAGAGGGAGAACGATACAGATATATAGGTATCGACAAGGAGATTGCGGATCTTCCCCAGGTCAGATTTACTGACGGAGATTACGTGATCGATGATGAGCTTTCACTGTTTGTTAAGGACAAATGCGGTAAGCTTCCCTTTACGAATGCAAGACTGAAACGCCTTGAAAACGGTGAATACTTACAGGATGATTTCAGGCATGAACAGTTTCTTGTAATAAGAGAAGAAGATAAAACGGTACTGCTTTCGGGATGTGCTCATAACGGCATTCTGAATATAATGAATGAATACAGAAGAAAATACGGATCGGATCCGGATGCAGTGATCAGCGGATTTCACCTTATGAAAAAAACTGACTATAAGGACTATCAGATCCTTGAGATCAGAGAAATGGCTGAAAACCTGGGAAAGTATGACACGGTCTTTTATACCTGTCACTGTACCGGTATTCCGGCATATGAGATCATGAAAGAAATAATGGGTGATAAGTTAAGATATGTACACTCAGGAGACGAACTTTGAAAAAGAACTGACTCCGGTCATAACAGTCGGTTTAAGACTGGAGGAAAGAGAAGATGAATTCGATCATTCAATGGCTGAGCTTGTCAGCCTGTGCGAAGCATGTGATCTTGAAGTCATAGTATCCGTGACACAAAAGCTTGAACATCCGGATAATGCAACCTGGATAGGATCGGGAAAAGCTGAAGAGCTTGCTTATGAAGTGAAAGTAAACGATGCTGAGTATGTTGTCTGTCTCGGTAATCTGTCACCTGCACAGATGAAGAATCTTCAGAAGATTGTCGGAGTCCCCGTTTGGGACAGAACGAATCTTATCCTGGAGATCTTCTCAAGAAGGGCAAGAACTAAGGAGGCAAGGCTTCAGGTTGAATCTGCCTATCTTCAATATATGCTTCCAAGACTGACAGGAATGTGGCAGCATTTAGGACGTCAGAGCGGTGGTGGCGGCAGCCGTGCCAATAAGGGTGAAGGCGAGAAACAGATAGAACTCGACAGACGTCAGATATCACACCGCATCACCGAACTTAAGAAAGAACTTGCCGAGGTTGAACATACAAGAGATGTTCAGCGTTCAGGGAGAGAAAGAGACGGTTATCAGCATGTTGCACTTGTCGGATATACAAATGCCGGAAAATCCACTCTCATGAACTGCCTTATAGGTCTTAGCAGCAAGTCTTTGGAAAAGGCCGAAGAGAAGAAAGTATTTGAGAAGGATATGCTTTTTGCGACACTTGATACCTCTACCCGCAAGATAGATATTCCGGGCAGAAGACCGTTCCTTCTTTCCGATACTGTCGGATTTATCGAGAACATTCCGCATGATCTTATCAAGGCGTTCAGATCCACGCTTTCCGAACTCAAATACGCGGATGTTCTGCTGATAGTAATGGATTCATCGGATCCGAATCATGAATCCCACCGAAAGGTCACAGAAGATACACTCAGAGATCTGGATGCAATGGGCATTCCGAGAATTAATGTATATAACAAATCGGATCTTCGCGGACCCGACATGAATGTCAGAAATATTTCAGGAAGTGAAACGATTTATGTTTCTGCAAAAAGCGGGTATGGTATCCCGGAGCTTCTTGACGAACTTGAAAACATATTCCGCTCCGGTGACCGCACTATAGATGTTACGCTTTCGTATACATCAGGAGATCTTCTTAACCGCATCCATAATAGCGGAAATGTCATCTCCGAAAAATACGAAGAGGACGGTATTCACGTTATCGCAGAGTGTCCCTCATATCTGGCTGACCACATTATGCAGAAACTTGTTACTTAATGCCTGATGTACGGGAATGATACAAACTTGGTGAAAAGAGTATGAAGCCCATAAACATATATGCTTTGACCAGGATCGATGATCCTGAACTGCTGTCAAAGGTAGAAAAGCAGATGTCACACCGCGGCCGCTCGATCAGGATCAAGGTCTGGGAGATCGAGGGGTTAAGACTTTTTTCGCAAAAGCTTCAGGGCTGCCTTGATGATGCATGTTCTCTGATGTTTTATTATTCCTATACAATGCAGAAGCTTGGAAAGGAATTCGACCTTCTGAGGATTGGTGAAGATTATATAGTAAACGTTGAGCTTAAGAGCGGGAACGTTTCATCTGACATGATCCGCAAGCAGCTCATGCAGAATAAGTATTATCTTTCCACTCTCGGGAAAACCGTTTATTACTACACATACATAGACAGCCAGGATAAACTTCTGAGACTGTCAAACAGCGGAAAGCTTATAGACAGTACTTTTGAAGAGCTTGCTCTTTTGCTGGATAAGCAGGATGGCTGCTATGACGGTGATATAGAGGATCTGTTCAAGGAGGACAGATATCTGATATCGCCCATAACCGATCCCGGAAGATTCTTAAGGCAGGAGTATTTCCTTACTTTCCAGCAGAGGGATATCAGAAAACAGATCCTGAAAAAGATATCGGAAGGTCATATGCTGCAGGGTTTTACGGGAATACCCGGAACCGGAAAGACCATCCTTTTATACGATATCGCAATGCAGCTGTCCCACAAGACTTCGGTATGTCTGTTTCATTTCGGCGCTCACAGGGATGAACTTGAACAGCTTGATGAGAGACTTAAGCGAACAGACTTTTATTACTGTGACAGGGAAAGCGTTCCGTGTGTTCTGAGAAGTTATTCCGCAATCTTTGTGGATGAAGGTCATGGAATGGGACACAAGGCTTTCGAAGATATATTGAAGTACAGTGAAGAGTGGAATGCCCCGGTGATCATATCGTATGATAATGTCGATTGTGTGTCTGAATATGAACGTATAGGTATCGGAAGTCAGGTTTTTGAAACACATGAAGATTTCATCGGATATAAGCTGACCAATAAGATAAGACTTAACAATGAACTTTCGACATTCCTGCGTGTGCTGTTTTCCGCATCCAAGCTGTATAAGAGAGAATATCCACGTGTATCCGTATCCTACGGAAAAGATCATGAAGAAGCCATGAATCTCATACGTTTCTATGAAAAGGAAGGATACATGTTCATATGGGATAAGAGTATGAATGTGGAAAAAATCATAACCCCTGAATTTCCGGGTGAAGCCTTGACACGTATCGAATCAGGATCCGTGACGGGAAAGGAATTCGATAAGGTTGTGATGCTACTGGATGAAACATTTTACTATGATGAGAAAAGATACCTGCGTAACCGTGAATCCGATACCATCGGAGAAACAGCCAGGATCATGAATCTGTTCCATGGACTGAGCCGTGCCAAGGACCGTATCGCGCTTGTGATCATGGGTAATATGAAGCTTCTGGATCATATCTATTATATTCTCCAGAGATGAAATATGTCTTTGGTGAATCGTAAATGATATACGGTGAAAAGCAGAAGACATTTGGTGATCATGGAGACTTTGAAAGATGAAGAATGATATCTTTAAAAACAAGTACTGGAATTTATTCCGGGATAATATGGAATGTTTTCTTACATATTGTTTTTTCGGATGGGTGTATGAATCAGTATGGTGCTGTATGATATACCACCGAAGAGGATTCATAAACAGAGGCTTTCTGTTTGGTCCGTGGCTTCCGATATACGGGATAGGCTTTTTCATAATACTTGGGATATTCACTTTGCTTAAGGTTAAAAAGCCTCTGCCTGTATTTCTCGTCGGCACGATCGTTGCAACGACTGCAGAACTTATCGCGAGCTATATAATAGATGCGACGGTTGGAACTCCGATGTGGGACTATACGGGATACTTCATGAATTTTGACGGAAGGATAGCACTGGTCCCCGCCCTGATGTTCGGACTGCTGATATGGCTTGCAATATGTCTCATTCAGCCTGCAATCAAAAAGCTTCAGTTTAAATTTCGTGAATCTAAGATACATAATGCATGTTTTATCGTGAT
This sequence comes from uncultured Lachnospiraceae bacterium, assembly GCA_946631295.1. GTDB lineage: Bacteria > Bacillota > Clostridia > Lachnospirales > Lachnospiraceae > AC2028. The sequence continues at coordinate 19,679 of CAMOZY010000035.1, forward strand.
CGCGGTTTTGTTCTTTATTGACCTGATCTGCCGTATTTGGCTCGGCAGTAATATATAGTTTTTTTGTATGTGCTGAGGTGTACTGATGAGTATTGTCAGATCTAAGCTTATATCGTATCCCCACGGCTTTTCCACGAGGCGCGGCGGCGTGAGCGAGGGGGTATTTGAATCTCTCAATCTCGGTATGAACAGGGGAGATGATAAGGAGAAGGTGAAGGAGAATTATCGCAGATTCCTTGAGGAGTGCGGTATCGAATGTGAAGAATTTGTCTGCGGTGAACAGGTGCACGGATCAAGAGTCATGACAGTGCATAAAGAGGATGCCAGAGTGCCTTATGGTTATGACACGCTTTTCGAAGCTGACGGATATGTCACTTCTGATCCGGGGGTGCCTCTTGCGATATTTACCGCAGATTGTATACCTCTCCTGATGGCTGATGAAAAAGCCGGAGTTGCGGCAGCGGTTCACAGCGGGTGGCGCGGTACCGTTCAGGATATAGAAAAGAACGCGGTAAACTCAATGCTTGAACTCGGAGCATCCTGTGAAAATATCAAAGCATGCATCGGGCCTGCCATCGGAAGGTGCTGCTTTGAAGTCGGTGAAGAGGTTATAGAAGGTATCACGGATTTGCTTCATGGAGATGCCTTAGATCTGTATGACAAAAAGGAAAACGGAAAGTATATGCTCGACCTTAAAGGCGTTCTTAAAAGAAGTCTTATAAATTCCGGTTTATCCGAAGAAAATATTGATATAATAAAAGACTGTACGATGTGTCTTCATGACAAATACTGGTCACATCGTTACACAGGAGGCATCCGCGGAAGCCAGGCATCCATAATAATGGTACCGGAATCTTTCAAAAGCTGATCAGCCGGCAGATAAAAAACGCAGGACAGACAGACCTTAGAACGGATAAAGAATAGATATGACAGTATATACAAGGAGAATGAAATGAGCGAGATTTATGAACAGGCAGTTGAGATCATGAAGGAGGTCAGGGAGAATGTACACCCCGAGACGGGTAATCTTCTTGTGGTCGGTTGTTCTACCAGTACTGTACAGGGAAGCATGTACGGACAGAACTCAAGCGAGGAAGTAGCAGAAGAACTGTACAGGGCACTTATGGATGTTTTCGGAGAAGGATATGATATTGCAGTCCAGTGCTGCGAACATCTTAACAGGGCTCTTGTGGTTGACAGGTCCGTTGCTGAAAAGTATGGCTTCGATATAGTAAATGCAGTTCCCTTTAAAAAGGCAGGCGGGGCTTTTGGCACCAAGCACTATCATTCATTACCGGATCCCGTAGTCGTTGAGAATATCGCGTCTAAGGCAAATGTAGGTATAGACATAGGCGGTGTTATGATAGGAATGCATATGAGGCCTGTTGTGGTGCCTGTCAAGCTGCATAAGAGGATGATTGGAGAAGCCTATATTCTGGCAGGATGCAGCCGTCTTAAATATATCGGTGGTGAGAGAGCTCAGTATAAATAACTATCTTTCTATCTTGAATTCGTAGAATTCACCGGGATTGAGGATCACTTCACCGACCATTTCATTATATCTGTCAAGGTCATATCTGAATGATCTCTTCTGAAGTTCTATTTCTTTTTCACCGGATGGTGACCAGGGAGCAAAATACTGGGTCAGTTTTGCCTCTTCTCCGTGAATGTGGATCTTCGCATGTATGGGATGAGCCTGTCCGGTAACATGTGCATAGAGGATCATGACATCATTGTCATAATGGAAGACGGACACATTTGGAGCGGAGACATAGATTCCCATATAATTAAATACCGGCTTGATGCCGTCCATCGCCCATTCCGGAATCCTGGAAAGATCTGAAGGATTCTCCGGAATATTGATGATATACATTCTTCCCTTTCCATAAGTGTCCTTGAGGAAGAGGCTTGTATGGTATTCACCCACGCCGCCATTCAGAAGTGACCATGACATGTTGTTGGAGTGCTGTATGTCTGCAAAAGCAACTGAAGGAACATTTTCAAGATAACCTGCAGGATCATCGGTCTTATAATACCTGGTGACATCCAGCTTTCTTCCTGTAAGGTATGCACTGCTCAGATCCTCCCATTCATTTTCGGGAGCTCCTGCCAGGAATCCCGGCGTTACATAAGCCGTGCCGCCTTCCATGAGGAACGCTTTAAGCTTGTCCATGATGCTTTCATCATAAAGAGAGCTCTGCGTAAGAAGAACATTTCTACCGGCGGGGAATTTTGTGGTCGGATTAAGAGCAAATCCCTGCATTCCAAGGAAATCTTCCACATGGTTTTCTCCCTCAGAAGCATAGGGGATATATGCAGGGATGCCTGTCGGCTTTCCTGCCTTGTCCAGCATCCTGTCTATTCTGGTAAGCTGTAATCCGAGTGGAGTAACGAGCTTGTTTTCGTACAGGTCTGTCCACTGGAAAAGTGTTATCTCTTCTGGTTTTGCAAATGCGGACAGATATCCCTGCTCAAGATAATCATCCACGGGCCAGCACTGATATGTATCGAACCAGGTTCCCTGATTCCTGCCGTCAGATGCTTCATCCATCCATCTTACAAGGCTGTAGCTGAGATATGTGGGAAGATGCTGGTCCTGATATGCGCTTGCTCTTGTTTCTGTTCCTGTATAAACCCTGTCAAATATATCCTTCTGGACATCAGGTCTGTATCCCGTTGCATGATATGACTCGCGCCAGTTGGGATACTTGATGATCATCTTAACATTCGGATTGACCTTTTTTGCGGGGCCGATAATGAGATTTTCAGAGACATCCTTCATGAGTTCTTTGCGGTACTCTACCCATGATCTTTTACCCTTTGCCTTTATACAGTCTTCACAGGTACAGTTGGTAAAATAGAAATCATCGAGAATGACTTCGTCAAAAAGATCAGCACAGTATTCGGAGACCATTTTGACATGGTCTCTCATTTTCTGATTGGAATAACAGAATGTTCCGAAAAGTCTCTGGCGCTTTTTATCCTCATCATCGAGATTTGGAACGACAGTGGTCATTCCGCCCGAAACCTCAACACCCTTTGATCTGAAGAAATCGGCTATCTGCCTTATCTTATCCTTTTCTACAAGGACATTTCCTCTGTAGGGTTCGAGATATACCTTGTCTAATCCGACGTATTTTTCAATGAATTCATACTGTTTTTCAAGCGTATCCATGTCCATTCTCTCAAGAATGGATGCTACACAGTACACTGTAAGCTTGAAATTGTTATAATGCGCCATGTACTTTGGTTCCTCCGTTTTTGTGGATCAGAAGACTGTTTTGTGATGCATTTTTCTTTTCACCTGCAAGAAGGGGTGAAAGTGCGGTATGGAATGCAAATGCGTTGACAAGGAATGCTCCGACCCATGCACTTATCTCGGCATATGAGGTGGCTCTGAATCCGAGTCTGCTCATAAGAGTGGAGATGACAACGATCCTGAGAACCATTTCAAGAATGCCCGATAACATGGGAAGCATCGGCTTGCCCATTCCCTGAACACCGCTGCGTACGACAAACAGAACATTTACGAATATCATCATGATACCGCATCTTGGCATGAATTCACAAGCAAGACGGATCTGTTCGTTTCCTGTAAGAAGGATCCCTGCAAGCTTTTCCGGGAAAAATACAAAGGCTGATCCGAAGATGAGATATGAGATCACCGATATGGATACGCAGACGTGGAGGCCATCCCTGATCCTCCGGTACTCACCTGCACCGAAATTCTGACTGGTATATGCACTCATGGCATTGCCGGCAGTGGATGCGGGGTTGAAGAACAGGTTAAGGAATCTGCTGCATGCTGCATATGCTGCAGTATAGACTACGCCGTAGCTGTTTACGAAGAACTGGACTACCATGCATCCCACTGCTGTAATGGAATTCATGAATGCCATTGGAAGGCCGTTTTTAAGTAGTTCGAGATATTCCTTCTTTTCGTTTATAAAGTGTTCCTTTTTCAGACGGATCACTTCAATCTTTCTGAGCCTGTTAATGCAGACAATCGCGGAAACCATCTGGGCAATGATCGTCGCATATGCAACTCCCTCGACTCCCATTCCCATCTTGAAGATGAACAGTGCATTGAGAGCGATGTTGAGCATTGATGATACTATGATCGCCTTCATGGGAGTCTTGCTGTCGCCAAGTGATCTAAGAATCGCTCCGGAGAGGTTATAACAAATATTGGTGGACAGACCGCCGAAGATTATGGTTCCGTATCTGAGAGAATCTGCCATGATGATCTCGTCAGTCTTCATCAGGACCAGTGCCTTGGGAAGAAAAGCCACACTCAGTACGGAGAGTACTACGGATATTATGACACCGAGTTCGATGACGGAAGCGAGTCTGTGACGCAGGCCTTCGATATTCCTTGCGCCGTAGCTTTGCGCTATCATGACGCCGAAACCGTTAGCTATTCCGAATGAAAATCCAACAATGAGAAAGAAGAGCGAGCCCATATTGCCCACTGCCGCAAGCGCATTATCACCAAGTCCCCTGCCTACGATCCATGAATCAGCAAAATTATAGAACTGTTGAAGCATGCTGGTCATCAAAAGGGGCCAGTAGAATGACAATATCAGATTGGTCGGATTTCCCTGTGTAAAGTCGATTTCTTTGCTTTTCATGCCGTTTTCCTCTGTGGCGCACCTGCCACGATCAATATCTTTTTCCTGTTTGTTTTGGATAATACTAATCTTTTGATTTTCCTTTTAAAATCATTATTTTGTTGAGTTTTGCCCGATTTTTGCTATTATATATATATGGGAAACGAATCAAAAGAGACCATACATTTTAATACGCATTCATCCATAATCCTTAACTATGAGGAGAGCCCGGAGACCTATCCTCTGCACTGGCATAATGCAGCGGAATTTACCGTTGCGCTTAAGGACGGATGTAAGTACCGGATCAATGACACGACCTATGAGATCAATAAGGGCGACATTCTTCTTGCTTGGCCTCAGCAGATACACGGGACGGTTAAGATACCTCAGAACAGTGTGCTGTTTATACAGTTTCCTTCGGTCATACTCGAGAACAACCTCGATCTTGTCTCAATATCGAGATTTCTGTATGAATTTCATCATATTTCGGCTAAGAACAATCCTGCCCTTGCACAGTTTGTCCGTGATAAGGTGAACACGATCAGGGATATTTACGATTCATCAGATCATTTTGCGGAAACAAGATGTAAGCTCTGCATCGGCGAGATACTGCTTAAGATCGGTGAGCATGTGATGGCTGAAAACAGGGACATAGCCGAAATGGAAGATTCGTCGAAAGCGGGATGGAGATATATCCATACAGCCTGCAATTATATCGTTGAAAATGTCACCAATGAGCTGACTCAGACTGAAGTGGCCGAACAGGTCGGACTGAGCACTTTCTATTTTTCGAAGCTGTTCAAGCAGTACATGCATATGACATTCCCTGCATATCTGTCCAGTCTGAGGGTTAAGAGCGCAACTTCACTGCTTCTTGATAAGAATCTTTCCATAACGGACTGCGCATTTATGGCCGGATTCCAGTCCACGACGACGTTCAATAAGGTTTTCAGGGATATAACCGGTTATTCACCCAGAGAATACAGAAAGCTGTACAGATGATCCTATGATACAAAAACGCCTCCCTGAACGGGAGGCGTTAGCTTATTTCATGAAATATCTCAGTGTCTGTACAGCTGACTCGAAATGTGTGGAGTTTCGTACAATGCCCATGACAGGTTCGGGAGTGTATCCCTGGTATTTCTCAAAATCCTTAAGCAGATCATAGGCTCCTGAATTGCTGATCCTTGAACCTTCGGGTATGAAAATGCCCATTGGGATGGGATCTTTCATCCCCGAGGGATCATGATGGTTTACCGTATACTGTGCCTGATCTTCGGAAACTCGTATATTGGTGATGTCATCATAATCCGCGAATGTTGCCCCGTCTGTGTAATAGATCATTCCGTCAAGTGCTTCCAGCTCCTCCTCGGTAAAAACAGCTCTCAGGTCATAGAGATTTTCATTCTGGCAGTATTCTTCGAAGATGGCCGTGTCTGCAATGTAAACATCCATTGTTGCGGATGTAAGATATGCAGTCAGCTTCTGCATTGCCGCATACTCGACACTTGAATTGGCACCGTTTCCGATCATTATTGATGTATCAAAGTAGACCTGGTATTTGTCTGTATCAACATCAAGAAGCTGTTCAAGATCGGATGCCCAGGTTATTGCCGCTTCGTCCGTTGTTATGGGTTCGGTATTGATCATAACGACACACAGAGCATAATCCCTGTAGTTTACGACCGTTTTTATAACCGCTATTACAACGAGTACAGCAACTATTACACCAATAACCGCGAATTTATAGTAATCCCAGAAATATTCAAGCTTATATGAGAAAGGTTTATCCTTGATCTCCTTCCATCTTTCCTTTTCTTCTTCACGTAAAGTAGCCATTTATAGTCCCTCGGTTCATTTCCGTCCGTTTTTGACGGATTTTAAAATTTATCACATTTAATCGGTATTGTATCATTCTTTTGACATTTGGTATAAAATTATAGATAAATTTATCGAAAATTTAAGGTTTTGGTTAGAGGTGATATCCGGCCTATGATGAACATGGATTTTGCTACAGATATAATGATGCTTCTGGCAGCCATAATAGGACTGCTGAGCTGTCTGTATAATTATATAGAAAAGCCCAAGAAGGGCTGGCTTTTTGTTGCAGGTTTCTTCTTCGCAAATCTTCTGAGTGACTATTACTGGACGACATATACTCTTGTCATGATGGAAGAGCCCAATGTTTCCGAATTCCTTGCCTATTTTGGGTGGAATGTAGGATATGTTGTCCTGCTCGCAACCGTCATCAGGATGAGGGATCATGATTCCAAAAAATTCTTCCATCCGCTTATACTGATCCCCATACCGCTGAATTTGGCACAGTTTTTTATCTATATCCAGTATGGCGGCATCTTTAACAATATCTGGCAGGTCGGATTTTCCACGGCTGTAGCCGTTTTCTGCCTGCAGTCCATCACACATTATTATCTGAAAAAGAAAAAAGAAGGCTCGGCTGCATATCCATATTTCCATGGTCTTGTACTGTTTTTCGTGATGACAGAATATACCATGTGGACAGCATCATGCTTTGACTGGCCGAGTGATCTGTTAAATCCTTACTATTACGCCGCCATTGCAGGATATATCACAGAACTGTTCTTTGCATGGGGAATCAAGAAGGAATATAAAGCTTACGGCCTTGTATATTCCGAGAAAACTCCTTCCGAGATCAGATTCCAGGCACTTCTTCAGGTGCTTGTTTCCGCAATCGTGTTCGGCGGATGCATCGGAGGTTATTATCTTGCCATCAGAATGAAGCGGGATATGCCTGAAGTGTCCGGCTCGATGGATGTAAACAGCTTTATCACTATCGCATTGTTCATGATATCGGTGCTGTTGGGACTCCTTATTCTGCTTGTCATTTATGCAATCACAACGAGACATAAGGCCGGCACGAAGGAAGAGGGAATATTAAAGCTGAAAAGGAGCAGATTCAACCTTCTGTTCACGCTTCTTGTTACATTTGCATTGATGGTATTTACCGTTATATATAATTCGAAACTGTTTTACGGAGCTTCCGTACAGAGTATTTACCAGTCCGGTGAGGATAAGGCGGAAAATCTCAGTGCAGAACTTGAAAATTATCTTACCATCGCACAGTCGACTCTTAATGTAACGGCTGATACGGTTGATCTGATGATCCAGAGTCATGAGTCGCAGGATGTGATCAGGAATTATATTTACGATCAGACTCAGATGCAGTTTGAGAATTTTGATGAGAACTTCACAGGACTTTATGCTTTTGTAAGAGGCGAATATCTTGACGGTGACGGATGGGTTCCTCCGGAAGGTTATGATCCCAAGTCAAGAGACTGGTACAAGGCAGCAGTTGCAGGAGAAGGGAAGATAGTCATAGTTTCTCCTTATGTCGATGCACAGACCGGTTCCGTTGTCATTACCATATGTAAGCTTCTTCAGTCAAAGGATGAAAGCGGCAATGATTGTGTTGTGGCGCTTGACGTTATCGTTGATTATATCCAGGAGATAACCGAACAGGCAGTTGTTGCCGAAAATGGTTATGCCATGATAGTCAACAGGGACGGCATGATCGTTGCTCACAGAGACAGAGAGCTGTGCGGTCAGATTGCAGCGGATGTTTATGGCCTTGAGTTGATGGATACACTCATAGGATCTGCCGAGGGAATATTGAACGTCACTGTGGATGAAGAAGAATATACACTGTTTCTGAGTAAGGTCATGGAACAGTGGTATGTCCTCATCGTCGTGGAAAATTCAGACCTTCTGGAAGAAGCATACTCACAGCTTGCGGTCAACATAATCGTTTCACTGTCGATCTTTGCACTTATTTCATTCTTCTATTACCTTGGCTACCGTAACGAACAGGCATACGGCAAGAAGGTCGAGGAAATGAATGCCGGCAAGCAGAAGCAGGAATATGAGGCGGAAATGCTCAGACTGGAGAAACGCTCTGCAGATGAAGCCAATAAGGCCAAGAGTAATTTCCTTGCGGATATGTCGCATGAGATCAGGACTCCCATCAATGCGATACTGGGCATGAACGAAATGATCCTCAGGGAGGCAGAAA
>CAMOZY010000036.1 GCA_946631295.1 uncultured Lachnospiraceae bacterium
TACACCGAATCTGTGCTGTTCGTCTGTCACAACAAGGCCGAGATTCTTATATATGACCTTATCCTGTATAAGAGCATGAGTTCCTATTACAAGATTAACTTCGCCGGAAGAGATATCTTCATATATCTTTCTTTTGGCAGAAGCACCGACAGAACCGGTTAACAAAACCGGCCTGAATGGAAGCCTGTAATCCCTGATAAGATCTGTAACAGTCTTATAATGCTGAGCTGCAAGAACCTCTGTAGGAGCCATTAGAGCACCCTGATATCCGTTTGCGACTGCATTCAGCAATCCGATGATTGCAACTATTGTCTTACCGCTTCCAACATCGCCCTGAACAAGTCTGTTCATGACTGACGGCCCTGTCATATCTTCTATGATATCCTTAACGGCTTTGTTCTGGCCCCGTGTAAGTTTATAGGGAAGCTTTTCTATGAACCTTCTTACTTCAGCAGATTCAACCATTGGACATGTGTTTGGTGAATCGTTTAGAAGATCCTTATTTTTCCTGAGATATATGATGAAGAAGAAAAGCTCGTCAAAAGCAAGTCTCCTTCTGCCTATTGCAGCTTCCTTATCGGTTTCAGGTACATGGATATATCTGTATGATCGGCTGGTATCGCAAAGACTGTATCTTTCCTTAATATCTTCAGGCAGATAATCTTCAGAATATGCGGCCTTTTCAAGTGCAGACTGTACGGCCTTTACCATCTGTGAGTTCTTCAATCCCTTAGTCAGAGGGTACATACTCTGATACTTGCCGGACAGATCCGTATACTCGTCATAAGCATATTTTCTCGGCTGTACAAGTGTAACAGAAGCACCTGTCCCCTTTACTCTTCCACGGAAAACATAGTATCCTCCGGCTCTTACAGCCTTTGCCATAAAAGGCATATTAAAATATTTGATAGTCATCTTACCTGTATCATCGCTTACTTCGATAGGTAAGATAGTCATTTTGTTCTTGACTCTTCTGAGGTTTCCGACAGAATCAATCCGGGCTCTTACTGCGGCAATTTCTCCATCCCTGAGTTCATTTATCTTCTTAAGACCGCCGAACACAAGATAAGTACGAGGAAAATGCCTTAACAGATCTTCCATCGTACATATATCCATACTATGAAAAATGGCTGAAGTCTTCGGACCTACGCCCTTAAGATCCTCTACCGGAGTATTACCGTTTACTATCATAAATGCCCTTTTTTACGCATAAAAGAAGGTTCATATTGAACCTTCTTTTGAATTATAAAAGCCACTATATAGAATAACAAACCACCTATTAAGACATTAAATATCCCAACATAATGATTTTTTCACCACAACATATTTTTCAATTCTCTACCGGCTAAATTGCTTCGTTTTTCTAACGGTATATTTCTATATATGTATTTAAAAACTAAAATAAAAAAATAGATGTATTGATTGGCTGTTAAGCAACCTTTGCATGAGCAAAGATGCTTAACACAATCAATACATCGTTAAGAATTTTGTATCTTTAATCATTCAACCGATACTATATAATAATATACCGGCTGTCCACCATTCTGTATATCAACATCAAGTCCGGAGAACTTCTCAGCAATCTTATCTCTGAGTTTATTCGCCTCTCCTTCGGGAACATCAGATCCGAAATACAGACTGATAAGTTCTGAAGAATCTTCAACCATGGCCTCGATCATCTCAAGAACTACAGTATCCATATCTGTACCAACGGAGAGAATCTTCTTATCTCCGATACCCATATAGTCATCCTTCTTGATATCGTGATCATCTATATTGGTATCTCTGACGGCATAAGTGATCTCGCCTGTTTTAACGGTTCCGATGGCTTCAATCATGGTCTGCTCATTCTCATCAGCAGATGAACCTTCACTGAAATTGATCGCAGCAGTGATTCCCTGGGGAATTGTCTTGCTGGGAATTACAAGTACGGTCTTTTCTGTGGAAAGATCCCTTGCCTGATTTGCAGCCATTATAATGTTCTTGTTGTTAGGAAGAACAAATACGGTCTTGGCATTTACCTTCTCGATAGCGTTAAGGATATCAGCTGTTGAAGGGTTCATTGTCTGACCACCTTCAATAACGTAATCCACACCAAGGCTTCTGAATATATCAGCAAGTCCGTCACCTGCACTTACTGCAACAAAGCCGAATTCCTTGGGCTCTCCCTGAGGCTCCGGAGCTGCAGGTGCAGCTTCTGCAGCAGCCTTGGGCTGAATTCTGCAGGTTATCTTAACATCTGTAAGAATACCGAATTTAAGTCCCTTTTGAAGAACAAGTCCGGGATCGTCAGTATTCATATCGATGCTCACTTCGCTTCCGTCGGATTTAAATGAAATAAGTTCTCCAATAGAAGCAAGATATGCCTTTACATCGGATTCTATCTTACCGTTAACAGCCTTGTTAAGAACTGCTTTCATCTCGGTATGATAAATATTATTCTGAGGATCTTCTATCTTGCCTGGTCTTGAATCGTCAACCTTCGCAATGGGATCATCAGAAATGGTAAGATCAATTTCTTTTCCCTGATACATATCAAGAGCACCCTGGATGACCTTCATCAGACCTGCTCCGCCGGAATCAACAACTCCTGCCTGCTTAAGAACAGGGAGAAGCTCGGGAGTCTGAGCAAGAACAGCATTTCCATGTTCGAAAAGAGCGGGAATAATGATATCAAAATCATCAGCTCCGTCTTCGATCATCTCTGCTGCTTTCTCTCCCATTCCTCTTGCTACGGTAAGAATGGTTCCTTCAGTAGGCTTCATAACTGCCTTATATGCAGTTTCAACAGCCTTGGTACATGCTGCGCCGAAAAGAGGAACAGTTATTATCTGCTCATCCCTTACAGCCTTTGTGAATCCTCTCAATAACTGAGAAAGGATTACACCGGAATTTCCTCTTGCTCCTCTGAGGGATCCGCCGGACATCGCCTTGCAAAGTGCCTTCATCTCGGGCTCTTCACCAAGATCTCTTACTTCCTTGGCTGCCGACATGATGGTCATGGTCATATTGGTACCGGTATCTCCGTCGGGAACGGGGAATACGTTCAGTTCATTTATTTCTTCCTTACTGTTATCAAGATATTTTGCTCCTGCAAGAAACATCTTGGCAAAGAGTTTAACATCTATCTCCTTAACTGCCACTTAAAGATCCTCCTTAGTCGATCACTCTGACGCCTTCGACAAAGATATTGATCTTTTCGACGTCAAGTCCTGTAAATTCTTCAACCTTATACTTAACACTTTCTATAAGATTATCTGAAACTGTCATGATGCTGACACCATATGCAACGATTACATGAAAATCAAGGATCAGCTTGTGATCGGATGAGAGTCTTACACCTATTCCGCGGGAAAGGTTCTCGGTGCGCAGTATCTTGGCGATACCGTCACGCATGCTTATTCCGGCCATTCCTACAATGCCGATGCATTCAATTGCGACACTGCCGGCATACTGTGCGATAACATCATTATCTACAACAATGTTACCCATATGTGTATTCATGGAAGAGCTCTTCATATAAATTCCTCCTTTTTGCGATAAGTGTATCTGTCATGTATTCCTTTAAAGAAAAGCAAATGGCGGACACACGCAAGACATTATAACATAAATACCCCATATATTGGAAAATAATATAAAAAATATTTCTTGCATTATGTAAATGCCTTTGATATTATACATATGTTGCGTCTTAATAGAATTAACTTAAATGATAATAACGCCGGGAGGTGAGAATATGGCAAAGTGTGATGTATGCGGCAAGGGAATCCATTTCGGAAACAATGTGAGTCACTCTCACAGAAGATCAAATGCGATCTGGAAGTCCAACGTACTCAGCGTAAAGTGCAAGGTTAACGGACAGTCAAAGAGAATGCATGTCTGCTCAAGATGCCTTCGCAGCAATGCCGTTGAGCGTGCTTGATTAAATGTAAAGATTAAGGACAGGCTTAATGCCTGTCCTTTTTTATTTCTTTATTAGATTATAATATCTGTTTATCGCTCTGCTCAGCCTCTCATCTCCACCCAGATTGTCGGGATGAAAGATCTTGACCAGATCCTTGTATCTTTTTCTGAGCAGTCCCGGATTGTTTACACCTGCAAAAAGCACACAGGCAATTGAATCAAAATCCGATTCGGAAAGATTCGTCAGATCCGGCGTCTGTATATCTGACATTGCAAGTCTTCTTCCCGATTCGAACTCTTCCTTTTCCCGTTCAAACTTACGTCTGTCTTCTTCAAGCGTTCTGAATCCGTCCTTCAGAATCTCCATCTTTTTGTCGAAGAACATATTCTCCTGTCGAAGGCGCTGTCTTTCCTGAGTTGTACGTCTGTTAAGCTCATTAAGCTCATCCCTCAGGCTTACTCTGTCCTTCATGAACGAATCCTGAAGCTTCTTTAACTCTTCCCTGTCGGAAGCAAGCTTCTGGCGTTCGGCATCAAGCCTCAGATTTTCCTGAAAAAGAAAAAGTTTCAGTTTCTTAAGCTCATCCTCATTTTCACTTTGAACAATATCATCCCAGTCTATCATGTATGACTCCCATATCGACTGCGTCTATATATCATTCTTCGGGAAATGCAGCATCTCTGATCTCGTCATCATCGGGGCCGCCCTTTTTATCCTTGGATATCCTGTGAATAACTTCGGGGACCATGTCCATTATCTTGGTTATGGAATCCTGATTCTTGATGGACAGAAGTCTTGTTGTTCCATCCTTTATGACAATTATCGCGTTAGGTGAGATCTTACCTCCCATTCCGCCACCGGAGGTATTCTTTGTAAAGTTCCTCTTTTCATTTCCGCCTGCGGCTGCAAGGCCGAATGAAACATCAACAAGTGGAATGATCGTGGTATCTCCGACGGTTACCGGGCTTCCCACAACAGTTTTGGAGGAAAGTATGGTATCCATACCCTTTAAAAGGGAATCGACCACTTCTTTTTTCTCTAAATCGGACATTTTCTATCTCCTGAATGCTTAAGCAGCCTCCTGGCTGCTTTCTTCTGCTGAGTCGTTTTTCCTTGAATTATGTCTCTTTACTGATTTTATAATCTTAAGCACATTTCTGTTAAGAACTATGCAAAGACCGTTTATCAGGATTCCCCACAGATTAAAATAACCCTTTGCCGTGATTTTTCCTTCAAAAATCTCGTTTTCAAAGTCCGGAATAACTTCTGAATCACGGGTAAATCTGTGAGCAATAAGGCAATAAATTCCGTATATCTTTCCTGTCAGATCCGGTGAAGAAAAACCAAAGGTAAGCTTTGCTTTTATCTTACGGGGCAGTATCTTCAAAAATATCTTCTTTAAATGCTTTTTTATCGCATATATAGAGTTTTTGCCTTCGTTGGAATTATATATATTCCAATAATATCTGACTTCGGAACGTACCTTTTCTATTTTATCATAAATCTCGGAAAACTTGTATTTTATCTTATCAAGAGGGGATTCACCGTCATCTTCAGAATCTTCATCGTAATCTTCTGACCCATTAGCAGATTCAATACCGTCTTCTTCATCACCTGAGTCATCCGAAGAATCATCTGCATGAGTATATTCAGAATCACATATATCATCCAAAGCCTCATCATTATTATCATGATTCATATCCTGAGACAGATTATCAGCGTATTCATGATTACCTGATACTTCATTTTCGGAATTCTCTCCCTCTGATTCCCCCCCCTTATACTCGGTCATGGGTTCTTCGTCAGATTCATCGGGAAATTCTTCATCAAGTGCCTCATCCAGTCCGCTTAAGTCTTCGTCATTGTCATCTGAATCCTTATCCGGGATTTTCATCTCAAAGACCGTAAACCATGCAATTTTCGCCTTTGCTTCGAAAATATCCCTGTAATGAGCTCTTGCTCTGATAAGTCCGAGAAAATAGGACACCTTAATCAGGGCATCCGGCTTCTCATTAGGCTGTTTTGATACATTTATGCTGTATTTTACAGGAAGAACCAGAACAAGTATCAGGGCAGCAAGAACAAACCCCAGTATACACAGGAGTACAATACCGATGATCTTTAAAATTGTCAGTATCACAGCGAGCATATGTATTCTTTGAGTTCCAGATCCCCCCTGACTTTCAGACAGTCTTCAATAATCTGCTGAACCAGGTCCGGTGCTTCTTCTTTTTTTCCGGCGATGCCGGCAACAACGGGCTTTTTACCTTCCCAGACAGGGAGTTTTAATTGAAAAGGAGTGACAATATCGAACTGGTCATTCTCATTTTCTGAAATGAGAATCACTGCGCAGGATCCTTTGCCACGAGCAATCTTTTTCTTAAGACGGGCAAGATCCTTTTCATCCAGGCCTTCCGAAAGATACAGCCTGGGACGATATTCCAATTCTATATTATCTCTGAAAAATTTCATAAAAACAATATATCATAAATTGACACATAACCTATAAATATTTATTATTTAAAGTTGTAATACCTTATTTTACAAGGCGGGGAGATTATGAAGACGATTTCCAGGATGGAACTCAAGGAAGGAATGGAACTTGCCGAGCCTGTCGAAGCAGGTGGCAAGGTTATATTCAATCCCGGAACCAAAGTCACACAATCTGTAATCGGAAAGCTTGAACATTATGACGTAATCGCTGTTACCATCATGGAAAATGTCGATTACGCCAAGACTCATAATGAGCGAATACAGTTTGATGAGGATTTCCAGCTTTTTAAGCTTAAGTACAATGAGTGCCTTATAAAGTATAAGGGTATTATGCTCTCATATCTTGGCACGAAATTTTCAATTCCCACCCAGAATCTGATCGATATCTTCGATGACTGCTATTCTGCGGTCAAAAGCGAAAAGCAGCTTCTTGATTTCATTTATAATATGATGCCCAATGAAGATGAGCTGACTTATACTCAGTCTTTTAATGCTGCTCTTCTCTGCGGTGCATTCGCAAACTGGCTGACTCTTCCTGATGATAAAAAAAGAAAGCTCATACTGTGCGGCTTCTATTACGATATCGGAAAATGGAAGCTTCCCACCGAAATTCTCTGGAAACCCGGAAAGCTCAGCGATGCGGAATTTGCCCTTGTTAAGCAGCACACTCTTCTGGGATATAAACTTGTTAAGGATGATACCGCTCTCAGTGAAGATATAAAGAAATGTATTCTTATGCATCATGAGAAAATGGACGGAAGCGGATATCCCTGCAAGCTGAAGGGCGATAAGATAAATGAATATGCAAGGTATCTTGCCATCGTTGATACCTACATAGCAATGGCATCTCCCAGAGCTTTCCGTCCTGCTTTCACACCGCTTCAGATAATAGGCAGCTTCGAAAAAAGCATGGATAAATATGATACTGCCATACTGATGCCTCTGATCGAAAGAATTTCAGAAGCCCAGATTGGTATGACTGTTCAGTTAAATGACGGTACCGAATGGGAAGTAATGCTGATCAATAAGAATCCATATTCAAGACCGACACTCAGAAATGTCGGCAACATGATCCTGAATCTGGCAGAAAGACCAGATCTGGAAATAGTAAAACTTATATAATTCAAAAAGGACGTTCCCATGTTCACTGATTAAGTGAATACAGGAACGTCTTTTTTTATACTCCGAAATATGCATCGAATATCATCTTGGCAAGAGGTACTGCATATTCCATTCCCGTACCTGCTTTTTCGATGATTATGGTAACGCAGATTTCAGGATCCTCTGCAGGTGCAAAGGCTGTGAACCATGCGTGAGATTCGTTGATATCCTGTGCAAATTCAGCAGTTCCGGTCTTGCCCGCACAGGTATATGAATCGGTTATAAGCGCTCTTCCCGTTCCATATTCAACAACCGCCATCATAAGATCTGTCAGATATGCGGCTTCATCTTCTGTCATTACTGTTCCGATACTCTCAGGCACGAATTCTTTTATCACCTCATCGTCATCATCAACGATCCTTTCAATGATATAAGGCTTCATCATCACACCTTTATTGGCGATTGCCTGCGTGATCATATTAAGATGCAGGGGAGTCATGATGGTCTTGCCCTGTCCGATTGAAGTCTGCATGATATCATAATCGGTCGATCCCGCCCCGATATATGCAGAACTTGAATTTACAACCATATCCGTAGGTATTGCATGGTTGAAATACAGAGAATCAAGAGTGCTTTCCCAGCTGTTTCTGTTAAGTGACAGTCCTATATTAACAAATGAAGAATTACAGGATCTTGCAAAAGAGCCCTCAAGATCAAGATCACCATGGACTGTTCCGTAAATACAGCTTACCCTGTAATCTCCGTGTTCAATGCTTCCGTCACAGGTATAAGCATAATCCTGCCAGGAATCTTTATTTTCCCTGTAATATTCAAGTGCAGTTATTATCTTAAAGGTGGATCCCGGAGGGTAAAGACCCTGTGTGGCACGGTTTAGAAGCTGTGAATTTTCAGGATTGGAAGTGATGTTCTCCCATTCTTCCTTTATAGTTCCCGGATTAAAATCAGGATGAGAAATAAGTACAAGAACTCTTCCGGTCTTAGCTTCGGTAACGATCACAGCACCGTTATATGATCCTAGATAATCATCTACTACCTTCTGAAGTTCAACATTAAGTGTTGAATAAACATCATATCCCGGATGCTTAACATTCTCGAGATCGTCATTTACTCTTTCAGAAAGAGTAGCTCCTGTATGCATCAGATAATAGTTGGCATAATCTTCTATTCCCATCCTGCCGTTCACTGCATATCCGACTGCATGGGCAAACATCGATCCATACGGATAATATCTAATCTCATTACCATTTTCATCCACTCTGGTCTCTGCAAGAACTTCACCGTCGGAGGAATATATCGAGCCTCTGAGTACATATTTATACTGTAATTCCTGACGGTTATTGTAGCTGTTGTTATAAAGAGCAATCTTTGATCTTGAGACGATTACCCCAAGATAAATAAACATTGCCAGAAAAAGAGCGCAGAAAATAAACATGGTCACATTGATCAGGACCATCGACTTTTCCCTTGGTGATGAATTAATGTACTTTTGTATCGGGTGTCGTCTTTCTTTCATCGTTAGCCGCTTCGTAATTTCTGGACTTTATTACAATTCCATGCACTATGAAAAACATGATATATGTAGTCATTACCGAACTTCCGCCATAGCTTATAAATGGCAGAGTCACACCTGTCAGCGGTATGAATTTGATTCCGCCGCCTACGGTAAGGAATACCTGGAAAATATACATGATACCGATGCCGTAAACAATGATCTGGTAGAACTTATCACCTATTCTGTATGAAAGCATCATCATCCTGCAAAAACAGCACAAGCAGATGACAAGCAGGCACATCGCAAATATCATTCCGAATTCTTCACATACAGCTGAGAATATAAGATCCTGATTTACGAACGGTATATCTGAAGGTCTGCCAAGCATCAGTCCGGAGCCGGTCCAGCCGCCTGATGATATCGCAAAAAGAGACTGTGTGACCTGATATGCCTGATCATCAATATATTTCCAGGGATCAAGAAAAGCTATAACTCTTACCTTCACATGATCAAACAGATTATATGCAACAACACATGCGATCGCACCACCAACTATTCCGCTCAGAAGATACAGATAATTATGCGTTGCCATTACAACGATCATTACGTATGCAACGAAGAATATCAGTGCACTTCCCAGATCTCTCGAAAAAACAAGTACAATGACATATGCTCCCGTCACCAGTGCAGATATAAGGATCCATTTAAAGGAATTGTACTTATACAAAAGAGCTGCAAGAAAGAACAGATATATGATCTTAACAAATTCTGAGGGTTGGAATGTGATTCCCTTTATCGTATATGTGATAAATGCACCGTTAACCTTTCTTCCGGTAGAAAGAACAACGGTAAGAACTACTATTCCAACTCCCGCATAAGCCCAAAGAAGTTCTTTGAAATATTTGAATCTTTCAATAAAAAATGGAATTGCAAGACATATCGCAAATGATACTAGAGTAATGATGTACTGTCTGAATGCTTTCGCAAAAGAAAGCCTTGATACGATGCACAATCCGATACCTGACAGCATACACATATTATTAAGCAGCACCCGGTCAGACTTATCATATATGATCGATACAATAGTGATCATAAAGAATAAAAACAGCGTAATAAACGCAAAAAGATACAGATACTCCTCCTGCCCTGACACAAATGTCATGTGAAGAAAGCTCACAAAAAGCAGAAAGAGCATAAGCCCGCTCTGAATAGAAGTGCATACAGAAACAAGCTTCTTCTTGGCAGATACGACACTTACTACTGAAAGCGACGTATACATCAGCATAAGAAAAGCTATGATATATTTCGATAATTCAATTACGTAATACTTTACAGCTATCTGCAATCTTGTTCTCCGGGATCCTTATCCATAACAGATCTGTTTTCTACATAACGGGTCTGTTCAACCAGCCCGTCGTATGTTTTATTTCCGAAGTATCCTTCAACCCGTTATAAACCTTCAATACTTCTGAAACTTCTCTCCCGTTTTCAACAGTAAATTCTATCCTGTTCACCAGATCATTCATGTCATCGGTTTCCGTCAAAAGAGGCACTGAATTATAAATGACATTTTGGCAATGCAGGCAGTCACATTTAACCGGAAAAGAAATTCCTTTTCTGTCTATTATAGTCTCAAAACCGCCTGAGTGCGAACATGATCTTAATGTTTTGCGCACACAGTTGGCAGTTATCATAAGAGGAGCCCTTCCGTAAACAACTCTTTCCCTTACGGAATTGCATTTGACTATGACATCCTCAGCTTCACGATATGATAATTCAAGCGGCAATGTATGTAAAGCAGCGTATTTGTCAAAAAAAGCAGAACTTTCAGCATTAAATACATAAAGTCCCGAATCCGTTATTATCCTGTCAGCGTATTCTGAAGAAAACCTTCCAAGATCTTCCTGATTTCTTATAAGCAGTCCTCTGATCTTATCCTTTTTAAGGAGATCCTCAATAAAAGTAAGATCATCGCCCTTTCGCCTTATATAAGAAAGTGCTGCATAAAGGGGAATCTTATCAGAAAAGTAATTTAAAATATCATCTGATGAAATGAGTAACCCTTCATCAAGATAAATTCTGGCAATTCCCGGAAAAGAATCCTTTTCAATAACACTGACAAGGGCTTCTGCCTGTTCTTTGGAAGATATAAGTATGCTGTAAGAGCCTTTTCCACCTTCGTAAATGATTCTGTTTCTATCTGATGTATCAATAGTGCAATGCGATTCCGGTACTTTGACACCTTTTTCCCGAATCTTTACTGATTCATTTGATTGGTTATCCTCTACAGCCGGTTCATCTGAAGAATCATTCACGATTCTGATAATATTTTTCTTCAGAGCTTCAAGTGCATCACGTCTGAGCTGTTTAATACCTTTTAATGAATAAAAAATGCCTTCATCCGTATCTGTGAAAATATGATCATCATCTGTAGTAAAAACAGTATTTCCGAGCTTTTTTAAGGCTTTGCAGATATCTTCTCTTCCTATTGATGATTTAAGAGCTTCTTCTACAACATCTCCCTCAGAAGAACCATACGCAGTTTCTCCAGCTACAGTCTCACATGATGCTGTTACAAAAGCTTTCTGACCTTTCTTAAATACTGCGTTAAATTCGACGCCTATTGGAGAAAGAGTTTTTTCAAAGGATAGGTCATTATTGCCTTTATTTTCATCTGATCCATTATATCCGTGAGATGTAACGGTGACCATATCCTTACTGTTTCTTCTGTCATAATATCCGTGTGAAAGATTACCCCTTACATATAAACCGGACAAAAGTTTAAGGTCATCTTTCTCAACTCTGTATTCTTCTCCCGATATGATCCTGTCCAGATATTTTCTGTATATGGAAATAACTCCCGCAACATATGATGCAGGTTTCATTCTTCCTTCAACTTTAAGAGAACATACTCCGGATGCAATTATCTGAGGAAGAATCTCCAATGTGCACATATCCTTAAGACTTAATGGATATGTCTCCGTATCCTTTGATGAATTCTGAATCCTGTAAGGAAGCCTGCACGGCTGAGCACATCTTCCGCGGTTTCCGCTTCTTCCTCCAAGAACGGATGAAAACAGGCACTGACCTGAATATGAATAACACATTGCTCCATGAATAAAACATTCTATCTCCATCCCGGTCTTATCATAGATATCTCTTATCTCTTCAAAAGTAAGTTCTCTTGCTGGGACCACACGGCAAAAGCCGTTTTTCTTAAGTATACCGGCACCAAACGCGCCTGTGATGGACATCTGTGTACTTGCATGAAGAGGAATCTGTGGTCTTTCCTTCCTGAAAACAGCAGCAACACCCGGATCCTGTATGATCAGTCCGTCGGAACATTCGGGAATTCCGCTTTCTATAAATTCATAAAGTTCGGGAAGCTCTTTTTCTTTTACCAGAGTATTGACTGTAAGATATATCTTCTTACCATAGATATGCGCTATTTCTGCACATTCCATTATTTCTTCATAAGTAAAATTGCCGGCGTAGGCTCTTGCTCCGAATTTCTGTGCTGCCATATAAACGGCATCTGCACCGCTTCCCAGAGCAGCATAAAAAGACTCCTTGCTGCCTGCAGGCGCAAGGAGCTCTATTTTCCTATCCTGTTTTACCGGATATGTATTCATAAAGTTATCTCTTATTGAAGGGGAACTGAACCGGTTTATTTGGATCAGGCTTCGATTCGTTGTTTCCCTTCACAAGTCTGGGCTCTGAAACTGCCTTGGGACCATCATCTGAAAAAAGAGATTCCTGTTTATATGTCGGGCCCGGCTTAGGAGGCACTGACAGAGGTCTTTCTTCCTGGGCCGGCTTATTATTTACAGGTCCCCTGAAGCCTGCAACATTCCTGGGAGCTTCCGGTGCCGATTCAGATTTGATCTCAGTATTTGTATTTGCTTTATTTTCAGGAGCTTTAACAGCTTCAGCCTTTACCTCAGGCTTAATTTCCGGTTTTGTATCTGCTTTAACTTCCTGTACAGGCTTAACAGGTTCAGGCTTTATTTCAGGCTTTGCTTCAGAAGCAGGTTTGGGAGACTCCAGTTTTACTTCGGGCTTTTTATCCTGAACAGGTGCTGCAGGAGCGGGTTTAGCTTCCGGCTTTACTTCAGACTTAGGCTCAGGCTTAGGTTCAGCCTTTGTTTCCTGTTTTGCCTCCGGTGCTTCCTTTTTATTGGAACGGAGCTTTGCATCAAGCTGAATGAGCTTCTTGGAGCTTTCAGCCATCTTATCCTGAAGGGTTCTTACCTGCTCATCTGCCTTATCAAGTCTGCTCTGAGTAGTGACGATATCGTGCTTAAGATTATAGATCTCCTTATCCTTATCCTTGATAAGAGCTTCAACCTCAACGAGCTTCTCATGAATCTTCATGTAATCGTCTGCAATATTCAGAGCGATAAGAAGCATCTGCATCTCTTTATTCTGAGATCTGAAAGAAACGGTCGCTTTGCACTCATCATGCTTTTTATTCAGATAATTGGCAACCTTCTGAGTATATTCAGCTGTTTCATATCCCTTAAGTGTAAGGACTCTTCCGCAGATTATTACCTGTGTTTCATTGATATCAGACATAAACCCCTCCGAAAAAAATCATACTAATATGAGTATACGTCAGGTAAGCCACATGTCAAGGTGCTCCCTTGCAAGATCCGTGATAACCCTGCCCTTTGGAGTACGCATCAAAAGGCCGTTTTTGAGAAGATAAGGTTCATAAACATCCTCAAGTGTGCCTGCATCCTCTCCTGTTGCAGCTGCCAGAGTATCCAGTCCGACAGGACCTCCGTCAAACTTTTTGATAATCGTTTCAAGGATCTTTCTGTCGGTATTATCAAGTCCGAGCTTATCGATTGACATCAGATCCATTGCTTCAACGGCAATATCCTTAGTAATGATGCCGTCATATCTAACAAGAGCATAATCCCTTACTCGCTTGAGCATGCGGTTGGCAATTCTTGGAGTCCCACGGCTTCTTTTTGCAAGCTCAAATGCTGCATCTTCTTCAATCTTAACATCAAGCTTTTTCGATGAGAAAAGTAGAACCTCAGAAAGTTCCTCAGGTGTATAGAATTCCATATGGAACTGCTCACCGAATCTGTCCCTGAGTGGTGCAGTGAGCATATCCGCTCTTGTAGTAGCACCGATAAGAGTAAAATGAGGAAGGGGAAGTCTGACACTTCTTGCAGACGATGAGGAATCCTTACCTATCATGACATCTATCGCAAAATCTTCCATTGCGGGATAAAGGACTTCTTCCACCTGACGGTTAAGTCTGTGAATCTCATCGATAAACAGCATATCCTTTTCCTGAAGGGAATTAAGAATTGCTGCCATTTCCGAAGGCTTTTCTATTGCAGGTCCGGATGTGATACGGATATGCGTTCCCATCTCATTGGAAATTATACCTGCAAGAGTTGTTTTTCCAAGTCCCGGAGGACCATAAAGGAGAACATGATCCAGCGCTTCTCCTCTTGCCTTGGCTGCCTCTATCTGGATGATCAGCCTTTCCTTTATTGCTTCCTGTCCTATATATTCCTTAAGCCTCTGAGGTCTTAATGAATGTTCGACAGGCTTGTCTTCTTTTGTAAGATTGGTTTCTATACTTCTTGGCATTCCTTGCCTCTGATGATCTCTTAAACATCTGATGATTTAAGATTATCCGATATTCATTGAAAAGTAATTACACATCACTTTCCATACAGGATCTTAAGGGCCATTGAAAGAAGGGTTCCGGAATCAAGTGATGCGTGATCTTCAACAGATAAAATAGCTCTTGAACTTTCTGATTCGGAATATCCGAGTGACACAAGTGCAGCAAGTGCATCACTTTCCTCACTGCCGAGTTTTTCCTTAGGGGATACACTTACAGCATTCCCGCCGAACTTCTTTGCAAGCTGGTCATCGGAAAGATCGACTTTACCTTTAAGTTCGATGATGATCTTACCGGCAGTTTTTGCAGATATGCCCTTAGCCTTTGAAAGAGCCTTGATATCATCACTGATAACAGCATATCTTATCGAGTCTGCATCCATAACGGAAAGCAGTGAAAGGGCACTCTTTGGTCCGACACCCGATACTGAAACAAGCTTTCTGAACATATCCAGATCATCACGGTCATTAAAACCGTACAGCTGAAATGTATCTTCCGCCACCTGAGTATATGTATAGAGTTTTACATGATCTCCGACTGAACCGATCTGGGCTGAACATCTTGTTGTGATGTTCACATTGATCCCAAGTCCGCCTATGTCAACGACACAGGTATCAGTATCAAGAAGATCAAGAACGCCTTCTACAAATGCAAACATTATTTCTTATTCTCGTTGATGTAGTTAACAAGTCCTTCAGCAGCGATGATCTTCTGCATAAACTCGGGAAAAGCCTGACCCTGATAAGTTGTTCCCTTTGTAATATCGGTTATGATTCCGGTATTAAAATCAATCTCTACTTCATCTCCGTCATCAATACCCTTTGAAGCTTCGGGGCACTCGATAATGGGAAGTCCGATATTAATGGCATTACGGTAAAAGATCCTTGCAAATGTCTCTGCAATTACACATGAAATACCGGATGCCTTGATTGAAATAGGTGCATGCTCTCTTGATGAACCGCATCCGAAATTCTTGGCAGCAACAATGATATCACCCTTATTCATTTTCTTTGTAAAATCCTTGTCGATATCTTCCATGCAGTGCTGTGCAAGTTCTGCAGGATCTGATGAATTAAGATATCTTGCGGGAATTATTACATCGGTGTCAACGTTATCACCGTATTTAAGTACATGTCCTTTAGCGTTATCCATGACGATCTCCATTTAATTAATCTATATACGAATCTGCAATGTATCATTAACAGATTCATGCGGGTTACAAAGGTACAGATGTCTTTACAGATCCTCAGGGCAGGCAATGAATCCCTTGATTGCACTTGCTGCTGCAACTGCAGGTGATGCAAGATAAACTTCGGAATCAACATGACCCATACGTCCGACAAAGTTTCTGTTCGTTGTTGAGACACATCTTTCTCCCGCAGCCATGACACCCATATATCCGCCGAGGCAGGGACCGCATGTAGGTGTGGAAACAACACATCCTGCTTCGATAAAGATCTTAAGAAGTCCCTCTTCAAGGCACTGCATATAAACAGCCTGTGTTGTAGGAATAACGATAACTCTGAGTCCCTTTGCAACATGTCTTCCCTTAAGGATTTCGGCTGCAATTCTCATATCGGATATTCTTCCGTTTGTGCATGAGCCGATAACCACCTGATCGATCTTAACATCTCCATCTTTATGTATTTCATCAATGGTATGAGTGTTTTCAGGAAGATGAGGGAAGGAAACGGTAGGACGAAGCTTTGAAAGATCGATCTCTATCGTCTCATCATATTCAGCATCAGCATCAGCTTCGAATACCTTATATTCTCTGGTTGCATGCTCCTTAAGATATTCAATAGTCTTATCATCAACAGGGAAAATTCCGTTCTTTCCACCTGCTTCTATAGCCATGTTTGCTACGGTAAATCTGTCATCCATTGAAAGTGATGCAACACCGGGGCCTGTGAATTCCATTGATTTATAAAGCGCTCCGTCTACTCCGATCATTCCGATGATATGAAGGATAAGATCTTTGCCGCTGACATCCTTAGGAAGGCTTCCCGTAAGATTGAACTTAATTGCTGAAGGAACCTTGAACCATGCCTGTCCGGTGGCCATTCCTGCAGCCATATCGGTTGAACCTACACCTGTTGAGAATGCACCGAGTGCACCATATGTACAGGTATGAGAATCAGCTCCGATGATAACATCTCCGGGAACAGTAAGTCCTTTTTCAGGAAGAAGTGCATGCTCGATGCCCATTTCACCAACCTCGAAATAATTGGTGATCTCATTCTTTCTTGCAAATTCTCTTACACACTTGCAGTGTTCGGCAGATTTAATATCCTTATTGGGAACGAAATGATCGGGAACAAGTGCGATCTTGTCCTTATCAAACACTCCCTCTACGTTCATTTTTTCAATCTCATGAATGGCAACAGGGCTGGTAATATCGTTTCCGAGTACCAGATCAAGGTTAGCCATTATCAGATCGCCTGCTTTTACAGATTCCTGCCCGGCAGCTCTTGCCAGGATCTTCTGTGTCATCGTCATTCCCATATATTTTTACCTCCGTAACAATTCAATATTTTATCATCAGATTACGTAAATCTCAATTAAACTAAAGGGCATTTTTTTCAGATTTTTTCGTATTTCTTTATTATAAAATGGTATTCATGATGGTCGAAAGTTATCCTGTCCGTTTCCTTAAATCTTTCATCAAGATTTGCTATCTCTATTATCGTATTTCCGACGATCCAGACTGTATCAGTTTCGTCCAGCTGCTCGCAATCTGTATATACTTCCTCGTAGTCAAAAGGAAGTCCTCTGTCCTTGAATCCAAAGATCCAGTAATCCCTGTCAGGAACATATATCTCCATCATCGATGACCATGTATCCGAGAACATGACCACATCTCCAGGGGCTGTGCATTCCATGACTTCCCGGAACTTTTCGATACCATCATATTGCAGGGCACTGTACTGTGTATGGTATGCCTTAATGCCAAAAAACAGTAAAAATGCTATTACAACAGCTTTAAAGCATGCAAGTACCGCTCTCATCAGCTTAGCCGAACTCTTCAAACAAGTCATCGCCACGGCGGCCATAAGCCACATTCCGCCAAAAGCAGGGAATACATATCTTGCAAAAAACTGACCACTGTACATCAAAAGAAATCCACCGGTCAGAAAAAATGTAAGTACGGTTATTACAGGGCCCAGGGTAGGAAGCAGATCCATTCTGCTTCTGTCTGTTATGCTGTCATTACTGTCATTGATTTCCTTGCTGTCTTTGTCCGGTTTCTTGCTGTCGTAGATCTTTTTATCAGTTTTTTTATTCCTTATATTTCCAAGAAAACAAAAGACAATCAGAAAAAATGTGAAGATATAAAAGATAATCCTGAATCTTATCAGCCATCCGTCCTTATAAAAAACCGTCGAGAATAATTCGTCCTTCATCTGACGAAACATTGAGATGAACCACGCTCTGTCCGAAAGGGAATGCATCACGGATCCGGAATCGTTCTTGTTTCCGAACTGATCAAGGAGAACAAAGAGCCATGGAACAAATGTAAGCCCTGAAAGTGCTCCCGTGCATATAATTCCAAGCAAGTTCATAAGATCCTTACGTACAATCATCACAATTATAAAAATGATGTACATGAAGATCATCATTGTCATAAATACATGTTGAAGCCATATTGAAACAACCGAAGAAATGAACAGAAGTATATACCTCGATCTCTTAGCGTCTTCTGTTATCATATATGCTTCATATAATGCGATACTGACAGATAAAAGTCCCGGAGTATACATCCTTCCGTTACAAACCTGGTCCAGCATCATCGGAGCAAGAGAAGAAATAAAAACAAAGAAAAAAGCTGTTTCTGCGCTGTATCTGCGCTTTGTCACCAGCTGACCCAGATAAAGAAATACAAGTGCACAGATACACGAAAAAAGCTTAGGTGCACGTAGAACTCCTATACCGGGAATAAGTGAAAACAGTTTTACAAGGAAATAGTAAAACGGAGAATGAACATCCTCTGATGTTATCTTAATAATGTCCGAAAAAGAATGAGATATCATTGAAACCGTATAAGATTCATCAAACCCATATACAGTCTTAAGCGACAGTGCAAGATAAAATACAGTACATATCCCAAGCCATAAATAAACAAGGATACCGAAAATTTTTTCTTTATCGAGTGGCATCCTATTTTCAGACAGATCATTATGATTTTTTACGGTTTCGGAATTACATGTCATACATTTATGAATCACAAAACAATTAATAATTACAAAAAATAAAGCCGGGATGCATATATAATAAAGCATCCCGGCGTTTTAGCGATACTTATTAGTTGTTGATGAACTTATCAGCTTCGTTGTTCCAGCTGTAAAGCTTTCTGACTTCCTCACCAACCTTCTCAGACTGATGCTCAGCAGCAAGCTTTCTCATAGCCTGGAAATGTACCTGACGTCCTGCAGGGCTCATCTCCTGAAGGAATTCAGATGCGAAGGTACCATCCTGGATGTCCTTAAGGATCTGCTTCATAGCCTTCTTGGTATCCTCGGTAACGATCTTGGGTCCGGTGATGTAATCGCCATACTCAGCGGTATTGGAGATGGAATATCTCATTCCTGCAAAACCAGACTGATAGATGAGGTCAACGATCAGCTTCATCTCGTGAATGCACTCGAAGTATGCGTTACGAGGATCATATCCTGCCTCAACAAGAGTCTCAAAACCAGCCTGCATAAGTGCGCATACACCGCCGCAAAGGACAGCCTGCTCACCGAAGAGGTCAGTCTCAGTCTCGGTTCTGAAGGTGGTCTCAAGAAGTCCTGCTCTTGCTCCGCCGATTCCGAGTCCGTAAGCCTTAGCCAAATCCCAAGCCTTGCCTGAAGCATCCTGATATACAGCGATAAGACAAGGAGTTCCCTTTCCTGCCTGGTACTCACTTCTTACGGTGTGTCCGGGAGCCTTGGGAGCGATCATTGCAACGTCAACATCTGCAGGGGGCTTGATGCATCCGAAGTGGATATTGAAGCCGTGTGCGAACATAAGCATATTGCCGGGAGCAAGATTGGGAGCGATGTCCTTCTTATACATATCAGCCTGAAGCTCGTCATTAATGAGGATCATGATAATATCAGCCTTCTTGGCAGCTTCTGCTGCAGTGAAGACCTCAAAGCCCTGCTCTACTGCTCTGTTCCAGCTCTTTGATCCCTCATAGAGACCGATAATGACCTTGCATCCGGACTCCTTAAGGTTAAGAGCGTGAGCATGACCCTGGCTGCCGTATCCGATAATGGCAATGGTCTTGCCCTCGAGAAGGGAAAGGTTACAATCTTCCTGGTAAAAAATCTTGTTAGCCATGATAATAATACCTCCGTAATAATGTTTGGCTTATTAAGAACCGTCAGCGGCTGTATAGCTTTTTATTACTATTTTGCCAAGGCGGAAACTTTAACTGAAATTAAGGCAGATAAGTTACGTTCTCGGATCCTCTTGAAAGTCCTGCAATACCTGTTCTTGCAAGTTCAAGGATCTCGTGTCCGTCAAGGAGTCCGATAAAAGCATCTATTTTGGACTGATTACCTGTTATCTCAATGATCACTGAATCAGGAGCAACATCGATAATGCTTCCTCTGAAGATTCCTGCAAGAGAAACCATATTCTCTCTGTCTTCGGGAGCTGTTCTTACCTTTATAAGGCAAAGCTCTCTGTGAACGGAACTCTCAGCGGGAAGCTTCTTGATATCTCTGACATCTTCAAGCTTTGCAACCTGCTTCTCAATCTGCTCAATGATCTCTTCATCTCCACAGGTTACTATAGTGATCCTTGAATACTTTGGATCTGCGGTAACACCTGCTGTAATGCTCTCAATATTATATCCTCTTCTGGAAAAGAGTCCTGAAATACGGCTGAGTACGCCGGAATTATTGTCAGCAAGAAGCTGAAGAACTACTTTCTGCATAATCTATCCTTCAAATATATTGTAAAACCGTAACTTTTAATACTTTACTGCTTTACTATGTGAATGTCAACGACTACCTGTAACTAATATTTTATGGTCCACGGGTGGCGCATGTGAAAAAGCGTCGACGTCGAAGTGCCTGCGAGAAATCCGGTCGCCTGGCCCGAACGAAGTGAGCGGCCTGCGGCAAGAACTATAAATCTGTTAATACAGGATTTCCGCCTGGCACTGAAGTAAGGAGACCTTTTTTACTGCGACAGGACCCGTGTTACAAACTAAAGATTAGTTTTGCTCATTTTCTGAACACTTTGACAGTGCTAGGGTTCCGGTACGTGCAACCTCTACTACGGATACCGATTTGAACATATCAAGAAGAAGGTGGATTTTCTCAGGAGAAGCGCAAATCTGGATCATCATAAAATGAAGACTCATATCAACTATCTCTGCATTCATGACTTCACAGATTTCCATGATCTCACGGCGGTTGTTCTTGTTATACTTAACCTTCATAAGCATCAGTTCGCGACATACGCACTGTGATTCGGAATATGTCTTGACCTTGATGACATCAAGTTTCTTATTGAGCTGTTTTTCAATCTGCTCAAGTGTTCTCTCGTCGCCTGATGAAACAATGGTCATATTCGAAACTGTATGATCATCCGTTTCACCGACTGCAAGGGAATCGATATTGAAGTTCCTGCGGGAAAAGAGTCCGCTTACCTTGCTGAGGACACCTGCTCTGTTTTCTACTATAACCGAATAGATTCTTTTTTCCTTCATAGTAACCTCTGTTCAGCCGCGGTGCGGCATAAGTTCATATAGCGACAAACTTATTCTTACAGTTTATTTTATTCAGGCTTTACGACATCCATGGGATCGACGATAACTTCAAGAAGAACTGATTTTTTATCATTAAGGAACTTTTTGATAACGTCATCAGCATCCTTCATATTCTTAAGAAGCAGATAGTCGAATCCATAAGCAGCTGCTATATGTGAAAGCTCGGGATCCCCATCAAGCTTGACCATCGAATAGTCATCATTATATGTATAGTGCTGGTACTCTCTTACCATTCCAAGGTAACCGTTCCTCAGAACTACAATCTTGGCCTGAACGCCATGCTGGGCAAAGGTTGCAAGTTCACACATGGACATCTGGAAACCGCCGTCTCCGCACACCGCAACAGTCTGTCTCTTGGGAGCAGCTATCTTGGCGCCGAGTGCTGCAGGAATAGCGTAACCCATGGTTCCCATTCCGCCGCTGGTGAGCATTCTTCCTTTTCCAATGACGATATTTGCACAAGACCAGATCTGATTCTGACCTACGTCTGCAACATAAATGCTTCCGTCGATCATATCCGTTGTAAGTTTTTTTACAAACTCAGCGGGATCAACGTACTTGGATGAAGGCTTTCTTGCCGGCTTAAATGCCTTGCGTGCAGCGGTAAGTTCCTTAACCCATTCGCTGTAATCGGCATCTATCTCGGATGCTGTAAGTTCTTCAAGGATACTTTCAGCATCTCCTACAAGAGGTATTGTTGAAAGGGCGTTCTTGCCAATCTCAGCAGGATCGACATCCATATGGATAAGAGTCTTATGACCGTTGCTGATCAGTTCAGGTCTGTTGACTGCTCTATCAGCAACTCTTGCACCGATCATCAGAATGACATCTGCATCATTCATAGCCTTGTTGGCATATGGCTTTCCGTTATTTCCTACCATTCCAAAATAAAGAGGATGAGCCGTAGGAAGAACTCCGATACCCATCATTGTAGATACAACGGGAATGCCCTTCTCTTCTGCAAATTTCTGAAGTTCATCATCTGCATCAGAAAGGAACACACCGCCTCCTGCACAGATAAGAGGCTTCCTGGCATTATCAAGTTCCTTGATAACCTTCTTTATCTGAGCAGCATTACCTTTAACTGTGGGCTTGTAGGTTCTTAAGTTTACTTCATCGGGATAATGGAAGGTCTTGATTGGCTGATTCTGGATATCAATAGGAACATCGATAAGAACCGGACCTTTTCTTCCTGTTGATGCTATATAGAAAGCTTCCTTCATAATCCTGGGAAGATCCTGTGCATCCCTGACAAGATACGAATACTTGACGAAGGACTCAACAGCTCCCGTAATATCAGCTTCCTGGAAAACATCGGATCCGAGAAGTTCGGAATTAACCTGACCTGTAATAATGATCATCGGTATGGAATCAGCAAATGCTGTAGCAATACCTGTGATGACATTGGTTGCACCCGGACCGCTTGTAACAGCGCACACACCGGGCTTTCCTGATATTCTTGCTTCACCGCTTGCCATATGAGCAGCATTCTGTTCTGTTCTTACAAGGATCGTTCTTATATCAGACTGAAGAATACTGTTATAAAAAGGGCATATGGCAACACCGGGATACCCATAAACATTCTTAACCCCTTCAATCTCAAGACATTTAACGATAGCATCTGCACCTATCACAGGACATTACCTCCATTTATGTATCTTTGCTTCTTAACCTGCCATGTAAAACCGTAAAAGTTATTCAGGCATTCCAAGAAGTCTTTTTGCAACCTTGACTGCCTCTGCAGCATCTCTTGAATAACCGTCAGCACCAATCTCCTGCGCATATTCTTCAGTAACGCATGCGCCGCCTACCATAACTTTTATATCAAGTCCTTTCTGCTTAACAAGTTCAATGGTCTCCTTCATATGGATCATTGTCGTTGTCATAAGGGCTGAAAGACATATTATCTTGGAACCTGTTTTTACAGCTTCATCAATTATATCTGTAGCTTTAATATCCTTACCGAGGTCGTGTACATTGAAGCCGTAATTTCCAAGCATCATTGCAACAAGGTTCTTGCCTATATCGTGAATATCACCTTCGACCGTAGCTATTACAACAGATGGAGCATCATCAGAAGAACTGGATGCTTTTAACTCAGGCTCTATTATCCCTATCGCACCCTTCATACTCTCTGCCGATGATATAAGCTGTGGGAGGAAATACTTTCCTTTATCGAAAAATACTCCGACCTGATTTATCGCAGGGATCAGGGCATTGTTGAGAATATCTGAAGCCGTGGCACCTTCATCCATAGCCTTCCTTGCTGCAGCAGGCGCGGCATTTCTGTTTCCTTCCACAACTGCTTTATAAACAGCTCTGAGATTATCTGGAACTTCGGGGCCGTCTTCCATCTTTACAGGCTTTTCTGCTCCTGATGCAGAACCTGTCGTACTCTGTGCACTCTTAAGTAATTCTTCCCTTGCTTCTCTTTCTTCCTTCAGTCTTCCTGCAGTTTCGATATATACAAGATCACTGCCTTCCTTGTTCAAAAGAAGATCCGCAGCCCTTGCAGCCGCAACGAGCAGTTCCTGACCGGGATTGGATATAGCCATCGTCAGACCGTTTGCTATAGCAAGTGTAAGAAATGCTGCATTTACATAGCTTCTTTCAGGAAGTCCGAAGGATATATTGGAAAGACCTGTGATCGTAGCAAATCCGTTATCATGTGCATACTTAATAGTTTCAAGAGTTTTTACACCCTGACTCTGATCCGCACCGACTGTCTGAACAAGGCCGTCAACCACTATGTTGTCTTTTGTCAGATCGAGTTCCACAGCTCTCTTATATATGATGTCTATGATCTCTTTCTTTTCATCAAGATCCTTGGGAAGGCCTTTCTCAGAAAGAGGTAAAAGAATAAATACCGCTCCGTACTTGGCAACAGTAGGAAGAAGTCTTTCAAACTTTGCAGGTTCAAGTGATACGGAATTTACAAGTGCCCTTCCGGGATAATGTCTGAGTGCATTCTCCAGGATTTCCGGAGAACTGGAATCAAGACAAAGAGGAAGTGATGTTGCCTGAGTAACCTCATCAATTACTCTGAGCATCATTGCATTTTCATCGATTCCGCCCATTCCGACATTAATGTCAAGAACTCCAGCCCCGTTTTCTTCCTGTTCCTGTGCGAATTTCAGAACTCTGTCGGTATTACCCTCTCTGAGTTCTGCCTGAAGTGCTTTCTTGCCGGTAGGATTGATCCTTTCACCGACAATAATGAATCTTCCGTCAAGTCCAAAGGCCAATGTCTGTCTTTCGCTTGAAAGGTATCTGATGCCTTCCTTTCTGTATTCTTTTCTGAGGACAGGTCCGCGTCCGAATCTGGAATTAATCGCCTTAATAAATTCAGGAGTTGTTCCGCAGCATCCTCCGATTATCTGAGCACCTGCTTCTACAAGAACGGACATCTCGGATGCAAAAGTACCTCCATCCATTCCATAAACCGTATTGTTGTTTTCATCAAGTTCCGGAAGACCTGCATTGGGCTTGGCAATTATAGGGACTAAAGTATTAGCAGCCATGTCCGAAACAATCCCGGCCATCTGGGCAGGTCCTGTTGAACAGTTGACTCCTATAGCATCAGCACCGAGGCTCTCACAGACAACCGCTCCTGTAATTGCGTCCGTTCCAAAAAGCGTTCTTCCGCTTGCTTCAAATGTAAGGGTGACCATAACGGGAAGTGTGCTTACTTCCTTTGCAGCTATAAGTGCAGCTCTTGTTTCTGCAAGGGACATCATGGTCTCAACAACTAAAAGGTCACATCCGTACTTTTCAAGAAGCCTGATCTGCTCCTTATATACATTGATCAGATCCTCAAGTTCGAGATTTCCTATAGGCTTAAGCTGTCTTCCGGTCATGGTTATATCACCGGCTACAAGCACCTTTCTGTCGTTACATTCACCGGCAGCCTGTCTGGAAATACCGACAAGAATCTTTATAAGCTCTTCCTGCTCACTTTCAAGGCCGTATTCAGCAAGCTTGATCGAATTTGCAGTAAAGGTAGGCGCATATAAAATATCAGAACCTGCTTCGATAAACCTTCTCTGCAGGTCCAACATGGCTTCAGGATGCTCCGATACCCATTTTTCGGTACATACTCCTCCGGGCATTCCCGCTTTTGCGAGATTTGTTCCTGTACCACCGTCAAGGTATACGATCCTGCCTTCTATAAATTCCCTGAATTCCTGTTTAGTCATAACTTTACTTAGATTTCCTTAAATACAACATATTCCTTATTTTATTACATACTGCTGTATTTTTGAATAGTTAAATAAATAAGCGGCAGGTTTTTAATCTGCCGCTTTGCTGTGTTTAACGCTCTTCTATGGGCTTATAAGCTGTATGCTCACCCACGTACTTGAAGGCCGGACGAACAATCTTGCCTCCGTTTACGATCTCCTCAAGACGATGTGCGCTCCATCCTGACATTCTCGCTATTGCAAAGAGCGGTGTGAAAAGCTCTTCGGGAATTCCAAGCATGCTGTAAACAAGTCCGCTGTAGAAGTCTACATTTGCACATACAGGCTTCAGAATACCCTTGTTCTCAGTAATGAGCTTCTTGGCAATACGCTCAACCCTGTCATAGAATTCGAACTCAGGAACAAGTCCCTTTTCAACAGCAAGTGTTCTTGCATACTCTTTGAGGAGAACTTCTCTGGGATCTGAAAGTGTGTAGACCGCATGTCCTATACCGTAGATAAGACCGGCCTTATCGAAAGCCTGCTTATCAAGGATCTTCTTAAGATAAACCTCTATCTCCTTCTCATCCTCGAGATTTACGATGTTCTCTTTGAGATTTCTGAACATCTCCTGAACCTTGAGGTTAGCGCCGCCGTGCTTGGGGCCTTTGAGGGAACCGATCGATGCAGCGGTTGAAGAATATGTATCCGTTCCCGATGAGGTTACGACGTGTGTTGTAAAGGTTGAGTTATTTCCTCCGCCGTGATCCGCATGAACAATAAGTGCGATATCAAGAACCTTAGCTTCAAGTTCAGTATAATGTCCGTCAGGTCTTAGCATCTGAAGAATATTCTCGGAAAGAGAAAGATTCTTTTTGGGATTTCTGATGATCAGTGCCTCATCCTTTCTGAAATGCATGTATGAATGATAAGAATATACTGCGATCAGAGGAAGCTTATTGATCAGTTCAAGGCTCTGTCTGAGAACGTTTTCGGATGAGATATCATCAGGTCTTGGATCATATGTATAAAGTGTAAGGACGCATCTCTGAAGAGCATTCATGATGTTTCCGTTGGACGCCTTCATGACAACGTCACGTACAAACCTCGCACCAAGCTCCTGAAGTGAGCTGGAAACGTGAAGATATGCCTCGAGCTCATTCTGATTGGGAAGGTGTCCGAACAAAAGAAGGAATGAAACCTCCTCAAATCCATGAATCCTGTCACCAAGATTATTAACGATATCCATGACATTGATGCCCTGATAATAGAGTCTTCCGTCACAGGGAACCTTGTCACCGTCAACGATATCAAAAGCAACGACATCCGAAACCTCGGTAAGACCCGTAAGAACTCCCTTACCGTTGGAATCACGAAGACCGCGCTTTACGTCATATTCTACATAAAGATTATTATCTATCTTCGGAACATGATGAAGCTCTGAGATAAGCATATCAACATCGGGCTTGATCTCATCCATCTCCAGAAGATCCGGCATTTCAATTTTATCTTTCTCTTCGAACATAGCATCCTCCGAAAATAAGTATAA
>CAMOZY010000037.1 GCA_946631295.1 uncultured Lachnospiraceae bacterium
GATCGGTCTTATAAACATCATCAATGCCGTTAAGGAAAGCGAAATTTCTTTCAAGTCCCCATCCGGTATCAACATTCTTCTGCTTAAGAGGAGTAAGATGTCCGTCTGTGTGCTTCTCATACTGCATAAAGACGTCATTACCTACCTCTGTGTATCTTCCGCAGTGACATCCGGGCTTACAGTCAGGTCCGCAGGGTGCCTTTGTCTCATCGATAAAGAACATCTCGGAATCAGGTCCGCATGGGCCATACTCAAGCCCCCACCAGTTGTCCTCTGCAGGAAGGAAGAAGATATTCTCCTTCTTAAATCCTGACTTTTCACGGAAAGCAGCGCCCTCTTCATCTCTGGGAGCATTCTCATCACCCTCGAAAACAGTAGCTGCAAGGTGATCTGCATCAAATCCGAAAACCTGGGTAAGAAGTTCAAAGCTCCACTGGCAACGCTCTTCCTTAAAATAATCACCAAGGCTCCAGCTTCCCATCATCTCGAAGAATGTAAGATGGCTCTTGTCACCGACAGAATCGATATCGTTAGTTCTTACACAGCCCTGGATATTGCAGAGTCTGGTTCCCTTGGGATGCTTTTCTCCGAGAAGATAAGGCATAAGAGGCTGCATTCCCGCAACATTGAACATAACACCGGTCGAACCGTCCGAAACAAGTGAAACGGCACCGATATCTACATGTCCGCGCTCCTTATAAAAGTTAAGCCATGCATTTCTTAATTCATTGTAAGTAAATTTTTTCATCTCTTCTACTCTGAGAGTCGGAATGGACGGTTTACCGGCTCTGATTTTTTATTTTGGCGGGTCTGTTTTACATCAAATGAGTCAGCAAGAACCGCCCCTACTGACTCATTAACAAAGCATAATCAGAACATGAACTTATCTGCAAAGAACGCATCAAGATCAGCTATGGCAATTCTCTCCTGCTCCATGGAATCACGGAAACGTACGGTTACCATGTTATCGGTCTCCGAATCGAAATCGTAGGTTATGCAGAAAGGAGTTCCGATCTCATCCTGACGGCGATATCTCTTTCCGATATTTCCTCTGTCGTCGAATTCGCAGTTATATCTCTTGGAAAGCTGAGCATAGATCTTCTCAGCACCCTCATTAAGCTTCTTGGAAAGGGGAAGGATACCGATCTTGACAGGCGCAAGTGCGGGATGGAAATGAAGCACTGTTCTTATATCGGGAGCTTCTTCAGTTCCAATGTTCTCCTCATCATATGCTGCGCAAAGGAATGCAAGAACAACACGGTCTGCACCAAGTGAAGGCTCGATAACGTAAGGAAGATATCTTTCGTTAGTCTCGTCGTCAAAATAGGTAAGATCCTGACCTGAGGTTTCCTGATGACGTCCAAGGTCATAGTCGGTTCTGTCTGCGATACCCCAAAGCTCGCCCCATCCGAAGGGGAAGAGGAACTCTATATCGGTAGTTCCCTTTGAATAGAATGCAAGCTCAGCGGGATCATGGTCTCTGAGTCTCATTTCATCTTCCTTGATACCAAGGCTGATGAGCCAGTCACGGCAGAAGCCTCTCCAGTACTGGAACCACTCAAGGTCTGTTCCGGGCTTGCAGAAGAACTCCAGCTCCATCTGCTCGAACTCTCTTGTACGGAAGGTGAAGTTTCCGGGAGTGATCTCGTTACGGAATGACTTACCTACCTGAGCTATGCCAAAAGGAACCTTCTTTCTGGAGGTTCTCTGAACATTCTTAAAGTTAACGAAGATACCCTGTGCAGTCTCGGGGCGAAGGTATACGGTATTCTTCGCATCCTCTGTAACGCCCTGGAAGGTCTTGAACATAAGGTTGAACTGTCTGATATCGGTAAAGTTATGCTTTCCGCAGGTAGGGCAGGGAATGCTCTTTTCCTTTATAAAATCCATCATCTCCTGCTGTGAGAATGCATCGATAGGCTTTTCAAGGGTGATTCCGTTTTCAGCGGCGAAATCCTCGATAACCTTATCTGCGCGGAATCTCTCGTGGCACTCCTTACAGTCCATAAGAGGATCGGAAAAGCCCGCAAGATGTCCGGAAGCAACCCATGTCTGAGGGTTCATGAGGATTGCACAGTCAACACCTACATTATGAGGGCACTCCTGAACGAACTTGGTCCACCATGCCTTCTTGACATTATTCTTAAGCTCAACGCCAAGATTTCCGTAATCCCAGGTATTGGCAAGTCCGCCGTAGATATCGGATCCGGGATAGATAAATCCTCTTCCTTTCGCAAGAGTTACGATCTTTTCCATTGTCTTTTCCATAGTAATTCCTTTCATGCATTTTCATGCAGGACCTGCCGGTATATGATCCGGAGATCTCAAGTTTCTACATACAGACTAAAATTTTATCACAGAGGCCCATGCTCTTCAAGGTATTACTTACCACACCTCTCCGCGCTCTCCCTCAGCTGATTCGGAGTCCGAATTTATACCATACAGTGAATCATAAAGCTGCTGCTGATCGGTTCTGGCCTCTTCATTCTCTTCAAGCATTTCCTGAATATGATCCATTACATCATCTTCATCTATCGAGATCTCAGTTCCGGGTTCATCCTCAGGATCATCACTTTCATGTCCCACCGTAACGGTTTCATTTGGCTGATCATTACCCGTGGTACCCTGCTGCATAAGATTGCTTTTTTCCAGAAGTTCATCTATCTCGTCCTTAAGAAGCTGGGCCTGTTCATCATGACCATTCTCGTCATCTTCGTGGGCACATTCATCCTCTGTAAGTATATCCCTTGCGTTCAGAAGAGTCTTTTCAACCTTTCTTGAAACAGAATTAAGATCATCCGGACCTAAGCAGTAATAAAACTCATCCCACTCGTCTTCATCCAGCTGAGCAAGCATGGAAAGTGCCAGATTAACCTTGACGGGACATTCCTTTTCAAAGGGGATCCCGCATTCTATAGCCTTCAGATAAGCGGCCTCCGCTTCCTCGTAATCTCCGTTTTCATAATATTCATTGCCGAGGTTATACCAGATCACATATCCGTCCGGATAATTGAATAATGTAAGAAGAGTTTCAATTTCGGAGTGATATCTGCCCTTTTTTGCTTCAGAGACATAGTATGCATTCAGCCCCCATCTGCCGATGAAAAAAAGAGCGCATAGGAAAGTAAGCAGTCCCGATGCAAGGATTGCCATCCAGGTAACAATATGTATCCGATGCCTGGTCTTTTTTTTGTTATTTTTTCTGCTTTCTGTTTTTCCCATGTATTCTGCGCACTCTGGTATTTTGTCTTATTACGGCAAACAGTTCGAGAAGAAAAAGTCCGGTAAGATAAGGAACATATATATAATAAGTATCTGCTAAAAATTTATGACTGTTATCCTTCTCTGTTACGGTCCCACTCACTTCCATGATTCTTTCAAGGACAGGATCAAGAGATGAGATATCATCACAGTGAAAATATTTTACTCCGAGACCATCCGCCAGTTTTTCCAGATTATCTTCATCTATGTGCGACACTCCCTCTTCAAGATAATCCGAATAATAGACGTGAAAGCCATTTGCGTCACGCATTTCTCCACCATCTTCAGTACCATATCCTATGACTGCCCCGCCATCGACCAGGCATTCCAGCGGCTCATAGGTGTAATCAGAAGAATCCGGATCAGTATCTTCACCATCGGAGAAAAAGAAGATAACAGCCTGTCTGTCTTCTTTTCTGTCGGATGATATCAGCATATTCTCGATATCATAATATGGAACATCCATACGGCTTCCCTTTACCATATATTTATCCGGAGTCATTATACTGTTCAGGTATCTTATTACAGCATCCGAATCCTGTGTAAAAGGTGCCAGCACTGTTGATTTATTCTGGAAGGTGATAAGTCCGTAATTAGCCCCCGGCAGTGCTTCCATTATATATTGGATATCATTCCTTGCTGCATCGAATCTGGTGGTGACCGGTCCATCTCCTGCCCACATGCTGAGGGTCGTATCAAGTACAAAAAGAACATCAAGATTACTGAGCTTGATATCCGTACTTCTCTCTTCCTTCATCGGTCTCAAAGCAATAACAAAAACAAGGGCAGCAATGGCGGCTCTTCTTACAAGGGCAAAAGTGCTGATTATTCTGCTTTCCCTGCTCCATATCCACGAGATCAGTATTATCAGGAATATGACTGAAAATATTGCGATGAGAGCAGGCACCGGAATTACCGGATTAAGATTTCTCATTCTATTTTCCCTTCAAAAACAACAGACAGATCTGAGAACCCGCAAGGCTTATCAAAAGCGCAATTATAAACGGGAGCGGAATATCAATCTGCTGTTCTATCATAATGTCATCTACCGACATGGCTTCATGGGATCTTATCTCTTCTACTATGGAAGAAACCGTATCCTCATTACTCTGTACATACAGTTCTCCACCGGTACTTCTTGCTGCAGCCTTCAGATCACTCTTAAACACTTCATACTCTGCTGCGGTATGCTCATAATAATATGCATCCTCTGAAGGAAAGATAGCAAAAATAGTAACATCATTTTTCTTACAAAGGGCGCTGGCCCCGCTTAGATCAGGAATCTCAGGTACCTTGGAAGCATCCGCGTTATCGGTTGCAAATATGATGATCCTGGTCCTGGATTCATCACCAAGTGACGGGAAACTGTAAAGCGACGACGCAAGACCTTCCCCGATAAGCGAACTTCCTCTCTCGCTATTGCCAACAAGGGTTCCCGCTTCGATATAGGCAAGCTTCCCGTCAAGCTCATAATACGCATCCCATTCCTCATCAGTAGCGAAGGTGATGTAAGGTCCCTCACCTACCATATCTTCATATTCCTTCTGAAGAGTAAAGTATTCCTTAAGCTCCTCCAGTCTTGTCACAACATAGGAATAATCATCTGTAAGCGGAACAAAAACAACGGAAGTTGTATTGAAGATCGTAATACCGAATCTGTCTCCCTTAAGCTGGGTAACGACCTCTTCAAGATAATCGGCAAGCTCATAATTAAGTTCATACAGTGAATACGAAACATCCAGACAGAGCATTATGTCCCTCTTCTGGACACCGATCTTAACCTGTTTTGTTTCATATGGTCTTGCGATAAGAAAAAGCGAAGAAACCAATGCAGAGATGATAAATAACTCATATATGAAAGAAAGGATCCTGCTGCGTCTGTAAATCCTCCTGTAAACAGGAAGTGCACTTACTATGGAAAACGCTCCCATCCTGACACCGCCGGTATAATCGTTTTTCCTTGAGCTGGGAATGACATGAAAAATAAGCACTGCAAAGATAAGCAGCGGTATTCCTGTCTTTATAACTTCAGGATGCATCAATTCCACGTTTTCACCACTCTTTTAGCCTGCGCGGCATCATTCATAAAATCAGCTTTTGTCCTCATGGCAAACTCAGGTTTATACCATTTTTCGATCAGATCTGAAAACTGTTTATATTCCGTTTTCTTAAGTTCTGAAAGAGTAAAGCTCTTAACATCTGTCCCCGATATCTCGGTTACAAATATCCTCATGACCATGCTGAGTCGTTGATAACTTTCCCTCATATCTATATTGGAATGTGAAAGTTCAAAAATAATATGGTCGATGGAACCGAGTGCTTTTTGCCTTGCCTCTGCCTTACTGATTTTGGCAGGAGGTTTGGGAGCTGCCTGTTTTACCTTCCTGTGCTTTATCCCATACTTAAAAAGCAGTGCAAAAAAGAAAACCGAGACCGCAAGAACGGCCAGTCCCAGCACAAGCCATACGGGTTCTATCATCAGTTCAGGTTGTCTTTCAACCGTAAATTCCACGTCTGCCTCTTTCAAACATATCAAGCACACTGTCTACCGCTTCTGATCCGGAACGTATACTTTCAAACACAACCCGGTTCCTCAGAGCATCATTTTTAAAACCGCTTAATATGTTTTCCCTTTCTTTTTTCTCTGCCTTCCTGAGAGCTCTGCTTCCTGACATAAATCCGTCTATATAGAATTCACCTATGCGTTCATATGCTCTCTTTCCGGAAATCGGTGCATCATCTATACAGATAAAATACGCATCATTTTTTTCGGTCATCTGCGAAAGCGTCTTACTTTCAACAGTTTTAAGTCCCGTGATATCGGTTATCACAAAAATGATCATGCGCCTGACGGAAAATGCACGAAGAGAATCCATTATAAGACTGTTCAGATCGGATGAAGGATTTTCGAAGATCATATCCCCGTATGTATGAAGCAGTTTCTCAACGCTTATTCCGCCGGATGCAAACGGAGTATATATTTCTCCTTTTGCTCCCGAGCATGCAAATCCCACATCAGAGCCCTGTCTTCCGAGAAGATAATCGATAACTCCGGCCTCTGTCAGCGCGATATCAGCCTTGTACTCACCTGTGGAAGATTCGGCATCCATTTTGACACCTGTATCCCCGATGATCAGAACAGTATGCTTTTTTTCCGCGATACTTCTTCTGACAAGTATCGAATCGGTTCTTGATGAACATTTCCAGTCAATGGATGTTATGTCATCTCCCGGTGTATATTCCTTAAGATCGTGAAAATCAAGGCTTTTGCCAAGATATACCGAACCAAATCCTCCATCAAGGATATTGGTGGTTTTTCGCGATGTGTACAGAACCGCATCCTTACATAAACCTGTCAGATAATCGTAATCAATTTCCATGATCAGGGAACCTTCAGTGTTGATATTATGGCATCTATTATTGTTTCAACGCTTACCTTATCGGCAATTGCAGAATAATTTAAAGCTATACGATGACGAAGTA
The DNA here is from genome assembly GCA_946631295.1 of uncultured Lachnospiraceae bacterium. Taxonomy (GTDB): domain Bacteria; phylum Bacillota; class Clostridia; order Lachnospirales; family Lachnospiraceae; genus AC2028. The sequence continues at coordinate 6,745 of CAMOZY010000037.1, forward strand.
CCGCTCTTGCCATCTGCTTTACATCCTCGGGTATTACGTAGGTTCTTCCGTTTAGAAGAGCGGTTGCCTTGGCAGTTCGCAGGAACGCTATCGATGCTCTGGGGCTGGCTCCCATCTTCACATATGCGGCAGTCTTTTCACCAAGAAGCCTTGCAGGTCCTCTTGTAGCCGTTACGATTGCGGAAATGTACCACTTTATGCTCTCATCTACGTAAACCTTCTCTGTGATATCCTGAAGTCTGTCTATATCCTTAATGGTCATCACAGCCGGCCTCTTTTCAAAGGCATGCTTTTCTATCCTGTTAAGGATCTCAACCTCTTCCGCAGCAATTGGATAGGTAATAACCTCTTTAATCATGAATCTGTCAGTCTGCGCCTCAGAAAGAGGGTATGTTCCCTCCTGCTCGATGGGATTCTGTGTGGCGATTACTATAAACACATCCTCAGGCATATTGTAGGACTGAGTACCGATTGTAACCTGATGTTCCTGCATAGCTTCAAGCATAGCTGACTGAGTTTTTGCAGAGGATCTGTTAACCTCATCCAGAAGAACGAAATTTGCAAATACAGGACCGAGTACAGTTTCGAATTTTGAGGTCTCTCTGTTATATACCTGTGTTCCGATGATATCTCCGGGCAGAAGGTCGGGAGTACACTGAATTCTTGAAAACTCACCGTCAACTGCTTCCGCTATTGCCTTGGCTGCTGTGGTCTTGGCAAGTCCCGGAACAGATTCTATCAGCACATGACCATCTGCGAGAACGGCCGTAAGCAGTGATGTCTCAAGGTTCTTTTGTCCGACCACAACATTTTCAAAATAACCCCGGAGCTTTCCTATCATCTCACAGCTGTAGTCAAATTCTTCCTTTGATACATTTGACTGGTTTGTATCGTAACCCATTTTTTCTTCCTTTCTGTGAACGTTGAACAGTCCGATCATTCACCATGTGAACGCCGTATCCGTCACTGCGTTCACCCAAGTGATCTTAACACTTCAAGAGACTTAAAATGCCGGTCCATGAATTTTTTCTCATAATCGGTGGTGAGTCTGAAAAGTTCATCTTCAGCCGGTTCGGTCAGTGCAAAGGTAAAAAGATGCCTCAGATCGGCATGTTCTATTCGATCGATGGCTGTGATAACGGCATCATTAAATACCCTTCCCGCAGGAAGCCCCGGAAACTCACCGTTTAAAACGATGGCTCTTAATACAAATATGCACCTCACAAGACGTTTTGTAAAATTCGGATTGTTAAGTGCAAGGAACGAAGCATACAAAAGCCCGAGCATCGGAGTTGCATCATCCCCTTCAACGCAGTAATAATCTGCTATCTCCGCAAAATAAGACGCATAGGATGCAAGTTCTATATCTGTCCTGAATTCCTCAAAATAATTCGATATGTCTGCATCATTAAGATAATATGCGCTTGTACCGTGGCTCAGCTTAAACTCACCGAATGCAAAGCATTCCGAAGACGCAGCAAAGCGCGAGGATGGTTTCCTCGCGCCTCTTACAAATACGTTCATCTTACCTTCAGTGCCTGCAAGGAGTGTTATGAGTCTGTCATTTTCACCGGCAGGTCTGCTTCTTAACACCATTCCGGTACAGGTAAAAAATTCTTTCATGATCAGAATATGTCAAAACAAAATATTAAAGTTTATAACTGTGATTTGTCAAAACCGAAATTCTTAAGCTGGATATCCGAATCTCTCCAGTCCTTCTTAACCTTGACCCAGAGCTTCAGAAAAACCTTGGATTCACACAGTTCCTCTATCTCAGGACGTGCCTTGGTTCCGATCTCCTTGAGCTTGCTTCCGCCCTTTCCTATGATCATCCCCTTATGTGAATCCTTCTCACAGTAAATAGTTGCATCGATGTTGTACATATTACCCTCGTACTTCATCGAATCTACAGCGACCGCAAGTCCGTGTGGAACCTCCTCGCCAAGACACATAAGAGACTTCTCCCTTATGATCTCCGCAACAATCTGCTTGACCGGCTGATCCGTTACGGTATCTTCGTCATAAAATGGCTCTCCCTCAGGCAGATACTCAAAAACAGTATTTACAAGTTCTTCCACATTCTTACCCTTAAGAGCGGATATAGGAACAACCTCCTTAAAATCCATATGAGCGCTGTATGAAGATATAAACTCGAGAAGCTTATCCCTGCTGACCGTATCTATCTTGTTGATCACAAGGATCACAGGGCACTCCAGAGTTCCGAGCTTTGTACAGATCAGTTCCTCAGTATCCGTGAAAACATCCGACGGCTCGACAAGCCACAGAACAACATCTGCATCTGCAAATGTACTCCATGCGCTCGACATCATATAATCACCGAGCTTACTTCTCGACTTGTGTATTCCCGGAGTATCAAGGAAAACAATCTGTCCCCTCTCATCCGTAAATACCGCTCTTGCCTTCTTCCTTGTTGTCTGAGGCTTGGGAGAAGTTATAGCAATCTTCTGTCCTACTATCTTATTGACCAGTGTCGACTTTCCGACATTCGCCTTGCCGATAACTCCTACAAATCCAGATTTCTTCTCACCCATATATCTAATCCATTCATTTATTCTTTTACTGAATACGATGCAATACGACTTTCTTTCACAAGGTTCTGACATGCATTATATGTTTTTGCGACATTTTGAACAAGCTTAGTGTTTCTTATGAATGCATCTCAAAACCCAGTGGCACCGAGCCTGGATGGCGAGGTGAGCAAAAAAGGATACATGGACGTATCCTCTTTTGCGACACGGAAACTACACAAACTTACATGCATTCATTAGAAACACTTAGCGCCGTGAACAATGAGCAAAACATATATGCATGTCAGAACCGTGAAATAAATTACTTCTTATCGATTTCTCCGGCTTTTGCATTAGTCTCTGCCATATTGGAAGTGTTCTTTCCTGTTACCGGCTCTGCCTGAGACAGAGTATTCATCGTATTCTGATAAGCCTCATACTGAGTCTTCTGCTTCTTCGCAAGCTTAGCAGCCTTCTTAGCCTGTCTCTTATCAGATGCCATATACAGGATCCATCTGACAAGTACAAATATAACTACTGCCCAGATGATAAGATAAATACAGTTTGTTACAACCCATACTGCGAAATCCTGGAACCATTCTTTGATATCTTCTACAGTATCAAGGAAACCTTCCTTCATTCTCTCGGCAGTCGTGGGCTCCTCATATACAACAGGAGTATACTCGACAACTTCGCTTATGTTCAGATAAATAGTTGAGTAATTAACCTTGTTGTCATAAGTACGAAGCTGACTTTCAAGACTTTCGATCTGATATCTGACGTTTGCAAGTCTGTCCTCGATATAGATCATATCCTCAATACTTTCAGCTTCTCTGAGAAATTCATTAAGGCGTGCTTCTTCCTCTCTGAGTGTCTTCTCGTGAGCTTCCATATCGACGTAGGTGAGGGTAATATCCTGGACATTCTGAGTCCTGTTAGTGATATTTCCCGCATTGCCGATCTCCTGAATAAATGCATCAAGTTTATCGGCAGGGATCCTCACGGTCAGATTTGCATATCTTTCAACAACCTCACCGTGAAAACGGCTTCCGTTATAGGTATTGATGGATTCAAGATATCCTCCTGCGCTCTTAACATAACTTTCAACATCTGCAAAGAGCTTATCGAATTCCTTGGTCTCAACATCAATATTACATGTTGTGATCAGCTTACGGCTGGTATCAATGGTTTCCGGCATTGAAGTGCTTCTTCCGGTTCCGCCGCTGTATTCATCGCCTGAGGACATTTCAGCTTCTGCGGCATAATCATCATAATAGCCGTAATCGTAATCCTTGTAATCCATCGGAGCTTCAGCAGTCTGAGCAATTGTATAATTGCCCGCCCCCGAATTATATGAATCCGATGCACTGTATCCTCCGCATCCTCCGAGAAGCATGGCACCTGCGAGCATTGCGGGGAAAACTTTAAAGAACACTGATCTTTTTTTCATAATGAATCCTCCTGTAAAAAAAACCGATTTACAGCAGACTCTCAACCTTTCCGAACATTTTCTCGTTCTCACGGATGAGTTTTTCATTACCTACAACAAAAAGCTTTTTATCTGACATAAACTCCCTGATGTATTCGGCACATTTCCTGATATCAGCGGGAGTACAGTCAAGCACCTGGTTTCTGTGCTTCTGAAGATCCTCAAACGTAGCCCCCGTGATATAAGCTGCATAGCTTCTTGATCCTCTTGCCGAAGGAGTGAGTGGAATATCCATATCACTTATGGCTCCGATGATCAGCTGGGTCATGCCTCTTTCGTCTGCATCGAAGGCGGCAACATCTTTTTCTGCCCCTTCATATACATCGACGGTTTTGGTGAGGTTCGGGTCACGATATGATACAAAATATGCATTACCGTTTGGTCCGAAGCCATTCATGACTCCGTATGCACCGCCCTTAACCCTGACATTTACCCACAGATAATTATATCCGAGGTATACCTTAAGGACCCTGAGGGCTGCGGTATATTCAAGTCCGTGCCTGTTATATTTTCCTGCCCTGCAGACATAAACAACCTGTCCGGATGTAGTCAGTCCTTCATTTTTTCTGAGAAGATCAACGCTTCTTCTTGGAGGACGATGCTTCTCTGTAAAAAGTTCCTCCTTAAAGTCACGGATCCTGTCCTTGAACTTTTCAGCCTCTTCCCTGTCTCCCGTAAAGTCGGTGATCAGATTCTCAGGTCTGAAGATAAGTCCCATCACATATTTCAGACATTCCTGAACATTTCCTGCCTGTGCATCGAAATCTGCAAGCACGGATGAAACAAATCTGTAATAAGAAAGTCCCTGGATCAGGTCATGGTAAGCACCCTGTTTTGAAACGGAAGCAAGTGCCCTTCCCACAGCAACGGAATGGCCGCTGCTAAGCATCGATGACTGAATACCGCTCTTTACCTCGGTCAGAACATCCCTGATCCTCTTAAGATCGATAAACTTTGATGTAAGAAGTATTTCCCTGATCAGTTCAAACGCTTCATCCGCTCTTTCGTTGAAGAACTTTCCCTTTGCCTCAAATGTAGCGATAAAGTTATCAGGATCATGAAGGAATGCATATTCCTCAGTGCTTATGTTAAAGCCGCCCATCTGAAGATCGATCAGTGGACTTAACTCCTCGTAGCGGTGATCGGCTGTATCGACCATGCTGAGAAGATCTCTTAGCAGTCCTACATATGGAAGATATTCCGTTCCAACCTGATCAAGCTTAAATGCAAGTCTCAGATATCCAATCTTCCTTGTATCAACATCATGATAGATAAATGTCGTTCCATCCACGTCACTGACTTCGTTTGAAAGTGGCTCAGCTTCCCTTGTAAGATCAGCTCTTGTGAGCATGGGAAGTGATCTTATGGCAGCTTCACTGTCGGGAGTGTCGCGGAACTTTTCAAGTCCTGCATTTATCGCATCGATATTCTTCTTATCATTCTCGGTAAGTTTTTCCTGAATTGCATCGAGCTTATTACGAAGCTCAGCTTCCCTGCTTTCAAGCTCGCCCTCTGTAGGACGAACCGAGACATAGCTCTTATGCTTGTTTCCTATAAGGAATTTCCTTGCAAGCTTCTCGAAATAACCTGTATCTATATTTTCCCTGAGGAAATCATAAGCATCATCAGCCTCTACATAATCGAATACCCTTGTATCATCGTAGAGCCATGAATCATACATATTGAGACCATACATAAGTCCCTTGGGGAATCTTCCGTAATCAGCCTCTCTGTAGCGGAATTCACTGGAATCGATCGCAGCACGAAGAGCCTGTCTGTCAAAGCCCTTCCTTGCGGTGTTTTCAATAGTCTCCGTAACGATCTGTCCGAATCTGGTCTCCATGCTCATGGGAGCGCCCTTGCCGGTGATCGAATAGAAAGGCTGTCTGACAGATGTCTCGAATCTGCTGTAAACATCGCTGACAACGCCCTGATCGATGAGAATCTTGCGAAGAGGAGCGCCGGGATGTGACACAAGTGCATAATCCATCACATCAAAAGCAAGCCTGGTCTTGCCGTCTATATCTCCGTCCAGTGCAAAATTAACTGAAAAATATGTATTGTCATCCGCATTCTCGCCCTGCGCGATCGGACACTGCTTCATGACCTTGACAGGCTGTGTAAAAGGAGCCTGAAGCTTAACCTCTGAATCTATTTCCAGCTTATTAAATCTGGACAGATATTTCCTGTCGATAAACTCAAGATCCTCAGCCATATTGCCGTTTCCATACAGATAGATATAGCTGTTGGACGGATGATAATACTTTCTGTGGAAGTCAAGGAACTGCTCATATGTCAGGGTCGGAATATAGTCGGGGTCTCCGCCGGATTCAACTCCGTATGAATTGTCGGGGAAAAGAGAGAACATGGACTCTGCAGAGATGATATCTTCAGCAGCGGACCTTGCTCCCTTCATCTCGTTATATACGACACCGTTGATGATGAGCTTACCCTCTTCATCATATTCGTAGTGCCAGCCTTCCTGACGGAAAATACTCTCATTCTTATAGACGTTTGGATAAAAAACAGCATCAAGATACACATGCATCAGGTTCCTGAAATCGGATGCATTGGTGCTTGCCACGGGATATACGGTCTTATCCGGATATGTCATGGCATTGAGGAACGTATTAAGTGAACCCTTGACCAGTTCAACAAACGGATCCTTGAGAGGGAATTCCTTAGAACCGCACAGAACGGAATGCTCCAGAATATGCGCAACACCTGTAGAATCCGTAGGCGGAGTCCTGAAACCTATGGAAAAGACCTTGTTGGAATCATCATTTACGATAAGAGCCACCCTTGCACCGGTCTTTTTATGAACCATGCGGTATCCGACCGATGAAATGTCCTTAAGATCATATTTTTCAAGTATTTCATAGCTTTTAAGCTGTTCAAGTTCCATAACGATTCTCCTTACATCAGACTGTCATCAGGGCAAGCTTGCTTCCTTTAAGTTCCTGGATAAGGAGCCCGCGTTCTTCCTTCTCCTCTTTGCTCATCCTGACCAGTTCCGTGATCTTCATATATACTGTTGAGTAAACCTCTTCTTCATCTCCGAAAAGGTGTTTTTTCTTTTTTTTGATACTGACTCTTGCTTCCGCATTCATCTGCTTGAAAAGCTGAAGGGTAAAATCATCTTCCTTCAGGTAATATAGGACTGTTTCAAGTGTATCCTCCGGATCAAAAGAAGGAATGATGCTCTCGGCAACAACCTTGCGGAATTTATATATTATATCCTCACACATCGTGATCTCTTTAAGTGTATATCTGCTTCCCACATAAAAAGAACCCGCATCCTGAAGAAAATATTTATAATCCTCATAAACCTGTTTTGTCATTGCTCGCGGTCATCCTCTATAACTTCGATCCTGTATCCGCTGATCTCCATGGCATCCCTGACCGCCTTTTCGGAGATCTTCGCATATTCGGCAACTTCCCTGACAGTAACCTTTCTCTCAAGATTTTCAGCAAGTTCCATTGCCTTGTCATAGACCTTATTTGTTTTCTGAAGAACCTTATCCGCAGTAGAATCCTCTACGGAAGCCTCCTGAATAAGCTCCTCCATGGAATCCATTGCAAGCTTCATAAGAAAGCCTTCACAGTCTTCGGGCTTTTCCTGGGAATCAAGAATCCCCGTTCCCCTGACAAGCGCTGCATTTCCTTCTCCGATAAGATCTTCAAGAAGGACACCCTGACCGGTATAGATCCTTGCCATCTGGGCAATATCCTTAAGATATGCCTCAACAAGCCTGTTCTGCGCAGTCTTGTCTCCAGTCATCGCTGAAATCGTAAACGCCTTCTTTTCTCCGTCGGAGATAACAGGCAGCAGCTCAAGCTCATCAAGATACATCTTAAGATAGTCCGTATCAGTTTCATCCAGAGCAAATTCAGACATTACTGCTTCTGTATCCGAAAGCGAAACGCCATCCTCACCAGCAATCTCCGATGAAGCTATACCGTTCTTAGCAAACTCAATCTCCCATCTGATACCCCTGCCCTTAAGATAATCGAAGACCATTCCGGTCTTGACTTCATCAAGCTCAAGAGGCTTCAGCATGTCGAGTATGTCGTTCTTATCTATGAATCCGCCCTGAAGTGCAGCTTTACGTCTTAATTCTTCAAGTGTTTTTCCAAAAAGTACTTCTTTATCCATTTGATCACCTTACATGTGAGTGCTGGAACAGATGAACCTGACAGTATTCGTAATTACCGTTACATTTTGAACAGTAACGGAACATCATGTCGGGATCTGTAAGGTCTGTTTTTCCGCAGATTGCACATTTATGTCTTGCCATCTTCTGGGTCTGACCGCCGGCCTGAAATCCCGGATTCTTATGCCCGGCTGCCTGTCCCTGCTTATAGCTTCTGTTGAACTGGTTATGACGGTGTATCTGCTTGGGAGATATGGCGATTCCCTTGATATTTGCGAAATAAAAGATCAGACAGTTTACGATTGCGGCAAGTACGGCAAATCTTGTGTACGCTCCGCCCATAAGAAGCAGATATCCCATATAGATCACGTCCACGATACCAAGCCATTTCATCTTGATGGGAATAAGAAAATAGAGTCTTACCACATCATTGGGATATGTCATTGCAAATACCAGATATATCGAGATGTTGATGTAATACGTACTGAATGCCAGCCAGACATAACCGCCGAGAAGATAACCTGCCTCCTCATATAGATCAACAACCGCAGCGCCTTCCGTCAGATAAAGGAACGCCAGATAGGCAAAAGAAAACAGGACAGTCAGAAATACACCCGTAAAGATAAACAGGTTGTATTTATATGTTCCCCATGTCCTTTCGAGTATGGTTCCAATCGAATAACAGCACCACAGCATCAGCAGGACAAAAAGGATATTGCTCTCATTAGGCGGAATTATCAGCCAGGTAACAAGTCTCCACACCTGACCGTGAAGGATCTTATAAGGGTCCAGCGCCAGATAATAGAGAAACTGACCGCTTCGATCCAGCATTTGTATGATATATCCGACAGCGTATCCGAGAATCAGCCACATAGTCAGATTCGGAACGATAAATTTACGAAATCTGTTTTCAAAACCGCTCAAGACAAAAATCTCCTTAAAAACCACAAATTCTAAACAAGTTTACCATTTTTCACCCCTCAAAACAAGGCAAGCCCCCCCGTTTAAACAAATCTTAATAGGTCTTAAAAGTGCGTAAAATCAACATAAACAAAGGCTGTCACATTTTATGCTTTTTTAATGGTCCTGAGGTTGCTTTTAGGAGGTCTTACCTCTATAATTGTGAAGATGTGCGTATTTTTACATTTATTAAGAAAAAAGATTTATAGTTTCAGTATCTGAGGTTTGAAATGACAGAAAATGCAATGAACAAAGAGAATGTATCAGCCGGAAGTGCTCGTCTTGGTATCGATATCGGTTCCACAACCGTCAAGGTAGCTTTTCTTGATGAGAACGGCACCATTCTCTTTTCGGACTATAAAAGACATTTTGCAAGGATAAGGGAGACATTAAGTGACCTTCTTTCCGATGCCTATAAGAAGCTTGGAAACAGGACCATATACCCCATGATCACGGGATCGGGCGGACTTACTCTTGCAAAGCATCTGGGAGTACCCTTTACGCAGGAAGTCATTGCTGTATCAACTTCCCTGCGTGAGCTTTGTCCCGGCACCGATGTTGCCATAGAGCTCGGTGGAGAGGATGCCAAGATCATTTACTTCGAGGACGGTAATGCCGAACAGAGAATGAACGGTATCTGTGCAGGCGGCACAGGTTCTTTTATCGACCAGATGGCTTCTCTTCTGCAGACCGATGCGGCAGGACTCAACAAGTATGCCGAAAGCTATAAATCACTATATACGATTGCGGCCCGTTGCGGAGTTTTTGCAAAAACCGATATCCAGCCACTCATAAATGAAGGTGCTACCAAGGAAGACCTCGCTGCTTCAATTTTCCAGGCTGTAGTAAATCAGACTATTTCAGGACTTGCATGTGGAAAACCCATCAGAGGTCATGTTGCATTCCTCGGAGGTCCCCTGCATTTCCTTCCCGAACTCAAAAAAGCCTTCATCAGAACGCTTAAGCTCGATGATGAGCACATAATGAACACCGATAACTCGCATCTTTTTGCAGCGATCGGTTCTGCTCTTTGTACCGAAGGCAAGGTTTCATATTCTCTCGAAGAGATGGTAGGCAAGCTTTCCGCTCCCATCAAAATGGAATTCGAGGTTGCCAGAATGGATCCTCTTTTCAGGGACCAGGCAGAATTTGACGAATTTAAAAGCCGTCACGAAAAGTCATGTGTCACAAAGGGAAAGATCGAGGATGCAAAGGGAAATCTGTTCCTGGGCATCGATGCAGGCTCTACCACAACCAAGATTGCACTCGTTGACGCAGATGGCAATCTTGTTTACTCATTCTATTCGGGAAATGACGGAAGTCCGTTAAAAACCGCCATAAGATCCGTTGCCGAGATAAAGGAAAAGATCCCCGAAGGAGCGCGTATTGCGCGTTCATGTTCTACCGGTTACGGAGAAGCTCTTCTTAAGTCCGCATTCCTTCTTGATGACGGTGAAGTAGAAACTGTGGCTCACTATACCGCTGCCGCATTCTTCGATCCCAAGGTCGACTGTATCCTTGATATCGGCGGCCAGGATATGAAGTGCATCAAGATCAAGAATAATACTGTTGATTCCGTCCAGCTTAACGAAGCATGTTCATCAGGATGCGGTTCATTTATCGAAACATTTGCAAAGTCCCTCGATTATTCGGTTATCGATTTTGCAAAGGAAGCACTCTTTGCTCCCCATCCCATCGACCTTGGAACAAGATGTACGGTATTTATGAACTCCAAGGTTAAGCAGGCTCAGAAGGAAGGCGCCTCCGTTGCAGACATCTCAGCAGGTCTTGCTTATTCAGTTATTAAGAACGCTCTGTTCAAAGTCATCAAGGTTGCGGATGCATCTGATCTTGGCCAGAACATCGTTGTACAGGGCGGAACCTTTTATAACGATGCTGTATTAAGAGCATTCGAAAGCATTGCGGGATGTAAGGCTATAAGGCCGGATATCGCAGGTATCATGGGTGCATTCGGTGCTGCGCTCATTGCAAGAGACCGTTACGAAGACGGTTATGAGACCACCATGCTGTCTCTTGATGACATAATAGGTCTCGAATTCACCACCTCCATGACCAAGTGTAAGGGCTGCACCAATTCATGCAGACTCACCATAAACCGCTTCACAGGTGGCAGACAGTTCATTTCCGGAAACAGATGCGAACGCGGTATAGGCGGAGTCAAGAACAAGACCGGTGTTCCCAATCTCTATGAATACAAACTTAAGAGAGTATTTGATTATTCTCCTCTCGAACTCAATGAGGCTCCAAGGGGAACTGTCGGTATTCCCAGAGTTCTGAATATGTATGAGAACTATCCTTTCTGGTTCACATTCTTCACAAAGCTCGGATACAGAGTTGTATTATCACCTGCATCTACAAGAGCCATCTACGAACTCGGAATAGAATCAATTCCTTCCGAGTCAGAATGTTATCCTGCAAAGATCTCTCACGGTCATATTGAGTGGCTCATCGGACAGAACGTGGATTTCATATTCTATCCTGCCATTTTCTATGAAAGGATCGAGTTTGAAGAGGCCGGAAACCACTATAACTGCCCCATTGTCACCTCATATTCCGAGAACATCAAAAACAACGTCGAATCGATCACCTCAGGACAGGTTGTGTTCAGGAATCCGTTCATGAACTTCTCCTCAAAAGAGACCATCAACCTTTCTCTGAAAAAAGAATTCGAGACAATTCCAGGAAAAGAGATTGAAGAAGCTGTATCCGCTGCATGGGATGAGCTTGCAAAGACCCGTGACGATGTAAGAAAAGAAGGTGAGAAGGCTCTTCAATACCTGAAGGAAACAGGCAAGCATGGTATAGTCCTTGCCGGCCGTCCTTATCATGTGGATCCCGAGATCAATCATGGAATTCCTGATATGATCACATCCTATGATATTGCTGTTCTTTCAGAGGATTCAATCTCGCATCTCGGATGTGTGGACAGACCTCTTATCGTAATGGATCAGTGGATGTATCACTCAAGACTGTATGCTGCAGCCGCATATGTAAGGACTGTTGATAATCTCGATCTTGTACAGCTGTTCTCATTCGGATGCGGACTTGATGCGGTAACCACTGACCAGGTAAATGACATTCTTTCCGGCTCCGACAAAATATATACATGCCTTAAGATTGATGAAGTAAACAATCTCGGTGCAGCAAGGATCAGAATCAGATCACTTCTTTCTGCAATAAAGGTCAGGGAAAAGCAGGGAAAAACTCATGTGACAAGGCCTACCAACATAGAGAAGGTCAAGTTCACCGAAGAAATGAGGCAGAATTATACGATCATCTGTCCTCAGATGTCTCCTATACATTTCGATGTTATTGAGCCTGCATTCAGATCGGCAGGATATGATCTTGTGGTTCTAAGTGACAGCGACAGACATGCGATAGATACCGGTCTTAAGTATGTCAACAATGATGCATGCTATCCTTCTCTTCTTGTAGTAGGGCAGCTCATGCAGGCACTGGAGTCCGGAAAATATGACCTGAACAGAACTGCTCTGATCATCACTCAGACAGGCGGAGGATGCAGAGCGACCAATTACATCGGCTTTATCAGAAGAGCACTCAGAAAAGCAGGACTTGAGCATATACCCGTAATCTCTCTCAATCTCGGTGGTATAGAGGTAAATCCGGGATTCAAGATCAATCTGGATATGCTTTACAGACTCGCTCTCGGCGCAACTTTCGGTGACATATTCATGAAATGTGTATACCGTATGCGTCCTTATGAATTGGAAAAGGGATCTGTTGATGCTGTACACAATAAATGGCTGAAGATCTGTCAGGATTTCCTTTCTTCCAAAAAGAAACCGAATTTCTTCAAGTTCCACAGTATGTGCAAAAAGATGATCGAAGAATTCGATCGTATACCAGTTGATGAAAAGCTCGTAAAGCCCAGAGTCGGCATTGTCGGAGAAATCCTTGTAAAGTACTCTCCTTCCGGTAACAATCATCTTGTCGAGCTTCTCGAACAGGAAGGTGCAGAAGCAGTCAGTCCCGATCTTCTTGATTTCATGCTCTACTGCTTCTACTGTGAGGTATATAAGGCAGATGAGCTCGGAACGAGCAAGAAGTCAAAGAAATGGTGTAATCTCGGTATATGGGCTATAGAGCATCCTTTGCGTGGTGTGTGCACGAAGGCATTCGCCAAGTCTAAGCATTTCTCACCTCATACTCCGATCAGAGAAATCGCAGAGTTTGCCAAGCCTATAGTATCCATCGGAAATCAGACAGGTGAAGGATGGTTCCTCACCGGTGAGATGATCGAGCTGATCCATGATGGTGTACCTAACATCGTATGCTGCCAGCCCTTCGCATGTCTTCCCAACCATGTTGTAGGAAAGGGAGTTATCAAGGCAATCAGACATGCTCATCCTGGATCCAATATTGTTGCCATAGACTATGATCCGGGTGCTTCAGAGGTTAACCAGCTCAACCGTATCAAGCTCATGCTTGAAGCTGCCAAGAGAAAGATCAAAGAGCAGAACAAAGAATAATAGTTCAAATACAAACATAACAATCTTTTAAACCAAAAAGCCCTGTTCTCATATAGTATTTTTCATAAGTTATGAACAAATGAAAATACCGATATGAGCACAGGGCTTTTATCATGCATATTTAAAAGTATTAAATTATTGATCCTAAACAGATATTGAATTATTGATCTGAAACAGTTATTAAACCACAGATCTGAGATCATTGTTCTGTTAATTTTTTTATTTCGTTCAGGACCCTTTTTTTATCTGCCGTCCATAATGGGGCTGCAAGAAGTCGTTTTGGGCCGTCTCCCGTGAGTCTGTGGATAACAACATCATCAGGGATCAGAGGAAGGAGTTCTGATAAAAGTTCCATATACTCTTCCATGCTCATCACCGGGACTTTACCCTGAAGATAATCCTGATACAGATCCGTTCCCTTCAGCACATGAAGAAGCTGGAGTTTTATTCCCTGAACTCCGGATGCACACACATATCTGACACTTTCTTTCATATCTTCATGTGATTCTCCGGGAAGTCCGAGTATCACGTGTACTATCACGGTGATCCCTTTTTTGCGGAGCCTGTCAACGCATTCATCATATACGGAGAGTTCATATCCTCTTCTGATATAGTGGGCACTTTCAGGATGAATGGTCTGAAGTCCAAGTTCTATCCACACAGGTTTGATCTTATTCAGCTTTCCAAGAATATCCAGCATTTCATCAGAGATACAGTCAGGTCTTGTTCCGATGGACAGAGCAACTATATCATCAGGTTCCATTGCCTCCCTGTATGAACGCTCCAGATAATCTGTGTCGCCGTATGTGTTGGTAAAGCTTTGGAAATATGCAATGTATTTTGCATGAGTGCCTGCCTTGGCCAAAACTCTTTCCTTTGCTTCAGCTATCTGTTCAGTTACTGACTTATTACGGCACGCGGCAAAATCTCCGGATCCCCCCTCAGAACAGAATATGCATCCTCTCGTATCCAGCCTGCCATCCCTTACAGGGCAGGTGACATTAAGCTGAAGTGAAAGCTTATAAACCTTGCATCCGTATTCTTCTTTCAGATGATCATTCAGCAGTTTCATAAAAATTTCAGCCCAATTGAAATGTGTACCTGTCACAGCATTTACGGAAGAAAGATATCTTAATGCATTACTTCGAGCATTGCTCTTATCCCCTTATTGATCCTTCCTTCGGGGTCCTTAAAGTGATTACCCTCATTCCATTCAAGTGTCACGGGTATATCCTTTGCTCTTAATATCTCCTCAGTCCTTCGTATACAGTCGCCTACCGCAGACATTGTTTTATTTCTTGTCTTTTCCTCCCTGTCACCAAGGCTTAAATAAACATATTTTGTTTGGGGAGTGTTTTTTTCGGCATAATCCGTCCAGCCCGGGAACCATACTGAAGGTGAGGCGGCCACAGCAGCTTCAAACGCTTCACAGTTATATATTGTATAAAGTGCAAAAAGTCCTGCCAGGGAATAGCCTGCAAGAATATATCTCTTTTTTCCGTATTGGTTTTCTATATGCGGTATAAGTTCAGAAACGATAAATGAAAGCAGTACATCCGCCCCATCTCCGAATCCTTCATCTCCGAAGACTGCAGGTGCATTCCATGGAGAGAGTTCCTTATTCCAGTCTTTTACGGGAACATAAACAAATAAAGCTTCAAGTTCGTTTTTCCGCGATATTTCCTGACCCATATATGCTGCATCCACAGGTCTGATAATACATATTCCGGAATCCCGGTTGCCTTCGAATTTTATGTCTGTTAAGGAGTATTCGGTCATTTGATTTAGAGTCCCTTAAATGCTAAACTTAATAGGCTTGGTACAAACCAAAATCACATGTACGCGGGAGATAAAAATGTCTCATTTATACGAAACAATCAACAGCGGAAACGTATATATTATAGCAGAAATGTCAGCCAATCACGGAGGAAGCCTTGAAAATGCCCTTGAGATTGTAAGAGGCGCAAAGAAGGCAGGTGCCGACTGTCTTAAGATCCAGACATATACGGCCGACAGTCTTACCATAAACTGCCGGAATGATTACTTTAAGATAACCGGCGGATTATGGGACGGAAAATATCTGTATGATCTTTATAACGAAGCTCTCACCCCCTATGAGTGGCATAAAGCCATTAAGGATGAGTGTGACAAGGTCGGCATAGATTTTCTTTCAACCCCGTTTGACAACGGTGCAGTCGATCTTCTTGAAAGCCTCGGTGCGGATATGTACAAGATAGCAAGTTTCGAACTTGTGGACTTACCTCTTATCGAATATGCCGCATCAAAAAACAAACCTATGATCATCTCCACCGGAATGTCCAGTCTTGAAGAGATGCAGGATGCTATAAATACATGCAGGAAGGTGGGAAATGATCAGATCATCATGCTTAAATGCTGCAGTGAATATCCTGCTCCCTGGGAAGACATGCATCTTGGAAATATTCCTGACATGAGAGAAAAACTGGGTGTTCCCATCGGTCTTTCAGATCACAGTGCAGGATCTCTCGGTGCAGTTGTCGGAACGTCTCTCGGTGCATGTGTCATCGAAAAACATGTAAAACTTGAAGGCGTAGAAAGCGCAGACTCAAAGTTTTCGATGACCATGGATGAATTCGCCGCAATGGTCCGTGATGTAAGAAATGCTTCTAATATCGCCAAGGGACCGTGCTATGAACTGACCCAGGGTGAAAAGAATTCAATGATCTTCAGAAGAAGTCTTTTTGCAATAAAGGATATAGCAGAAGGCGAAGAATTTACCGCTGATAATCTGGGAGTCATCCGTCCGGGATATGGTATTCTCCCCAAAAACATGGACAAACTGATCGGCAATAAAGCAAAACGCTCCATAAAACGCGGTGAGCCCATCATGGAATCTGACCTTCCCTGATATGTGCTATAATAAGCCAGTGGCCCAAATCGGAGTTTTAAAAAGATATTGATAAGAATCAGATAAATATACATCTCATCATTTTTGTATAAAACTGCTTATTAGATGAAGACTGAAAAACAGGAGGACAGTAAAAATGGCAAAAAATATTCTTGATGTAAACGGCGACGGAAAGGTTGATCTTAAGGATCTTGATACAGCTTCCAAAATGACAGGCATCACAAGCATCGACGATCTTGCTGCTGCAGCTAAGAAGGCAGGCATCAATAATCTTGACGATCTTAAAAAGCTTGCCGAAAAATACGGCATAAAGGATCTTGATGATCTGAAGAAAGTAACATCAATGCTCGGAATAGCAAATAAGTGATCTCATGAGCAAAACCAGAGTGCTCATCCTGAGCAATAACGACAATGTAAAAACACTGGAAGAAAAGCTTGAAAACATATGTGACATAACGGTCTTTCATGACGCTGTCACGCCTGAGATCATAAAAGCTGCAGATCCGGATATCGTCATAAGTTATAACTACAGACATATCGTAAAGGAAGATGTTATAGATATCCTCGGAAGAAAGATCATTAATCTTCACTGCTCTCTTCTTCCATGGAACAAAGGAGCATCTCCAAATATCTGGAGTTTCATAGACGATACCCCCAAGGGAGTTACTATCCACAGACTGGAAAAAGGGCTTGATACCGGAAAGATCATCTATCAGAAGGAAGTCTTTTTCGACGAAGAAAAAGATACCCTTGCAAGCTCATACGCTGCTCTGCAGGAAACGATTGTAGATCTTCTGTGTGACAACTGGAAGGAAATCTCATCGTGCACATATAAAGAAAAGGAGCAGCCCTCAGGCGGCTCCTATCACAGAACATCGGATCTGAAAAAACTTATGGGTGATACAAAGATCGACTACTCAATGACTATAAAAGAGTTCAGGGATCTTATCGGTTCTCTGTCATCTTCCGGTACTTTAGTTCTGCTATGACCCAGTCATCAGGATTATCTATATCCTGAACCTCGGTTTCATCAACAATGAAGGCATAGGTTCTTTCGGGAACCAATGTCTTCTTTTTTTGCAGGGAATCAGCTTTCTGCATGTAGAACTGACCTGCATCATGGTAGAAGGGCTCAAGGTCCTGGGATCTTGCAAATTCATTCTCAGGCCACTTGTACTTAAGCATTCCGTCACCTACGACAAAACACCGCTGGGGCGGAAAAGAAAATCTTACAACCGGAACAAGTGCATCACAGCCGGATTCCGTAAGTGCCTTATATGCATCGCGGAGTTTTTCTGCAGTGACAAACGGGGCTGTCGGATAAATACAGCTCCAGTAGTCAAATTCCCTTCCGGATTCTCTGTATTTTTCAAGGACCTCCTTAACCACATCTATGGTAGGAGCAAAATCACCCGACATCTCGCTGCTTCGCAAAAAAGGAACCTGTGCTCCGTATTTACGCGCTATCTCCGCTATCTCCTCATCATCGGTTGAGACCATTACTTCATCAAAGAGCCCGCTTCCCAGAGCAGCTTCAATAGAGTAAGCAATTATGGGCATTCCGCAGAATTCCTTAATGTTCTTACGGGGAATTCTCTTTGATCCTCCCCTTGCCGTGATTATCGCAATATTACTCATCTTTTCTCCTAAAAGCACATCCCCTAAATAATCTTAGGGGATGTGAAATATGATCAATATTCCTCTACTCTTACAAACTCACCGTTTTCATAAACGAATGCATCGGATGTATAGGTATTGCCGTAAACATCAATAACCTCGAATACTACATAAACGGTATCATAGGTCAGATCGACAGCATTATAATCCAGAACCAGTTCGGATCCATAGAAGGAATCATATGCCTGTACGAACTCATCGTTTGAAGCATCATACCACAGGAGCTGGATCACATCATCGTCATTAAGCTCGTAATAGTATCCGCCTTCTTCGTCAATAACAGTATATCCTGTTATCATTCCGGCAGGGTTATCCTGATCATAGAATACCATCAGATAACACTCCACACCATTTATCTCGCAGGGGATAGCGCCATACTGGTTCCATTCACCGGTATCATCATCCTTGTAATAATCATATGCAAAATAGCAGGCGAGTCTGTCACTTATCCAGGTCCAGTTATCAGGCATATCTGCGACCAGATCTCCGTCCGTATCAAAATAACTGTACTCATCCTGTCCGAGATAATACAGTTCACCCTCATCACCTTCAATGAAAAGAAGGGATTCAACAGAAAGTATATCTATATCGCTGGTGAACATATAGTAATGATCAATACCATCCGCATAAACGGAATGAGAATGATCAAGATGATACTCTCCTGCTTCAGCAACAGAATAACCGCTGTTTATGTATGATGATATGATATCACTGTCAAACCAGTTACCGGCAATGTTTTCAGCATCACTTACACCATATGCATATGCAAACTGAAGTGAAACATATTCATCATAAAAACCCGTTATCGTGCTGTCGTACTCAAGAGCACGCAGGGTAAGTCTTCCATCATCATAGCAGTAATAATACTCGTATGGATAGTACGCTGTAATGCCATGACCGAACGCATAATCACTCTCGGTATAATCAACAGCATTTACGCATGAATTTATAAGTGCTGTTGATGCTGTATTTTCATACTTGTTGGCAAGTGTAACAAGGTCAACAGAGTCAGTAGCATAATATAATCCACAGCTGTCTCTTGCAGTTGTAATATCAGAATACTTTCTGTTTTCAAGGTCATATTTAAGTAAACCGATATAATCAACATATGCATCATATACGGCATCGATATGACTGAGAGAGATTACTGACATCGATGAGGTCATTCCACGTGCCTGGCAAAAATCCATGTAATCGGAAACAACCTGCTCTCTGTATTTTCCGGTGGAAACCGGCGATGTTGCCAGAAGGTTAAGCCAGTTGGTATATGACAGTCCCGTTCCGTTTACATAGCTCTCAGCACCTATAAGATAGTCTGCGCAGTTCTTAAGAGACATGCAGACTTCAAGTGTACACATATTGCAGGCATCAAAGATTATACTGTCAAAATGTACTCCCGTTTTATCAAGTGCATGTCCGATCTGATAATCGTAAAGAATATCATCCGGGAATAATTCATCAACGCCATAACCGATCGGTATTCCGCCGCCATGATCCCAGAGAATGAGAACATAATCATCTGCAGGATAGTTCTCTGCTGCAAAACTTACAAAGTTCTCGAGGGTACTGTTTTCAACCATAGAGATCCTGCCAAGATCTTCAAGTTCATTGAACTTTCCATCCTTGTAGTAAAATCTCTGAACTGTATTGTCCTTGCAGAATGTATTGCTCCAGCTGGTACATCCGCCTGTCTGAATAACAATATTGGTATCATCGGTAAGATCAGCCTTTTTGATCTCAAGAAGGTCCTGCGTGGCAAGTCCGCTCTCGCTCTCGAGATTGGAACCGATGACATAAAGCATTATCGTCTGCTTAGCCTGTGCCACAACAGGTTCGGGTTCCGGCTCGGGATCATCTTCCGGGTCATCCTCGGGATCATCCTCGGGTTCCGGCTCGGGCTCTTCAGTAACAGGTTCATGTCCTGCAAAGAATTTTTCGTATGC
>CAMOZY010000038.1 GCA_946631295.1 uncultured Lachnospiraceae bacterium
CTGTAGCTCCTGATATTGAGACTGTAACAGTGGATGCGGATGATCTTGAACCTGCGGAATCTGCCTCAGATCAGACAATGCCTGAAGATGTAATTGACCTTGGACAGCTTCCCGGTAACATTCAGACAATCAATTATACCTTTAGAAACAGCAGACTTCTTAATGAGCATTATGAAAAGCACGGTATAGAAATGGGCTTTGCCTCTGCTGCTGAATATGAAGCAGCAGCTTCAGCAGTGATCAATAATCCTGCAGCACTTTCCAAGACAGAGAAGGATGACGGAGATTATGTCTACTACGTAGAAGCAACCAATGAATTCGTGATCCTTTCCAAGGACGATTATATCAGGACTTACTTTCTTCCAAGTGCTGGAAAGGCATATTACGACAGACAGTAAAAAACATATTGGGGCCCGATTCCCAAGTTCAGTAAAGACTTAAACTATATTGTGACTGCAGTCATGGTCTGAGATGTGAAAATCATGACTGCAGTCACTTTTTTTCTTTTTTGGGCGGATTTATGATGAATTCACGATAAAGATTTCGTCGAAAGGAATTATGATGAAAACGAAATTATCTGCATGGAAATATGTAAAAAACAACAAGCATGCATGCGCTGTGCTTATAACAGCACTCGGAATGTCCTTCATGGCAATGTATGTGTTGTATGCTCTGCTTCAGACAACGGTAGAGAGTTTCAAACCGATAATGCTCGAACTCCCTAAGAAAATCTCATACGCATTGATAACAGGTTCTTCCTATGGGCTTGATGTAAATGGATATGAGACCTACGAGGAACTTGAAGCTGATTATGATGAGTGTCAGGAAAGGCTGATGGAAAGCCTGAAGGAAAGACCTGAAATAAGCGATGCATTCTATACACAGATACTTATGAGCATGTATCAATCGGTTGTGGGACAGTTCGCATTTGAAACCCCTCTGATTGAGCCTGACATGATTCCTGGATTTCTTGATCACTTTGATGCGGAGCTTGTTGAGGGACGGATGCCTTCAGGTGATGGAGAGATGCTTGTAGATGAAACAATAATGAAAAATGCCGGTTATTCTCTTGGAGGATATTTTATGGAGAACTGGTATGGTGAGACATTTAAGATAGTAGGCGTCATCAGTTCAAAATATCTGATCTCTGTCGGAACTCCTATGGGATATTCAAACAGCGGGTGGTACATGGTCATACTCGGTGATGAATCTGTCTCGGATCTGAGTGCAGTTCTCAGGGAAGAAGGCATTGCGGTCAAGGATTCAGATGTAATATACGATGCCGTTCATTATGCAGAAACTTACAGAAAGGATGTCTACGAAACCATACATTCGGTTGTTGATACGATCCTTTTAGTGATCATGATCATACTGACCATCCTTGTAATGGTGTCATATGTATCATTTATGAGAAATCGTGTTTCAGAGTATTGTCTGTACGCTTCGATAGGATTCAGCAGATATGAGATCTACGGAATGATCCTGAGGGAAATGATGATACTGTTTGGGTTGTCATGTATTGCAGGATTTACGGTATCCATTATTGTAAGCGCGTTAATGAAATATCTTGTAGTGATTCCAAGAGGACTTACAGGATATATCTTTTACGGGGAACAGGTATTTAAGATCATCTCGATATTCTTATTTATTATAGGAATGCTTCAGATACCGGTTCTGATATGTATCAGCCGTATCAGAACTATAGACGCAGTAGAAAAGTAACGGAGGAAGAAATGTTTCAGGTAAATAATCTGTCAATGATATATGACGTGAATACTGATTCAAAAACATACGCTCTTAAGGGAATTGATCTGTCTCTTCCCGATAAGGGACTGATCGGAATCATAGGTCCCTCTGGAAGCGGAAAGAGTACTCTTATGTATTGCCTGTCAACTCTTAAGGAGCCTACTGAGGGAAGCATTGTTTATAACGATATAGAGATAACCGGGGTGACGGGTTCAGAGCGTGAAAGACTACGCAGAAGAGAATTCGGATTTATCTTCCAAAAACATTATCTTGTACCGTATATGAGCGCTCTTGACAATGTTATGGTGGCTTCCGTTGATGGCAGATCGGATACAGTAGCCAAGGCATCGGGACTTCTAACGGAACTCGGACTATCCGAAAAAGAATTCTCTAAGAAGCCTGCAAAACTTTCGGGTGGACAATGCCAGAGAATTGCTATTGCAAGAGCAATGATCAATGATCCCAAGGTGTTGTTTGCGGATGAACCGACAGCATCCCTGGATCATGCAAACGCCTTTAATGTTATGAGCATGCTGAAGAAATATTCCGAGGAAAGGCTTGTGATCGTCATTACACATGACAGAAGCATACTTAAGGATGCAGACCGTGTTATTGAAATATGGGATGGAGAAATCAGTAAATGAGACCTTTATCGGCACTGAAATATATAAAAGAAAACAAAATACGAAGTCTGATAATAATACTCATGCTGTATTTTACAATGCTTCTGTATATGGCAGGCAATTATATAGACAGTGTGTATTATTACTGGGACCGTGATATCGAATATACCGAGAAAATGCTTGTTGTCAGCGCATTATCAACCGACGAAGATTATACGGAGTTTGAGCAGCTGTATGAAAAATTGTTAAATGATCCCCTGCTGACCGTTATGCCAAGAACGCCTTATGGCAGTCAGGGACTTCCCTGGATATGCACAATGGGGTTTGAAATGGGAAGTGCTTCAATGGTTTTTGATACTCCTGAAGATCTTAAGAAGGCTTTCGAATATTTCGGGATTAATGCAGATCTTTCGGATGTTAGCGATGATACAGTCTGTATTTCAACCGCACTTGCTGCGCAGTATTGTCTGAAAAAAGGAGATGTTATCGATTCTTCTGTCGTCGAAGGATTTACAGGGAAATATCCTATTGCAGCGCTTCTTGATGATGACAGCTTTATCGTTTTTTATGTAATGCACTCCGATTACGAAGGCGTTCCTGTAAGACTCAATGTTTTTGGCAATGGTATAAGCGGAAATGCATTATATGATCACATCATGGAACTGAAGGGCGGCCTGAAGGCTGATGTAACAAGACCTGCAGGGGAAAATATTACAAAGAATTTTGAACCCTTTATTCTCATATTCGGAGTCGGGATTATGTTACTTACAATAATACTTTCCGTGATAGTCAATTCCGTAATATCCGGACAGTTCATTTCAAGAAGGTATGAATTCGGAGTATTCAGGGCAATCGGAATATCCAAAAAGGCTGTGTATGGCAAGGTTGCAGGTGAACTTATAATGATGGATATCATTGCTACAGTATCAGGCGGCGTGTTTATCTTTTTGCTGACATTCCTGCTTAATGAACTCCTGTATATCCCGAAGGGACAATATCTTCCCTATTATTCAGATATGGGCATGTATGCGTTCCTTTTATCGAACGTTCTTGTAGTGATTCCTACGATACTTCTAAAGGGAAAGAGTATGGCTTCAATCGATGTTACTGAGTTTTGATGATAAAGGCGTGGTGAAAATGAAGAACAGATCAGATAAGGAAAAAACAAATAAAAAAAGTACATTAAAAAAGATCATTATCATTGTGGCGTGTGTGATTGTTCTGCTTGCTGCGGTGCCGTTTGGAATATATAAGCTTGCGTTTGATCCATACAGAGGCACCACAGATTCAGATGTCGCTTCGCTTTCTCTTGATGACAGGATCAGTGTCTTACAGGCTGTTGAGGATATAGATTATGTCATGAAGATGTACAGAGATCGTCACCCGGCATGGCTTGAGGAGAACAATTCACGTGTTGCGGATGTCGAAAGTAAGTACCGTGAAGAAATTGACGCACTGAATGAGAGCGGAGTTTCCGAAATATCAGTTCTTGAAGAGTGGCAGATCATTTCAAGGATAATGCATTGTCTTTATGATGGTCATTCGACTGTATATCTGAACAGGGATGATTTCAGGTATCTTGAAGACTTCTCCCAGTTTAGTGAGTTTGGATTGCCTGTTATGATAGACGGAGAAGATTATGATACCGTTATGCACAGATTCTTTGAAGTGTACCAGTATGAAACGGAGAGTTATGCCAAGACGATTTTTGATCAGAAGATCCTGTGCTGTGAGAATTATCTTCGCTGGTGCGGCGTTGATACATCTGACGGAGTGACGATGACGTTTGATACAGGTGATGGAAACTTGGAGGATTATTCATACAGTTTTGTTCCTATTGATCAGGTCACAGGCAATGGTGATGACTCATCTGATGAAGAAGTAAAATGGGTATATTATGAGATAGACCGTGAAAACAGCATCGGAATATTTACACTGACATCATGCCAATACGATTCCGAATACAGGAATACGGTAAAGTCATTTTTCGAAGATGTAAATGAAGCAGGTATTGAACATATCATTCTTGACCTCAGGTGGAATGGTGGCGGAAGTTCCATGGTTGGAGACGAATTTCTGAAGTATTTTGATATAGATGGCTATTACGGCTGGCCTTCACATATAAGATACGGATCTTTCCTGCTGAAAAATCCTAAAATGTATATGAAAAACCACAGACAGCAACCTCAGTATCACGGTGATCTGTATGTTCTGACCAGTACACGTACGTTCAGCGCTGCTATGGACTTTACCATGTATATCATGGATAATGATCTGGGAGTTGTTGTTGGTGAGCCTGCCGGTAATCTTCCGGATTCGTACGGAGATCTTCTGAAATTTACAACTCCTAACTCACATTTGAGCTTCTCTATTTCATATAAGAGATGGTTCAGGATTGATGAGACAAAAACCGGACAGCCGCTGGATCCTGATTATCCATGTGCATCTCAGGAAGCTATGGACATGGCATATGATCTGATCCTTGGACGATAAACTTATGGCAGAGGTAATTGCTTCAATTCTAATATTGGTCCTGCTTACAGTGATTTCAGTTGCTTTTGAGGGAAATCTCAGTCTGCTTCTTGCTTCGTGCGGCATTCTGATGATACTGATAACAGCAGGATATCTGAAGGATTCTATGGGAAAGCTGATGAAAATAAGTCAGCTTTCTCTTGCTGTCGTATTTTCGGTATGTTCAGGAAACTGGTGGGGATGTATCGCTGTGGCTGCGCTTTTATGGATCAGCGAAGTTCAGGTCAGCATTGTGTCCTGCCTTTTATATGTCTGTGTTTTTCTGATACGTTATCTTCCTGAATTAAGTGAATATGAACGCATGAATCAAAGACAGCGTGCCGGATACACTATTGCTTCAGGCATAATGTATCTTTTTATTCTCGAAATTATATGTTTAGGTATTGTCATTATCAGGAAGATGATACGGAAAAACAAAATAAACAAAGAAGAAGAAAGAGAGAGGCTTCGCAGGTACAGTCTTGGTGAAATGCATGAGATCCGTAAAAATAAAGAACTGGCAATGAAGAGTTTTTATTCGGATAAAAATGCAAGACTTCTTGAAAGGGAGAATATAAGCCGCAATATACATAACAGTGTCGGGCATTCGATCACTGCTGCTATCATGACCCTTGATGCTGCTGATGTTTTGTTCGATAAAAATCCTGAAGAGGCACATAAAAGGATGAATGATGCAAATAACAGGATCCGCGGAAGCCTTACTGCAATAAGAAGTGCAGTGAGGGCGTTGGATGAGGAATCCTCTGATGTTACCATCAGGGACCTTGTATGTTATTTTGATAATATCCTTGATGAATTTCTCATGGATACTGAACGCAGCTGTGAAAGGATTTATGATATCATATCTGATGAGTATATGCTTCCGAGAGAACATGCGGAATTCCTCACAGGAGCACTGAGTGAACTGCTTACCAACGGAGTAAAGCATGGGAATGCTTCTGCCTTCCTCGTTAAGCTTTCAGGTGATAAGGGACATATCAGACTTACTGTATCTGATAATGGCACGAGCGATTATAATGATGATAACAGCGAGCAAAGAATAAGGGACGGTTTCGGACTGAAAAAACTGACATCTTATGCTGAACGCTGCGGAGGAATGACGGAGTTTCGTAATGAGAACGGATTCAGATCGGTTATTGAGCTTCCTCTTTATGCAACTGATCCTGAAAATGAAAATGATGCAGCTAAGTGATAGCTGCATCTGATATGGAGCCTTGATATGTACAGAGTACTGCTTGTAGATGATGAAAATATGCTTCTTGACAGCCTTGAGATCATACTGTCTGCCAATGATATGGAAATCGTTGGAAAAGCTCATGATGGTCATGAAGCACTTGATATACTCAAAAAAACTGAATGTGATGTTGCTCTTGTGGATCTTAATATGAAGGGAATGGGAGGTATTGAACTTATCGGACATATGAAGAAGCAGTATCCGAAGGTAAAAATACTGGTACTCACCACCTTCTATGATGATAAGAACATTACCGATGCCATAAGTAACGGAGCAGACGGATATCTTCTTAAGGACAGCGGCAAGGATGCGATTCTTGGTGCTGTTTCGCAGCTTATGAGCGGAGTGTCAGTGCTTGATCCCAAGGTTATGACAAGACTCTCATCACTTATGACAAGAAATCCCGGTGATGAACTGTATGGTGAGATGACTGAAAGGGAAAGGGAAATAGCTTCACTTCTTGCAGAGGGACTCACGAACAGGCAGATTGCCGATAAACTCTATATCTCCGAAGGAACAGTGAAGAATTATATCTCGTCAATCTACGATAAGACGGGAATTCATGACAGGGTCAAACTGGTTGTTGCACTGTCAGGAACTAACTGAGTGAAGAAGGGGCGTTTTCTTTGTTTGCCAAAATCAGGTGAATCCAAGGAACACGCTTGTCTTTCGCAGGAAAACATCATTTAGCGGATATATTTGTGGTCTGGTTTTGAACTCAGACCACATTTTTTTATTTCTTTAAAGATTTTTTAAGAAATGGATTGGTAATATGTGAACGTAAGATGAGAAATATGTAATGAGGCTGAGATACAAAACTACTGTAAAAGCCAAAGATAATACAAGTATGAGGAGTGAAAATGGGAAATATCTGTTTGGAAGCAAAGGACCTGTGTAAGACATATATAGTTGACGGAAACAGTAATAATGTTCTGCAGAATATCAACCTGAAGATTGAAGAGGGCGAATTCGTTTCGATAATGGGACCCAGTGGTTCGGGCAAATCCACTCTCCTTTATACTATCAGCGGAATGGATGATATGACAGCCGGACAGGTTGTCTTTGACGGAGAGGATATATCTAAAATGAATGATAAGCAGCTTACCAAACTCAGGCTGCTCAGGATGGGATTTATTTTTCAGCAGATGTATATGATGAAGAAACTTTCCATCATGGACAATATAGTTCTTCCCGGATATCAGGCAGGCATCATATCAAGGGAAGAAGTCAATAAGAAGGCAGAAGAACTGATGAGGAGACTTGGGATAATAGAGACAGCGGAGCGTGAGATTACCGAGGTATCCGGAGGTCAGCTTCAGAGAGCCTGTCTTGCAAGAGCGCTTATCAATAATCCAAAGGTTCTGTTTGCAGATGAGCCTACCGGAGCTCTTAATTCCAAGGCTTCGATGGAAGTGCTTAACGAGATGGTTAAGGCAAATGAAACGGGGACTACAGTTCTTATGGTTACGCACAGCGAGAAGGTTGCCGCAAGTTCCGACAGAATAATCTATCTGATGGACGGTGATATTCAGGGAGAACTTGTGCTTGGGAAGATAGGTGGTAACACACCTGATTTGAGCATAAATGCATCAGGAAAAGAAAACGCTGAAGGCGCTGTGCAGATAAGCTCATCAGAGAAGCTGATGCACAGAGAAAGAAAACTCAGGAAGTGGCTTGAGGAGATGGGCTGGTAAATACATAAATCCGTAATGATGTATTGAAGCGGCTGTCGGAATGAGAATGGTCGAATAATTTGAAGAGGGTAAGAAATTGTATTTAAGAATGTTAAAAAGAGATCTTAAGGATAAGATCGGTTTAAATATAGTTCTGTGTATATTCATGATACTTGCTGCCACTCTTATTGTTATGAGTGCTGGATTTATCTATACATTTATCGCAGGAATAGATGATACATATGAAAAATGTAATACCTCCGATATACTCTTCATGGTTGATAAGAGTGTCTCCGATGAGGAAGGACAGAGAAAAGTTATTGAAGATATTCTTATGGATTATGGGAATATTGATGAGATATCCGTATCCGAAAGAATCGTTCTCAGCACTTCAAGGCTTGAATTTGAGGGGATTGACAGGAGAGGTGTTACAAATCTTTATGACAATACCTTCATGATATCTCCTGTAAGCCGTGATCAGAATATCCCCTATGATCAGAATAACAATACATTTGTCATTTCTGACGGATGTGTCGCTTTATCCGAAATGATGGCACATAATGCCGGGACAAAAGTGGGAGATAAATTCAGACTTACTACTGATTTTGGAAATATCTATGAATTTACCGTTTCACATATCTTCAAGGATCCAAGTTCTTCCATGATGTTCAAAGTCCTGTTTTCAGATGGGGATATCGTCAGACTAGGAGAAGAGTTCACAACATACACTGATCTGTATGAGATCAAACTCGCTCATCCTTTTTCGAGTGTCAGTGAGTTGCAGAAATGGGGATGGGATCTGAATGATTCTCTTCTTAACCTGCATGATGAAGGATTGATAACCGGAAGAGTCAGATCTGTAACAACAGGCAGGGCCAATGCATTTACCGATGAAGCCATGGTAGCATTGATCGTCAGTATATTCATGCTTCTTATGGGAATAGCTCTTATTATACTGATATACATGTCCATATCTTTCAGTCTTCAGGCTACCATCAAGCGTGAGGAAAGAGAGATAGGAACAATGAAGGCAATTGGGGTTGATTCCCTGTCATATAAATCACTGTTTATCATCAAATATCTGGCTTTTGCAGTAATCGGCGGTGTGGTCGGTATTGTTACAGGTATTCCTCTGAGTAACTATCTTGTAAGCAGGTTTGTAATAAACACGCTGAGTCCTGACAATTGTGTCATATTATTTCTTGGGTTGTCAGGAAGTATTATATTCATACTTCTTATGATCCTGTTTTCATTTTTCTCCCTGAGACGTATGAGCAGGATATCCGTTATGGACACGATCCACGGGGAGAACAGAGGCGAGAGATTCAGCAGAGTTCCCGGGCTCTTCCTGCATAAGAATAAATGGGTCCCTGTTCCGGTTTTCCTTGCTGTTCAGGATATAATCAGAAAGCTGAAGAGATATATGTTCCTGATCGTCAGCTATACAATAGGAATGCTTATATTGTTTCTTGTATTTCAGCTTAAGAACAGTGTTGTGAGTGATGAGTACAGAAAGACCTATTGGCAGATAGCTGAAAGAAACGTGATGATCAGACCGGATGATGCACTCAGGGAAAAATTGGTGTCTCTCACCGGAAGCTATCGTGAGGTGTTTAAGTATTATGAGAAATACTATAACGAGAACGGAATACCACTGGATATTCAGATAATGGATATGCAGACCGGATACATGATAAATGATGGTGTAAGAGAAGGATGTCTTCTGTGTTTTGGTGATTATGATATCAGCAGAATGGTGCTGGTAGAAGGTGGAAATGCACCTACACTTCCCAATGAGGTGGCAGTATCACATTTCCTGATGAATACAGGTGGAGTAAATATAGGTGATGTAGTTACTCTTGAGTATGAAGTATATAAGGATGACGGATTTGATACTGAGATCGTACAGAAAGACTTTATTGTAACTGCTTATGCAGAGACATTTGGAAATGCACGCAGTCCGCAGTTTTTCTTTACCAATTCCGGTGACAATATTGTTGTGGAAGACTTTGATATATTTAACGAGGAAATAGTCTGCGAGGATAGAGAATATGATGGTTATATAGAGAAGATGCGTGCGGTTAATGAAGATATTATGATATGGGATTATGATCAGGTTATGGATTATGATCTCGGCAATACATTTGGAAGGCTGTTAAATCTTCTTGCCATGGTTACCGGTCTGATAATGACATTAACAATATTTTCAATGACGTTCCTTTATCAGCAGATATTTATCGAAGAAGAAACATCGGATATAGCAATGCTGAAGAGCATGGGATTTGACCGTGGCAGCATCAGGATGTGGCATTTCATTCGTCTCATCATACTGATAATAATAGCAACGGTTCTGGCTCTGATTCTTGCATTTACACTTAATAAAACCGTATTCGGAATGATCGGAAGAGCTGCACTCGGAGTTGCCTCATTCGGTATCGTATCACCGCCGGTTATTTCTGTTATCGGGCTGCCTCTTGCAGTGGTGGTGATTATTTCTCTGGTTATGCTTGTATCATTTAAATCCATGGATCAGATCAGAATCTGGAGGATCCGTAATGAATAATAAAGTTTTTAATAAGATATATAAGATGAGTTCACTGATCTGTACAGGGGTACTGACTGTTTCACTGTGCGGATGCGGCGCATCCTATGTTCCTGTCTCGGATGGCATGAGACTTGTCGGATCTCTCAATGTTGAAGATGAATTAAACTATACTGATTCGAGTAAATCCGAAGAACTGCTGGATACCTTCTCTTCAGATGACGGTCTCTGTATTATAAAAAAGTATCCTTCATATTATGATGTGACACTAGATTATGAAAAGGGAACACCGGCAGATGCAGGTGCAGCATATGCAACCACAATACTCGAAGCTGCTCCTTGTTATGAAGAATGCTTTGAACCCTATCTGTATGAGAATATCAGGGATCTGTTTGGCGGAAGAGATATCAATTACGATGCCCTGGAAAACAGAATCATGACACTGGAAGCATCAATTCCTGATGTGTACAGGGAGGAGATAGAAAGCTTTGCCAGAATCATGGCAGCCGGTGAGGAAGGTTATGAGGAAAACGGTAAACTCAGTTATATAGAAGCTCTCACAATGCAGATAATCCCTGATGCATTAAGACCCACTGCCTGCAGTGCGCTTACAATCGGGGGAAGCAGGACTGCATCCGGTGAAAGGATAACTCTGCGAAATCTGGAATGGAATATAGGAAGTTCTGCACAGATGACAAGGATACATTCCGTTACGCATATGAACAGGAATGGCAGAAGGATAACATCAGTAGCAGTTCTGGGGCTGCTGGATATGATCACTGCCATTAATGATGATGGAGTGATGATCGGCATTCTGGATGTGGGGACCGTAAACGGTATGCCCTTTGTATATGAGAATAAGAAATGCTATACATTTGAGATCAGATATGCACTTGATAACTTTGATAATGCAAGGGATGCAGCTGAGTTCCTGAACAGAGAGAGCAGGGATTTTACCTGGTGTAATAATCTCATTGTCACGGATTCAAAGGATGCATTCTGCTGTGAAAATGCAACCGGAGAGGTTCAGGATGCCGGGAGAGCGGTGTCTGTTATCAGAACTCCGGATTCTGAACTGATGGAAGGTCTTGAGTGGGATACACCTGATACACTGTGTATTGTCAATTCCTTTGCAACAAAGGGAAATCAGGACGGATTTACAGGAATTCCATCTGACATTACACGTTTTGTGAAGTATAATAGATGGGTAAGCGAAATCGGCGAATTTACGGTGGCTGATATGAAGGGAATAATGGCCCGCGAAATTGTGGACCAATATGAGGTGCATAATGTTCATAACAGCGGAACTGTACATACATTTATCGTTGATTATGCAACAGGTGATATACACGTTGCGTTCACTTCCGGAACCTGTGCAGATGATATACCCGAATACATTCTGGTTGGAAATTACAAAAGATGACAGATATTCTTGTAATAGAAGATAATGAGGAACTCGGCAGGCTTATCTCGGACTTCCTGAAACACGAGGGTTATTCTGTGGAGTGGAAGACCAGTGCTGAGGAAGGCCTGGAACTTATCGGGAAAGCAGCATTCAAAATGCTGCTTCTTGACGTTATGCTCCCCGGCATGGATGGATATGAGGCTCTTCAGGAGATAAGGAAGGAACAAAAACTTCCTGTCCTTATGATGAGTGCAAAAACCGATGATCAGAGCAAGATACTCGGTCTTGAGGTTGGGGCTGATGATTATATTGATAAGCCGTTTTCATTTCAGGTACTGTCTCTTAAGATAAAAGCTATCCTGAGGCGTTCATATGATATGTCCTGCGACAGACAGCTTCTTACGTATGACAACATTTCCATGGATGTTGCTTCCAAGACTGTTTACAAGGACGGAAATGAAGTACAGATCACCGGCAAGGAATATGAACTGCTCGAATACATGATGAGGCATCCCGAGCAGGTTCTTAAGAAAGAAAAACTCTTCGATGAAATCTGGGGCGTTGACTGCTTCAGCGATGTCGGCAGTCTGAATGTGTATATCAGGTGGCTCAGAGAAAAACTCGAGGATGATCCCAGGAATCCCAGACTCATTCAGACAGTATGGAGAGTGGGATACAGATTTGGAGGCACCGGAGTATGAGGAAGGCAGTGAAACTATATATTATCACTGTGCTTCTGTTTGCTGTGGTTTTTATCACGGCAAATTTTGCTTTTAATAAGACAATAGAAAAATCCGATGACCGCTCCTATGTGCTGATGAACCGTGTTTATACCGGGATTGAAGAAAGCGTTTCGGCATTGTCACAGGATGATATTCTGCCGAGCGTCTATGATGAGATAATAAATGATGTCTGGTATGAACGGATACATGAATATAGTTTGGAATACAGTACATCCGAACTTCCGACGAGAGTATATTATCTTCCTGCAGATAAGAATAACAGTGATATAGGTCTTCTTAACAGAGGTCGTGAACGTGATAAAATCTGGGCTGTAGAAAAAGGCGGAAATATTGAAGGCTTTATAGTTTTTGAATTCGGTGAACATAATTACAGTGATCTGCAGTTTGTGATGAATATAGGATTTGCTGTCGCATTTTTATTATCAATCGGCGTATGTACCTATATCAGCTTATATGTGATCAGACCCTTCAACAGACTTTCATCCTATCCGGAAAAACTATCCAAAAACCAGCTGACAGATAAACTCCCTGAAAGTAAGAACAGGTTCTTTGGCAGGTTCACCTGGGGAATCAATATGTTAAATGACAGACTTGTCAGTGACAGAAACAGGATTAACGAACTGAGCAGGGAACACCTTACAATGCTTACCACGATCGCTCATGGAATCAAGACTCCTGTGTCAAATATCAAACTGTATTCTGAAGCAATAGAAACCGGAATGTATCAGCCGGACGGAAAGGCGAATTCAAGTGATGCAGAAGTCGCTGCTAAGATAAGTAAAAATGCCGATGATATAACGGTAATGGTAGGAGAACTGATTGAAAAGGCTTCAGAGGGATTTGTTGATTTTGAACCTGTAATAAACGGGTTTTACCTGAATGAACTGGAAAAATACCTGCATGAAGAATATGATAACAGACTTGAGCTTCTCAGGATTCCCTTTGAAGTTGAAGTGGCAGGTAATTCCATAGTAAAGAGTGATAAGAACGGAATATGCAGAGTGCTGTCACAGCTTATGGAAAATGCCATAAAATATGGAAATGGTGACGGGATTTCGGTAGAACTGCACAAGCAGGATGACGGATACTATTTTTCTGTAAGGAATAAGGGAAGTGTTCTTGAAGAAAAGGAACTGCCGTATATTTTCAACAGTTTCTGGAGAGGTTCTAATTCGGAAGGGATTCCCGGAAGCGGCATAGGGCTGTTTGAGAGCTACAGCATTATAAGGAAACTAGGCGGAGATATCTATGCGCGCTCTGATTCCGGGAGCAGTGAGATGGAATTTGAAATATGCATTCCAATTGATGCCGCCGTGTGAACAAGGGTGACAATTCCCTGTTTCACAAAGATATAGAAAAATGCAACTTGTACCTGTTTTCGGTGCAAGTTGTTTCTGTTTTATTTACAGTTTTAGCTTTTTTGATATTATAGCCTCGTAAGGAGGGAGACAGATACATGAAGATCCGAATATCAGTTTCGGAAGAAAAGTTTGATTCAGTTGAAAAGTACCTGTCCGAACACGGAATAGAGATAAGTGATGATGCTGAATATGTATTGACCGAGAGCTCAGGTCGTACGGCATTTATTCAGGTTAAGGACGATAAGAAAGACCGTGTGAAGATATCTGCTGATGATGTGGTGTTTATCGAAGCCTTCGGTAAGGACATAGAGATCCATACGGAAAGTGATACATATCATTCTCAGGACAGGATGTATGAACTTGAGTCATTACTTGATCCGAAAGAATTTATCAGAGTAAGCAAATCGGTAATAGTATCACGTAAGCATGTTAAGAAGATCAGACCTTCACTCTCCATGAAATACATTCTTACAATGACTGACGGAACTCTTATCGATGTGACCAGAAGCTATTACAGCAGTTTCAGAAATTTCTTTGGAATATAAGGGGAGGTAATAATGGCAAATATATTACTTTATATAATCATTTTGCTGGTTTTCGCAGCGATTATTATAGGTACCAGTATTATTGCATATAACAGGCATCTTGATAAGGTTACAAAGGGTGAGATACATGGTACACACAGCAGCGTGCCTGAACCACACAGTACCGCAAGCGTGATATATAAAACTGTTCTAATGGTAATTGTTATCATGACTTATATCGGGATCAGCACCATATCCGGGATCATGAGCAACATGCAGAGTAAGATTGCTAACCTTGAGAACGATGTGAGGGGACTTACATATGAGGTTGAAGATCTGAAGACGGAACTTGAGCAGAAGGACAGACTTGTCAGCTCGTTTAACTATGAGATTGGAACACCTGTTGATAATATGGTGGATCTGAGTATTGAGTTATGGCTCAGGGATTATACTGATGATACTGAAGTTTCCCTTGATATTGCCGGAAGACATGTTGAACTTAGCAGGAATTCAGACAGGGCATTTGCCGGTACAGTTAAGGTTTCAATATTTGATGACTGTTCGTATCCCTGGGTGAATATAACAGATAATGGACAGACTATGGGAGAGACGTTGGATTTCTTTGATTATCTGTTCTGGGACTACATTCCGTTCCCGATGCTTACATGTCAGTTTGAGTCTAAGCCGGGACTTACAGGTATGAAGACATCCGGATCCTATTCATATGAAATTTATCCTTCCGATAATGTTGAAAGTGTAACGATGACATATCTGACTGAAGGAAGGGAACTTAAGACTTTTGATATTACATCCGAGGCTCTTAGTAGAGAAACAATTGAATTGGAAAAAGGGCTGGATATAGGAGATGATCTTACTTTCAGAATAGAGATAGTTACAAAGGATGGATACAGATTGGTTGAACAGCAGCTTATGATCTATGAAGCCAAAGATTATCCCGAAGATTATGAATATGAGAGGATTTACGATATGGATGGAAATCTTCTCTGGGAGAACGATAAGATGTAAATTCAATGCCCCGCCAGAAGGCGGGGCATAAATATTTATATGACTGAAAATCATTAAACTTTCTGTTTTATTTTTTGGAAAGCACTGTGGTGATGATCATGTCATTGTCTTTTTTCTCTGCAAAGATCTCACCGCTCATACGGTTCATCAGTTTCTTGCAGATATACAATCCAAGACCGCTTCCCGGTCTGCTTCCGACATTCGAACCGCGGTAGAAACTGTCAAATATGTGCTGTATCTCATCGACCGACAGATCACATCCGCTGTTGGTCACAGAGACAAGTCTTGAATTATCCTCATCACTGAAAGTGATACGTATATACTCTCCATCGCCGTATTTAATCGCATTTTCGATGATGTTCTGAAGAACTTCCACATATCTGTCACCGTCTCCGTTAATGATGATATCTGAGTATTCATCTATGGTAAATACTGTCCCGACGGATTTCAGTTTGTCTGTATAGTATTCCTTGATCTGTCCTATGGCACTGCTCAGATAGAATTCTCCTTCTCTTACAGTGAAATCAAGAAAATCATCATTTGAAGCTGCTACTATGCGTGATACATATCCTTCTATCTCGTTTACATTATCATCAATTTTTGAAGCAACCTCCTGCAGTTTGTCTGAATCCTTATACAGGTTCTTCCTGATGGCAGCAGCATAAAGTTTTATTGCGGATATCGGTGTTTTTATGTCATGTGAAAGTGAGAGCAGGAAGACATTCTTTTCTTTTTGAAGATCAAGATTTTTTTTCTTTTCATCCTCGAGCTTTTCCCTGAGCATATCAAGTCCCCACAGGAATCTGCCAAAATATCTGTTGCGGCTTTCTGAAAGCGGGATTGTCAGATTTCCTTTGGCAAGCTCAGCAGGATATTCCGATATACTGTTAAATGTCCGGATGAGTACAAAATAAATGATCACCATGAGGGCTATGACTGCAAAAAAAGTCACAAGGATGATCAATGCGGATGCCAGATATACGGATTGTCTTTCCTCGGACAGACTAACTTCGTATTCAATCTTATAGAGCGTGTTGTTTATCTTTCTTATGCAATAGTGTTCATCGGATGAATATGCTGATGTATCTGTCTCGTCTATAGTGCTTACGGAAATAATGGTTTTATAATCTGATATACGAATGGATGCCGGATCAGGATTACGTAGCAGTTCATTTTCAATTCTGCTTATTTCAATCTTATACAGACTGAATGCAGAAGATGTCTTCTTATGTACGACAAATTCTGCTGCCAGTATTATCAGCAGCAGAACAGTCAGAATACATATGCACATCCTTATATAGGATTTCTTTATAATGTGTTTTTCGTCCAATACCTGATATCTCCGGTGTTATGTGACATTACTTTATTATTCGTATCTGTATCCCTTGCCCCATACTGTAATGATCTTTGCAGGGTTCTTCGGATCATCCTCAAGCTTTTCTCTCAGCCATTTGATATGAACTGTAAGCGTCTGGGCTTCTGATTCACTGTCCGATCCCCACACAGTATCGAATATGTACTGTTTAAGAAGCGTATGTCCTTTATTTTCCATAAGGAGCTTCAGCAGCTCGAATTCCTTGGTCGTAACAGTTATCTCTTTATCATCCCTGAATACCTTCTCGTGAACAATATCGAGTTTGATGTCACCGTCCGAAAACTCATCGGTAGCAAGGCGCCTTTTAAATATTCCCTTGATCTTGGCAATAAGGATGTCTATATCATAGGGCTTTTCGATATAGTCATCAGCTCCCGAGATTATGGCATCGAGCTTGTCATCTCTTCCGGATCTTGCACTGACCATGATTATCGGTGTGTTTGACTTCTCACGGATGCGGTTCAGTATCTGCATTCCGTCAGGCCACGGAAGCATGACATCCAGGACCAGCAGACGTGCTCCGTATTTTTCATAGAGATCGATTGCCTTATCTCCTGTATCTGCAACGGATACGGTATAGCCCTCCGCTGTTAGGAAATCCTTCAGCATTGAACTCAGTTCTTTATTATCTTCTACTATAAGAATGTCGCTCATTTTGATCAGGTTATCTTTACGTTTTTTACCTGTACAGGTTAAATTACCAGCCCATCTCCATCAGCCAGTTGCTCAGGCTTCTTTCCCTCATGCGGATATCTTCTGAGGTTGCACGTGTTCCAAAATCATACTCGCCCTGAATGTTTCCGTCCACAATATAGATCGTTCTCATACATTTGGCTGCGACCTTGACATCGTGAGTTACCAGCATGACTGTGGTGCCCTCATTGTTGAGCCCTACAAGCTCATTCATTACTTCGTCGGAAGAAGTGCGGTTAAGAGCGCCGGTAGGTTCATCTGCAAAAATGACCTTGGGATTGTTGATCATGCTTCTGCAGATACATGCTCTTTGAAGCTGTCCGCCTGATACCTCGTTGATATCATTGTCTGCGGTATCCTCGATGCCGAGTTTTTTCATCATCTTACGGCCTCTGATCTCGGTATCTTTTCTGGACTCAGTGTTCTTCTTTGATTTTACCGCAGGAAGGATGATATTATCCAGTATTGAGAGATTTTTCATCATATACATCTGCTGGAAAATAAATCCCATCTCATCAAGTCTGACTTCAGCCATCTGATCATCATTCAGTTTTGACAGTTTTTTTTCATTAAATGTTACTTCTCCCGATGTCATTTTGTCCATACCGGACACGGTATAAAGAAGAGTGGATTTTCCGGAACCGGAAGGTCCCATGATAGCTACCATTTCGCCTTCCTCGATACTGAAATTCACATTCTTGAGAACGTTGTTCTGCTTCTTATTTACTACATATGTTTTGCAAAGATCCTTGACTTCAATAACCTTGCTCATAATTTTTCCCTTTCCAAATCTGTACTTATAGTCTTTATTCGTTGTATTAATTGTTTCAGTAATGATAATGGATCACTCGATATTGCCCATGGAATCCGGATGGATCGTTCTGGTGAGAAGTGATGTGAGATATGCCGCGATGATCACACCGCACATCAGGATCAAGGGATAGATCAAAAATATCTCCAGAGGATGTATATCATAAACTATTCCGGAGATTGCTCCCATGACTCCAAAGATCCTGTCGCATACAAGCTTTGTGAATGGGAGAACCAGTAATCCTGCAAGTATCCCGGAGATGATAACAACCACCACGAATCTGAGTGTATGCTGGGCTGTTATCGATCTGTTCTTGAATCCTATTGCTTTCATCAGAGCAATCTCATTTACTTCATTGCTGATAAATGACCTTTCCATTAAAACAGTGATCAGTGCTGCTATGATCAGAGCTATGATGATGACCATGTTCTTGGCCATTGTAATGGTGGATGAAGAACTGGTAGATGTATCTACGAATTCAGCAGTGTTGTAGATCTTGGTTGTATCGAAGATTGTCTTAAGTTTCTCAATCCTGTTATCAATCTCTTCAGCATCAGGGTGATCATCGAAATCAATCTGGAATCCGAATGCTGAAGCAAGCTCGTTTGATTTCAGAGGAAGATCCTGATGAACTCTTCCGCATTCTCCCAATTGGTTAAAGGATATGAAAGTTGCGGTTATGATGAATTCCCTGCGCTCTCCGTTTACTTCCATGATGACCTTGTCACCGATGGATGCACCGAGCTGTTCCATTATCTGAGGAGTGAATGCAATTTCATTTTCATACAAAGGAGCAACACCCTCGTTGTATACATAATCAGTAGTTTTGGTTGTCTTGCACTGCTGCATCTGTACCTGCATACGTGTATCACCGAATTCTACAGGAAGCAGATACATGAGTTCTATATGAGCCTCTCCCGGCATATTGTTCTCTTTAAGCGTTTCCTCAATCTCATCAATCATTTCATCGACTCTGTTCTCATCGCCGCATCCCATAATCTCCATTATCTTTTCGGTAGAATTGTAATAGACATCACTTTCAGTGGTTCCGAACAGGAATATAAGGTTATCACTTGTGAGGGTATTAGCTGCATTTGCGAGCATTGCTATCAGAAGTATGCATACCGTAAACGTAATCACCATGCTCACGTACTGTCTGGGCTTGCTCACAACATCGTTGAGGGCCAGGAAGAAGTTGCTTTCAAACGGGCTTTTTGAAAGCCTGAGTGAGGATCTTCTGTGATGTCTTTCTCCGGTTTCGCCGTTACGTACCGCATCGATTGGAGATAATTTCTTAATGCTTCTTGTGCATGAATAGCAGAATGCGAGTATTATGAAAACCACAGCCAGTGAGCTTATTATGCCTATGAATACCTGGTCATCATTTCCAAGGACCATCGTATCCGACACGCTTGCCAGAAGCAGCTTCCCGAACGGTATGCTTGCAAAGTATCCTATCACAGCACCGATGAGTGATATAAAAAGATATTTGACCATGTACAGTCCGCGTATCTGTTTGTTCTTAAGTCCGACCGCTTTCATTACACCTATTTCCCTGAAGTCTTCAGTAAGAGTGAATTTAATGGTAAATGAAAGCATTGTGAATGCGATCAGTATAAGGCAGATACTTACAACGAGAAGAAGACCCGCTGTAAGCATATCCAGCATATATGTCATGCGGAGTACGGATTTTTCCTTGGCAAACAGAGCATTGGGAAGAGATGACATATCTCCTTTAAGTGCTTTCAGATCATCAGTGAAAATGTAATAGATGGCACCACCGTTTGAATACTGTATATCATCTTCGCATGCCAGCTTATCGTAATCTGCAGCGTTCATCAGAATTCTTGCATTCTGGAGAAAAGGAGATCCGAAAAGGGCATCCTTTATATATCCGTCTATGACAACTTCCAATTCCACATCATCGTATTTGATCGTTATCCTGTCTCCGATGGTAGTCTTATCCGGATCGGCCAGGAGACCTCCTACATATACATGGCCTTCCTGTACTTCTGTTATAACTTCGTTATCTCTGTTGAAATAATTGAGTTTAACGTTGTCGATGCATGTTATGATTCCTGCATTCTCGAATTCACAGTATGTTTCACCGTTCTTCAGCAGATTGTTTGATGCATAATAAATGGTATCTTCCTTTCGGTATTCAGTGATAGATCCGGCATTTTTGATTATGTCGTCTGAAGGATTCATTCCATCGCTGTTTCGTGAGATTACCACATAATCAGACATGCCCGCCTTGTCACAGAAATAATCAATTCCTCCGTAGACGGAGATCATGTTATTGATACTGCTTGATGCGAACATTGCTGAGAGGATCACAAATATCAGCAGGATGATATTCATGGTCTTTTTTCTTGTAAGATCTTTTTTAAGTATTCGTAAGAACATTCCGCTTTCCTCCTTGTTGTGACTTTACTATAAAGCGGAAATTATTAAACAATCATTAAATAGAGTTTATCATAAAAAAATCCCCGTGTTTGCAGGGAGATTAACGAAAAACCAAGCCGGTCACATTATATGGCATCATGAAAAACTCCCCCGCTGAGCGGGGGAGCTGAAACTTATTTCTTCTTATTTTTCTTTGTATCTTTTTTCGTATCGTTCTTTTTATCGTCCTTTATTTCCTTATCACTTATACCGGACATATCAGCACCGGTTTCGACACCGACATCTTCATTGAAATTGAAGTCTTTTCCCGGAAGGATGGCATTGAGGATGATACCAACAAGAGAACCGACTGCAAGGCCTGAAAGAGCGATGTTAGCGCTTCCTACGCTGAATGCGATGGCACCTGCTGAGGAGAAGTTGATACCGATTGAAAGAACCAGGATGATTGCAGCGACGATAACATTTCTGCTCTTTGTAAAGTCAACCTGTGTTTCGACAATGTTTCTTACACCGACTGCAGAAATCATACCATAGAGTACAAGTGAGATTCCGCCGACTGTAGCTGAGGGCATTGCTTCGATGATCGCAGAGAACTTGGGGCAGAATGACATCAGTATTGCGAAAAATGCAGCCAGTCTGATAACGAAGGGATCGAATACTTTTGTCAGAGTAAGAACACCGGTATTTTCACCGTAGGTGGTATTTGCAGGTGCTCCGAAAAGTGATGCGACAGCTGTTGCAAGTCCGTCACCGGTAAGGGTTCTGTGAAGTCCGGGATCCTTGATGAAGTTACGGTTCACTGTTGATGAGATTGCGGAGATGTCGCCGATATGTTCCATCATTGTTGCTATGGCGATGGGAACGATCGTGATGGCAGCTGTTACGAGAAGTCCGCCCTTGGTCATATTGGAGATGATAACCTCACCTGTTTCTGCATCAATCGTGTGAAGGTAAAATGTTCCGGCATCTCTTCCTGCGGAAAAGAGTGAGAATACTGTGTTAGAGAATTTTACGGGAAATCCGACCCAGGGAGCTGCGGCTACGCCGGAGAAATCAACATTACCTGTGATGGCAGCTACTGTGTATGAAGCTACAACACCAATGAGAATGGGAAGGATCTTTACCATGCCCTTGCCCCAGATGTTACAGATGATAATGGCAAGTATTGCAACAAGTGCGATGGGCCAGTTGCTTGAGCAGCTGTTGATCGCAGACTGTGAAAGGATAAGTCCGATGGAGATAATGATGGGCCCCGTAACAATGGGGGGGAAGAACTTCATTACGTGGGTCGCACCAAACAGCTTGAATAAAAGTGCAAGTACGAGATAGAGGAGACCTGCAAGCGTAACGCCGAAGCATGCATAAGGCAGAAGATCACTTCTTGAAAACAGAGCACCTGCTTCCTTGGCTGCATCGAGAGCATCAGAAGTGGTGTACTGTTCCCTTGCAATCATCAGAGTTGCTATTGTACCGTAACCTGTGAGAAATGCGAAGGAGGAGCCAAGGAAAGCGGGAACCTTCTTCTTGGTTATAAGGTGGAAAAGCAGTGTTCCGAGTCCGGCAAAGAGCAGTGTTGCTGATACACTCAGACCGGTAATGAGAGGAACAAGGACTGTGGAACCAAACATTGCGAACATGTGCTGTAGTCCGAGTACGAGCATCTTGGGTGTTCCAAGTTCTTTGGCATTGTAAATGCCCTGTTCGCCGAGGACCTGCGTTTTAGAATCTGACATATTCTCCTCCTGTAGATATGAAATTGAATAATACTATATATGGTGCCGTCAGCACCACAAATATAATACATTTTGATATCAGAGCCGTCAACGCAAAGCAAATGTTATTGATTAAATTTCGGGTTCAGTGCCCTTGTCCTTCCTGTAAAGCAGGAAATAAGGTACGAAGAATACAAGTGCTCCTATTACTGTTATGATTGCTTCCAGCTGCCAGTCTGACAGTTCAACTACTCCGGCCATGGTCAGGCCCACTGCCATATCCATTGCTGTATGGAGGATGATTGCAAGAGGGTAGAGCCAGATTTTCTTTTTATCCTTACATGCATAAAATACGATGATCGAAGCTCCGGTGTGGAAGAGGAATGCCCAAATCCTTTCAAAGATCGCTAAAAACAGTCCGGCGAATGAGAATGCAGCCAGCTGCTCCGGAATTGCAAGCAGTGCATCAACCTGGTCAGGAGCGACAGCCTGTACCTGTTCAATGGTAGCTGCAAAAGCGCCTGAATTGATCATCAGTGCATATGTGATATAGTTGACATACGCAATTCCTATGAGGAAGATCACTTCAAAGCCGCCATGTCCAATGCCGTATGAGATTGAAGTTTCCCTGTTGGTTCTCTTTTTCAGGAGAGTCTTAAAGGCAATCAGTCTGCCGGTTTCCTCGAACAATCCCGGGAAGAGTCCAAGCAGGAATGCCCAGAGGAGAGGTCTTTCATTTATGAATATACTTGCACCATGCTCAGGCATTCCCATTGCAGTCGGGAATATGATCATGTTCTGGACGATCTTCTCCACCATAACAAATACGAAGAATGTTGCTGCACCGATGAGGATGGTGGTGAACTTCTCCTTTTTCTTAACAGTCCATAAGATCCAGATCAGCACGGGAACGACAATAAAGAGTGTCGCCCCGAGAACCATGAGAGCTATATTGCCGGCAGGTATCTTTTCAAAATTATACATATCCTTTATCTCCCTTTATCTTTTGCTTTTTCATCGACATAAACCTTATGTGCATAAATAAGTGTGACTACGGTCAGCAGCGCCAGCAGGCTTACAGTAACAGCCATTGCATGCATTGGGTTTTTCATTACAAGTGCCAGAACCAGTGTTATCGCACCGGCAATTATCATCAGAATGGCACCGAATCTGTTACTCTTTTTCCATGTAATGTCATTGTACTGTGTCCAGCTGCATCTGAATCCGACCAGAGCATTTCTGCGGGTCTTGGTCATGATATTTCCGAGAACGATGAACATTACACCCATCATCACACAGATGATCCTGTTCGAATTCAGGTCCATGGTTTCGCTTCCGGTCTTAGCCATTCCTACAGTGGAATACAGTATGCCTATATAGGAAACTCCGGAAAAAACAGCCATAAGGATTCCTGCGATGGAAGCGACTTTCGCATTGGTAGCGCATTCTTCCTTGGTCTTATCATCTTCAGCCTTTGCACCTTTTTTTTCGAAGAAGGTTATAACGAAGTGCATGAAGAGAGTCATTGCAAGGAATGTGATGACAATGATGAGTTCCTCATATTTTGAGCCCCATCTGTCGGCATTTCCGTTTATGTCAAAGTGCATCGGTACCTTTTCCGGCATTCCCGGAAGTATCACAGCGGTTATTGCAGAAGGTATCAATGCTATGAACCACATTATTGATTTGTATATATTGTTTTTCTTCATTTCGTTCCTCCGAATTGTCCTATCCACATGATCAGTTCTTCGAAGACCGAAGTATTGATCTCGTAATATATGAAGTTCTTCTGTTTGTACTCCATTATCAGATCCGCATCCTTAAGTAATTTAAGATGGTAGGACAGGGCTGCAGGTGTTACCCCGAGCTTTTCCGCAATCTCCC
Source organism: uncultured Lachnospiraceae bacterium (assembly GCA_946631295.1). Taxonomy (GTDB): domain Bacteria; phylum Bacillota; class Clostridia; order Lachnospirales; family Lachnospiraceae; genus AC2028. The sequence continues at coordinate 24,291 of CAMOZY010000038.1, forward strand.
CCGCATTCATCCGCCCTTCCTTGAGCATTACGAGGATCTCACGTCTCTGAGAATCGGACAGTACTTTAAAAATATTAGTTTCTGCCATTATCCGTACTGCCTCCTTTCAAATTCGCTTTCAAATGTCAAAACTATTTAAAAATATTTTTAATTACATGATATGATAATATATCCGGCGGGCCTGGCAGTCAAGAACCATTTAAAAATATTTTTAAATGGTCATTGTACTTTCGTACACCTGTAATTTCCTGATGACATACTGTATCATTAACGTTGGTAAATCTTTATTTTCACGGAGAACATATGAAAAATCTGAAAAAACTGACTCTTTTACATTCCAATGATATGCACGGGGATTTTCTGGCAGAACAGGTGGATGAGGCACTTGTCGGCGGTGTGTCGATGCTGTCAGGATACGTTAATAAAGTCCGCCAGGAAGAAGAGAACGTGATCTATGCCATAGCGGGAGATATGTTCAGAGGCTCTGTTATAGATTCCGAATACAGGGGACTTTCAACCATACAGATAATGAATATGCTTGCTCCTGATGTGGTGACTGTTGGAAATCATGAGGTGGATTACGGAGTGGCACATCTTCTTTTCCTTGAAAAGTGTGCTACATTTCCGATCATCAATGCGAATCTTCATATCAAGACCAATAATGCCCGCCTGTTTAAGCCGTATTACATTATTGAAATAGACGGAATGAAGATCCTTTTTATCGGGATCATCACTGAGGTTGCCCTGATGCAGTGCAAGGCCGACCAGATGATCGGTACGTTCATCACACTTGAAGATGCCGCAGATGAGATTGGAAGGATCTGTGATGCATATAATGCAATAGATATTGATTTTACAGTTCTTCTTACCCATATCGGTTTTGAAGAAGACAAGAAGCTTGCTGAAATTCTGGATCCCGCATGGGGCGTGGATGTTATCATAGGAGGTCATTCGCATACTTTTCTCGAAGAGCCTGCTGTAGTTAACGGTATTCCCATAGTTCAGGCAGGAACCGGAACAGATCAGATAGGACGTTTTGATATTCTGATAGATACAGATGAGAACCGTATTGATTCCTATACATGGAAAACAATCCCCATAGATGAAAAGACATGCCCCAGAGATACTGCGATGGAGGATGTCATAAGAAATTACAAATCTGAAACTGATGCAAAGTACGGAAGGATCATAACGAAGTTTGTAAGAAAACTGACACATCTGTCACGTATCGAAGAAACAGAAATTGGTGATCTATATGCAGATCTTTTCAAGGATGCTACCGGAGTAGATATGTTTTTCCTTGGATCCGGTTCGATACGCACAGAGGAGATTGGCCCTGTTTTGACCAAAGGTGATTTTGATGAGAATTATCCATATGATAAGCCCGTATTCATCACTTACTGGACCGGTGCACAGATTAAGCGCGGTATTAAGAGAATGCTCCGTGATGAAGCACTGGAGGGGGAACATACAGAGTTTTTCCAGTTATCAGACGGACTTGAGATTGAATATGATCAGAATACGCATGAGTTTTTAAAATTTGATTTTGAAGGAAGTCCGATCGATGAAGAGAAGATCTATACAGTTGGTCTTGAGGAATTTTTCTTTCTGAATTCCAGGGATTCCTTTGATCTTGATTCAGATGAAATGGAGAAGAATCATCCATCACGTGAAGTGGCAAGCCATTCTGCAAAGGTGTTGGAAGAGCTTCTTTCCAAAAGCAGTCATCTGAATGCAAAAGGGAAAGGCAGACTTATCATCCACCTTTCCGACGGGAGTGTCACAGGAATCTGATTTTAGCTTTCTGACAGTACGATAAGGCTGTCCTCCGCACCAAGTTCTATTTCCTCTGTAAGAGCGGGATTGAAGAAACTCTCATAACTGTCAGCTCCTAAGTACCCGAGCAATACGCAGTTATTACACAGCGCGATATTTCTTAGCTGAAGAGTTGTATAGGTTCCGTCAAGTCCGAAGTCCTTTGCCTTCTTCAGATACAGCTCATTTCCCCAGCTTGCCAGGATCTCTTTATACAGTCCGTCCAGTTCATAGTTTTCGCACAGCTGCGCAAGGAAAAGAGAAGACATGTTGGATGCGACAACATAATCCATGTGCTCGTCTTCCCTGATCAGATTGAGGTTGGATTTCTTCCGCATTTCCGCGGTTATGTTGAATTCAAGTCCCAGTCTTGTTCTGATATCCCTGAATCTCATGATCCTGAAAATGCTTTGAATATCAGCCTCTTCGTCATCCAGTGTATAGTCACTGAGAAGAACAACATGATCTACTTTCTTTGCAAGTTCTGTCATGTTCTCAATTTCGTCGATATCTTCTTCATATATGGTCAGCTTACGGTTTTCACGGACTGCAGATGCTT
>CAMOZY010000039.1 GCA_946631295.1 uncultured Lachnospiraceae bacterium
CTTTCAATCGTTGCTGACTCACTTTCAGCTATCAAGTATGCTAAGGTTGAAGTTATCCGTGACGAAGACGGTATCATTACCGACTTCAAGACCACCGGTGAGTTCCCTAAGTATGGTAACGATGATGACCGCGTAGACGAGATCGCTCAGATGATCGTTCATAAGTTCATGACCGCTGTACGTCGTCACCACACCTACAGAGATGGTGTTCCTACCACCTCAATCCTTACCATCACTTCCAATGTTACCTATGGTAAGGCAACCGGTAACACTCCTGACGGACGTAGAAAGGGAATGCCTTTCGCTCCCGGAGCTAACCCGATGCACGGCCGTGACACCCACGGTGCTGTCGCATCACTTTCTTCCGTATCCAAGCTTCCTTTCAACGATGCTCAGGACGGAATCTCCAATACCTTCACCATCGTTCCCGGAGCACTCGGCAAGGATGACAAGGTATTCGCAGGAGACATTGACGTCGATCTCAGCAAGTAATGTTGCTATGTGAACTCTGAAGGTCACGTGCCGGCCGGAGTACAGACCCTGTCTGCCCGCCGCCGGTACCTTGACCGGAGGAGACATGGATTTACCTATAAACGGAAAGGATACCGCTATGGATCAGAAAGACATGATAGATGATCTTGTGAAGATGCTCGATGAAGGTTTCGAAAACGGCACCGGACATGTAAATGTCGACACGTCGGAAGATCAGACAGATGTGCGGGATGTTACCACCATGGGTTGCACGGATTGTTCCAGAACCCCGCTGGCTTGCAGCGTTCCTACTCTCCATCAGGGTATCGACGATTATCAATGAATTAATTATCGGCAGATGCATTGCATCCGCTTAATCTGACAGGAGGAAAATAATCATGGCAGAAGCAGCTACAGCTCAGGTTAACAACCTGGTAAATCTTCTTGATGGTTATGCTACCAAGGGTGGCCACCATCTTAATGTTAACGTTCTCAACAGAGACACTCTTCTCGATGCTCAGCAGCATCCCGAGAACTATCCTCAGCTCACCATCCGTGTATCCGGATACGCTGTTAACTTCATCAAGTTAACTCCCGAGCAGCAGGCAGACGTTATCTCCAGAACCTTCCACGAGTCTTTCTGAGATACCGTGACCGGAAAGTTACATGTGATCTGCGCCATGGCGTGAAGAATGTGTGACGTTAATACCCGGAGTAACATATATCTATACAGGCCCGGAGCAACCGCTTCGGGTCTGTTTTTAAAAAATCAGATATAACACTTACATCAGTATTTACCGGCACCTGCACCCGTGATGAAGGCGCAGGTTCTTAAAAGGAGCAGCATATGATCGGACATATTCATTCCCTGGAAAGCTTTGGTACGGTTGACGGTCCCGGAACAAGATTCGTCGTCTTCGTAAAGGGATGCCCCATGAGATGTGCATACTGTCACAATCCCGATACCTGGGAGATGACCGGTGCCACTGATATGGAGCCTTCATACATAATGGAGCAGTATCACAGGAATGATTCATTCTATCAGAACGGAGGCGGACTTACCGTAACAGGTGGAGAGCCCCTTGTCCAGATAGACTTTCTGATCGAGCTGTTCGAACTCTGCAGGAAGGATGGCGTACACACATGCCTTGATACATCGGGCATAATGTTCAATCCCGACAATGCGGAGCTTATGAAAAAGTATGACAGGCTCATGGCGGTTACAGACCTTGTAATGCTTGATATCAAGCACATAGATAATGAGCATCATAAGGATCTCTGCAAGCAGCCCAACACGAATATTCTGAAATTCCCGTTCTATCTCCAGGAGAAGAACGTTGATATGTGGATCCGCCATGTTATCGTGCCCGGTCTTACGGATGATGACAAGTATCTCTATGACCTTGGATATTTCATCGGACAGTTCCACAATTTAAGGGCTCTGGATGCCCTTCCCTACCACGATATGGGCAAGAAGAAGTATGAGGAGCTGGGCATCGAATACAGGCTCAAGGATACCAAGCCCTTAGATCCCAAAGTGCTTCTTGAGAAAAAGAAGGTCATCCTTGACGGAGTCAGGAAGAGGCGCGAGGAACTTACCGCCGCAGGTGAGAGTTTCGAGCATAAATAATTCTTGAAAGAGTAAGACGATTATTATAAAATCTAATTCGTAGGGTTTAAGTCTGAAGGTGCCGGAAGGGACATGCCCCGAGGACCTTGGACAAAAATGTAAGGAGGTAATAGGCTATGGCATATAAGATTGGCGATGGATGCATCTGCTGTGGATCTTGCGAGGCTCAGTGCCCCGTTGGAGCTATCTCCATGGGAGACGGCAAGTTCGAGATCGATAAGGATAAGTGCATTGAGTGTGGCGCATGCGCAGGACAGTGCCCCGTATCTGCTATCGAGCAGGAGTGATCCTAAACTGAACACAAAAATACAGGTGGGAGACCACCTGTATTTTTTATGCTCACGCTATCCGACTGATTTGACTATAACACAGGTGATATGCTCTTATAGCCTGACAGAAAATTTTTTTGACAGTAAAAAATGGGCTCCCCGCAGAACGGGAAGCCCAATACACGCCGACATGCGGCTGCATAAGTTTTATTCTTCATCTGACTCGGCCTTGAGTCTTTCCTTGTCATCTTTGCTCATGTTGGCGAACTTGGTATACTGCGGCAGCCATACCAGATGAATGTCCCCGACAGGGCCGTTACGCTGCTTGGCTATGATGATATCTGAAACGTTCTTTCTCTTTGTATCCTTGTTGTAATAGTCTTCACGGTAGATGAACATTACAACATCGGCATCCTGCTCGATAGCACCCGATTCACGAAGGTCTGAGAGCATGGGCTTGGGCGGTTTACGGCTTTCTACAGTACGTGACAGCTGTGAGAGTGCTACAACGGGTATGTTGAGCTCCCTTGCAAGTCCCTTCAGATCTCTTGATATCTGAGAGACCTCCTGCTGTCTGCTCTCTGCACGTCCGGAACCCTGCATCAGCTGCAGATAGTCGATAAAGATTATATCAAGCTTGTCCTGAGCCTTGAGCCTTCTGCATTTAGCTCTTACTTCCGATACTGAAATACCGGGAGTATCGTCAATAAAGAGTCTTGATGCTCCGAATAAGGTTCCGCTCTGTGTGATCTTGAGGAAATCGTCTCCCGAGATCTTGCCGCTTCTTAAGTCAGACGCCTCAACTCTGGCGTTCATGGCCATAAGTCTGTTGGCAAGCTGTGTTGCACCCATTTCCAGTGAAAAGATACCGACTCCAGCATTGCCCTTCAGTGCCATATGCTCTGCAATATTGAGAGCCAGTGCGGTCTTGCCCATTGAGGGTCTTGCAGCGATAAGTATAAAATCGGATCTCTGGAAGCCTGATGTCATATAGTCAAGATCCGAAAAACCGGTTGAAATACCTGTAACCTGACCCTGCATCCTGTAAGCGTTGGATACATTAGTGAGCGCGTCGTAAAAGACATCCTGTATCGGCTTTATATCGCGTACGATCTTGGACTGAGTTGCTTCGAAGATCTTCTTTTCGGCAGAATCGAAGAGGTTCTGCACGTCCATATCGTCCTTGTATCCCTGCTCAGCGATAGCTTCTGCGGCATTTATCAGACTGCGGGATTCTGCTTTTCTGTGGACGATATTTGCATAATATGTAACGTTTGCACTGGTAGAAGAGGATGAGTCCTTCATTATCTCAACGATGAACTGAAGACTTGCAACCTCTGAAGGAACTTCCTTTTCTCCGAGCTTGTCCTTGAGCGTGACAGGGTCGACCTTCTGCCCTGAATTCTCCATGTCGATTATGGTATCGAAAATGATCCCGTAAATCTTGTTGTAGAATTCGTCACCGGCTTTTATGACCTCCTGAACTTCCTGAATGGCTCTGGAGGACATAAGCATACTGGTGAGAACGGCTCTTTCTGCGTCATCGTCATGGGGCATAACTCTTCTGATGATGTTCTCGTTAAAACCGTCCATTTTAAGCCTCTGTGACTTTTACGCTGAGTGTTCCTGTAACCTGGGGATGAATCTTGACCTGTACATTGTATGTTCCGGGTGCTTTGATCGCATCATCCAGAACTATCTTCTTTTTATCGAGAGTGATGCCGTGCTGGTTCTTGCACTCCTCTGCAATTTCCTTGGAAGAGATGGAACCGAAAGCACGTCCGCCTGCTCCTGTTTTGATCGTAGTTGTTACAGTGACGGAAGAGAGCTTCTCAGCAAGTGCCTTGGCTTCTTCAAGCTTTTCATCGGCAACTTTCTTTTCGTTAGCCTTCTGAAGCTTGAGGTCGTTGATGTTGGCGGGGGTGGCTTCAACGCCTATGCCCTGGGGAATGATGTAATTCCTTGCATAACCGTCGCTTGCATTGATCATGTCACCCTTCTTGCCGAGCTTTTTTTCGTCTTTTAATAAAATGATCTTCATTATATTTCACCACTTTCCATCATAGAATCGATTGTGTTTTTAAGTTCTCCGATAGCTTCTTCGATCTGTGTTCCCTCAAGCTGGCATGCAGCTACCGAGAGATGCCCGCCTCCGCCCATGCGCTCCATGATGAGCTGGACATTGACTTCGTCGATCGATCTTGCGCTGATATGTATCTTGCCTGAGTATTCGGTAAGTACAAAGCTTGCCTTTATTCCGCGGATGTTGAGGAGTTCGTTGGCTGCCTGCGCACCAATGACGGTAGGACTCGGGCAGTCGTCTGCGGTACATACGGAAATCGCATAGCTTCCCTTGTATATCTCTGCCTGTGATACTGCATCGGCCTTGGCTCTGTATTCATCGGCTCCGGCACGGAACATCTTTCTTACTCTTGTGACATCGGCGCCACACCTTCTCAGGAATGCAGCAGCTTCAAATGTTCTGACTCCGGCCTTGCTCTGGAAGGAGTTGGAGTCGACCATTATTCCGGAATACATACAGTCCGCTTCTTCGGGTCTGATCTTTACATTGTCGGCTGCATACTGAAGGATCTCCGAGATCATCTCGCATGCACTGGAAGCATAAGGCTCGATATAGGAGAGAGTTGCGTTTTCAATAGTCTCAGAGCCTGATCTGTGATGATCGAGCACAACGATCGTCTTACAGTACTTGATGAGTTCGGGACATTCGGTTATCGAAGGCTTTCCGACATCGACCACAACAAGTACGGATGCTGAAGATGCAAGGTCGATCGCCTGCTGTGAACTTATCAGGACATCCTCATATTCCTCACCGCCGCTGATAAACGAATCGATAAGCGGCTGGATATCGTTGTTGGCATTGTCCATTACGATGTATGCGCTCTTGCCGAGGACTTTCGAGATACAGTAGATACCTACAGCAGCACCGAAGGCATCTGCATCGGGATTTCTGTGACCCATTATCAGGACGTTATCCTTGGCTGAGATGATCTCTCTTAACGCCTGCGCCTTGACTCTTGCCTTGACTCTTGTGCTCTTTTCAACGGTCTGGGATTTTCCGCCGTAATAGGTTACCTGGTCCTTAGTCTTGATGACTGCCTGGTCGCCGCCTCTTCCGAGTGCGAGATCAATAGCATTACGTGCATATTCGTAATTCTGTGCGTATGTGAGGCCGTCGACTCCGAGTCCGATACTGGTCGTAACGGCCATGCTGTTTTCACCGATCTTGACCGTCTTGATATCGCTGAGAAGCTCGAAATGCTTGTCCTGCATCTCAGTGATGGCTTTCTTTCTCAGAATGACGAGGTACTTGTCCTTCTCCATCTTGCGGCAGATTCCGTCCATGGAGGAGATGTACTTGTTGACCTTCCTGTCTATGAGCGCTGCAAGGAGACTCTGCTTGACTTCCTCGACGCTTTCCATCGCCTCATCGAAGTTGTCCAGATAGATCATTCCGACACAGAGTGACTGATCGTCGAGTTCCTGAAGTGCGATGTTTAATGCGGTCTTATCGAACATGAACATCGCTATCAGATATCCGTTATAACTCTCAGCCTCTATAAGATCGCTGTTTTCTGCCATTTCCTTGAGGGGAATCCTCTTGAGCTTGATGGCATAATCCCTTCCCTCATGCTCGATATCAAACTCCGCCTCCGCTACTTCCTCTTCCCTTGGAAGCTTATCACCGGTTATGACCGGAAAATAGGAAGTGATGGATTTGTTGTACTTTGCCGTCTCTCCGGTTATCTGTTCAAAAGCTATATTGGTCCACATGACCTTGCCGTCTTCATCGAGAAGCGCGTACGGTATGTCCAGATCCTTCAGGAGTTTTTTCTGGATCTGGCCGTATTCTGTCGCAAAACTTACAAGCTCATTCATGATCAGAGGCTTGTTGTTGTAATACAGTGTCAGCGACACGATAAAGTAAAAACACGTAAACGCGCTGAGAAGTGCACCGGCCTGTATGGATACAAAGAACAGGGCGATATTAACCACAAGGAGCAGTATGCCAAGGTACAGGCTGAAACGCATGTACGATCTTAAGTGCCCCTTTACTTTAAGGCGGGTTTTCATCATTGCCTTTTCCTCTCTTTTGCCGCGAAAAGATAAAAACACAATTCCGAATAATTATAGCATAGATTTTCTCAGAAAAATAGCGAACAAAGTGAACATGGGGACGGTTCCTGAGTTCATTTATCATGAGCGTGGGAACCGTCCCCATATAAAAAATCAACCTGGTTGTTTATCCTGAGTCATTTCCGTTATTCATGGGGAACATACGTCAGGTTTTTTAAGAAATTTATCGCCCGAGCTTTTCTAAGGCTCTTGTTGCGATGATGATGTCATAGTCCTTATCGAGGAATGCTGCTCCGGATCTCGGAACTATTCTTGCGGATCCGAATTCGGTTGCACTTTCCGCAAAGGAGAGAGCTGTTTTATAATCCTCGCCTTCTGCCGGAATGACAAGAAGGAATTTTCCGGTCTTCCTGTTCTTGTATACAGAAGACTCACCCTCATATCTGAGCCCTCTTGATGCCAGATCCATAAGGTCTGTCAGTTTGTCAAATCCGATCGTTACAAGGCAGCCGGTTTCACGGATCTTATCCTTTTCCTTATCGAGAACTTCGAAGAAAGGACGGCCAAATTCAGCAACTGACTTTTTGACAACAGGCCTTGCAGGCCTTATCTGACGGGGCATTTCCTCTTCTTCGTCATCTCCGTCGAAATCATCGAAAAGATCGTCACCATCGTCTGAAGAAAGAGACGGGGTAATTCCTCCGTTAGCGGGTCCGGGGCTGAATCTTGAAAACCTGGTATCGAGTTCTTCAGCATCTTCCGCCTTGCTTATGAAGATTGCGAGGGAATCCTCGCCCATGGGGACCGCTTCGATCATAACGGGGTGGTTTTCCCTTGCTCCGAAATCAATACCGAACTTCTCCCTGGTCTCTTCGATTATGTCCCTGAAGAGTGCGGTCATTGCTTCGGTTCCGTATGCAAGATCCGAGATATCGACCCAGCGGGACTTGAGATATTCATTTGTAAGGGTGCACTTTATGCGGAGATTTCCGATAACTTCTATCTGCATAATGTTGCCCTCCTGCCTTTAAGATTTTCATATAATAGCCGTTTTGACCACCTGCGTCAATGAATTTTTGGTTCAATTCATGACTCGTCCAAAAGAATGCACAAAGGCTTCTGATACAGTATTTATCGGCATTTTCGCCTGAAAATGAAGGTTTATGACACGAATGTCGCAAAAAATACGTGAAAAGTTACTATTGATTAAGCTTCGGAGGGGAGGGGATAATGCTTTTTGCATCTCCCGGAAACCTTGCAGCGGAAAGGAGATGGGCAGCAAAATTAAGGCCGTTTCGGCCAAATCTAATCATATCTTCCGCAGATTCCAAACTGCGGAGAGAAAGAACCGCATGCATGATCACATTGCGTGCCGGGGTTATCTTTCACTGGAGATTTCCTCCACTTGAGCTTAAAAGCCAAACAATCCATGTAACTAACTAAAAATCTATATATTTTGCCCGCAGGATGGGCGCTGTATGTTTTCGGAATCCTCTGATCGGCAGGGCTTTTGAAGACAATTGTTCTTGTTAACTGTTTTTTTGATTGCTGTATCCGGAAGATGCCGGGGGCAGGAAAATAAATCACGGAATTTTCTTTTTGGTCGTTGGCGTATGATGCGTCCGGCTGGCCCTCGAAGAGTACGTAATTGAACAAAAATGTCATTTATTTGAAATGACGGGTCAAAGGTTTATGCCATGACAGGCCTTTCGCGGCTTCCTTTTCAGGGGAGCTGCGGAGGGCCTTCTTTGCTTAAAAAATAATGACTTACACGGCTTGGTGTGCTAAAATAACCTCGTATGGTTATGCAATCATACGAATCATTTCATGACTGGACTTAACTGATGAAAAAGAGAAAAAAGAGATTTTTGGTCGTACTCATTCCGATGATACTGATCCTGATAGTGGCGGCCGTCACTATGGGGATTCCTTTATATCAGAAATATTCGTACGGTACCGAAAGGGCCGATCTTGGAGAACATTACGGTGTCTCCGGTGAGATGTCCGCAATAATCCTCCAGAATGACCAGATTCCGGCACAGGCTCTGATCAGAGACGGAAGATGTTATTTTGATATGGATACCGTGAGGACATACCTTACGGAGGGCTTCTTTTACGACGGATCATATAACGGCGGATGCCTTATGTACACTACAGCCAAGGAGACTTATGAGGTGTGCGACGGAGCATCTTCCTACGGTGTATCCGGGGTTATGACGGATCTGGGCTTTCCCCTGACTCTCAGAGAGAATGACAGATTATATGTTTCTGCAGATTATCTTAAGATGTTCGCGCTTTTTACAGTGGACATCTACGATTGTCATGTACAGCTTTATAACAGCTGGGGCAATAATCATGACATGAGGAATATCACAAGAAATACTCAGATCCGTGAAAGAGGAGGCATAAAGAGTCCTATTTTACGCGACGTTGAGGAAGGCGAAACGGTTGAACTCATCGAAGCGATGGAGGACTGGAGCAAGGTCAAGACTTCCGACGGCATTATCGGTTATATCGAAAACAAGCGTATGTCGAACGCGGAAGGCTATACGGATGTCGCACCCGCTGCTCCCGCACTGCCTGAGTATACAACGGTAAGACTTGATACCAAGGTTGATCTCGGATTTCATCCCGTATACGGAGTTGCCGGAAACGATACTCTCGGAGAGGCACTGGGCGAAGCGTTCGGAATGAACGTCATAGCACCTACCTGGATCTCACTTACGGATAACGAGGGAAGCTTCAGGAATTTTGCCACTGCCGATTATGTTGCAAAGGCGCATGCAAACGGCGTTAAGGTCTGGGTTGTGGCTGATAATTTTAATTATGCCAACGAAACCGGCACAGATATCGATGAGACATATCTTCTTTCGGATACATTGAGAAGAAGGAAGCTGGCAGCGGATCTTGTTGCGGCTGTGCAGGCTGTCGGGGCGGACGGACTTAATTTTGACTTTGAGGGAATGCCCGAAGACAGCAGCGCATACTGGGTGCAGTTCCTCAGGGAGGTTTCGGTCCTCTGCAGACAGAGCGGAATATGCCTGTCAACTGACAACTATGTTCCCTACGAATATAACTCACTTTACAGAATAGATCTTCAGGGACAGTTTGTGGATTATGTCCTGATAATGGGATACGATGAGCACTATCCTTCGGGCGGTGTGGCAGGAAGCGTTGCGAGCATAGGTTATGTTCAGAACGGCCTCAACATGACCCTTGAGAAGGTGCCTTCACAGAAGATAATAAATGCGGTTCCTTTCTACACCGTACTTTGGACTACAAGTGACGGAAGGACTTCCGGACAGTATATAACGCTTGCAAATGAGAACGATTTTCTCCAGAGAGTCGGACAGACACCCGTATGGGATGACGAGACGGGACAGAATTACGTTGAGTGGAGAGAAGGTACGACATTGTATCAGATCTGGCTTGAGGATTCCCAGTCCATCAGCGCGAAGCTCAATGTCATGAACACCATGGATCTTGGCGGTGTCGGCGCATGGAGGATCGGATACGGAAATGCAGATGTCTGGAATCTCCTGAGACTTTATACCTATGGTCAGTGACAGGTAATTTGGATACAAAAGTTTACAAAATTGAAAATTGCCACGGACCGCTTTCCGAAGAGGATAAGGTGAAGATCGCCGAGTGCGGTGAGATCATCAGAAACGGAGGGCTTGTCGCTTTTCCGACGGAAACGGTTTACGGACTTGGCGGAGATGCACTTAACAGCCTGTCATCCGGAAGGATATATGCTGCGAAGGGCAGACCTTCCGATAACCCGCTCATCGTGCACATCTGCAGCATGGACGATCTTGGGCGCATCACGGAGGACATTCCCGAAGAGGCACTCATTCTTGCAAAGAAATTCTGGCCGGGCCCGCTTACGATGATCCTGAAAAAGTCAGATGCGGTTCCTCTGAAAACAACGGGCGGACTTGAGACCGTAGCGGTGAGGATGCCGGATAATCCGGTTGCTCTTGAGTTTATAAAAGCATCCGGCGGATATATAGCAGCTCCCAGTGCCAATATTTCCGGAAAGCCGAGCCCAACGACTGCCGGGTACGTTCTGGAAGACATGAACGGACGTATAGATGCTCTCATAGACGGCGGGGAAAATGATATCGGTCTTGAATCGACGATAATAGATCTTGCCGGGGATAAGATACAGGTTTTAAGGCCCGGATTCATAACAAACGAGATACTGTCCGATGCTCTTGGCATAAAGGTTGAAACGGATCCTGCTCTGCTTGATCCGAATTGTAAGGAAAGGCCAAAAGCTCCGGGCATGAGATACAGACACTATGCTCCGGAGGGAGAGGTGATACCCGTAAGGGGCGAGCCTGACAGGGTTTTTGCACATATTTCGGAAGGGCTTGTGAAAGCGGCTGCTAAGGGAATAAAGACAGGTGTCCTGTGCTGTCTGGAGAATGCATCGAAATACGACGCAGATGTCATAAGACATGCCGGAGCACTTGATGATGCGGAAAGCGCGGCACATATTTTCTATACGGCCCTGAGAGATATGGATGATGAAAACGTAGAAGTCATCTACGTTGAAAATTTTACGGACCGCGGTGTGGGAGAGGCTCTTTGGAACAGACTTCTGAAATCCGCAGGTTCAAAATGGGAGGAAGTGTAAATGAAGATATCTATCGGTTGTGATCACGGCGGATATGCTCTTAAGGAGCACCTCAAGGCGTACCTTACGGAAAAGGGACACGAGGTTCAGGATGTCGGAACTTTTTCGGAGGACAGCTGCGATTATCCTAAGTTTGCAAGAGCTGCCGCTGAACTTGTTGCTTCCGGCGAATGCGAAAAGGGAATTGTCGTATGCACCACCGGTATCGGTGTCAGCATCACTGCCAACAAGGTTAAGGGCATCAGATGTGCGCTTTGCTCGGATCCTCTCAGTGCAAAGATGACAAGACTTCACAATGACGCAAATATGCTTTCGCTCGGAGCGGGCATTGTCGGACCTCTTCTTGCCGAGGCCATAACCGATGCGTTTGTTGATACGGAATTTTCCGGCGCGCAGCGCCACGCCAGAAGGATAAGACAGATAGAAGGCGAAAATATTTAATCCAAGGAGAAGCGGTATGGGAAAAGTAGTGGTAATGGATCATCCTTTGATCAGACACAAGATCGGTTTTATCAGAAGGAAGGAGACGGGAACCAAGGAATTCCGCGAGACCATCAGCGAGATTGCGATGCTCATCTGCTATGAGGCAACGAGAGATCTCAGACTTGAGGACGTGGAGATAGAGACTCCCATCTGCAAAACAACAGTCAAGCAGCTTGCAGGTAAGAAACTTGCGGTCATCCCTATTTTACGGGCAGGACTCGGAATGGTGGACGGAATGCTCAGCATGATCCCCACCGCTAAGGTCGGACATATAGGACTCTACAGAGATCCCGATACATCCAAGCCTGTTGAGTATTATTGCAAGATTCCTGCAGACTGTGCAGAGAGAGAGGTATTTGTTGTGGATCCCATGCTCGCAACCGGCGGATCTGCAGTAGAAGCTATCTCGATGCTCAAGATGAGGGGATGCAAGCATATCCATTTCCTCTGCATAATCGCAGCACCCAAGGGGATTGAGGTGCTCAAGGAAGCTCATCCGGACGTAGATATCTTCATCGGTTCGGTTGACGAGAAACTCAACGATCATAACTATATCGTACCCGGTCTCGGCGATGCCGGTGACAGGATCTTCGGTACCAAGTAATGGAAGATAAAAAGAGAGAAGACTATATCAGCTGGGATGAATACTTCATGGGAGTTGCCCATCTGTCGGGGTTCAGAAGCAAGGACCCAAACACCCAGGTCGGATGCTGCATCGTGAGCAGGGACCATAAGATCCTTTCCATGGGATATAACGGACTTCCCAAGGGATGCAGTGATGACGAGTTCCCCTGGAGCAGGGAGGGCAATCCCGGCACGAATAAGTATGCGTTCGTGACTCACAGCGAACTCAATGCCATTCTTAATTACAGGGGCGGTTCGCTGGAAGATACGATCCTTTATGTATCTCTTTTCCCCTGCAATGAGTGTGCAAAGGCAATAATTCAGGCAGGAATCAAGGAAGTTGTTTATCACAGTGATAAATATGCCGGCACAGACACCAATATCGCTGCAAAGAGAATGTTCGATGCAGCAGGCGTCAGATATACTCAGTATAAGGATACCGGCAGGACTATAAGTATTTCGCTTTAATGAAGAACAGACAATCCGTAAGAAGCATATTGAAGAAGATATACCGGAGAGACGGATTCCATATCGCAGTTACCGGTCTGCTTACTGTCGCTCTTATCGCAGTGCTGGTCCAGATACCGCATTATGAAACAGAAGCTACTACCCAGCAGCAGATAGATCAGGCTCAGCATGAAAAAGATGAACTTGAAGCCGGTCAGCAGGCCAATGAAGATATGCTCGACAGTCTTAGGACCGAGCAGGGTGAGCTCCAGACCCGTGTTTATGAACTGAACGGACAACTTGAAGAGATCAGTGACAATCTTGCGGAGCTTGAAGTCAGCATGTTCGATAAGCGTTCGGAGATCGAAGCTACGAGGATTGCACTTGAAGAAGCCATAGCTACGGAAGAATGGCAGTATGAATGCATGGTCATCCGCGTAAGGGATATGTATGAGAGAGGTAATCAGGATTATCTCAGCGCTATCCTGAGCGCAAAGTCGCTTTCCGAGATACTTACCGCAGCGGATTTTTTCGAGAAGATCGAAAGCTACGACCAGAAAAAACTGCAGGAATTCAAGGAAAACAGAGCCTACATTGAGGAACAGAAAGCCAGACTCGAGATGGAAGAGGCGGAACTGGAAGCTCTTCAGGAACAGACGGCCGCAGAACAGAGCAGAGTGTCCGGGATCATTTCCGAAACCCGCGATGTTATCAGCGAATACTCAGATCAGATAGAGGATGCCGAAGCAGCCGCACTTGCCTATGAAGCAGCTATCGCCGCAAAAGAGGCCGATCTTGCATACCTAAGACAAAAACTTGCCGAGGAGCAGGCATTGTCCAGGGCAGCTGCACAGGGTGTATGGAGAGATATTTCCGAAGTTACATTTGATGAAAACGACAGATATCTGCTTGCAAATCTGATATACTGCGAAGCGGGCGGAGAGCCTTACGAAGGACAGGTTGCCGTCGGTGCTGTTGTAATAAACAGAATGCTGTCGGCCAGATATCCTGACACCGTTGCCGGGGTAATCTACCAGAGAGGTCAGTTCTCACCGGCGGGAAGCGGAAGACTTGCGATAGCACTTGCGGAAAACAAGGCAACATCAAGCTGTTATCAGGCCGCTGATGAAGCTATGGCGGGTGTTACAAATGTCGGAACATGCGTGTATTTCAGAACACCGATCGAGGGACTTACCGGTATTCAGATAGGACATCATATTTTTTACTAACCAGCAGTAACAGGCGAGAATATTTGCAGCACGCTTTAAACGTGCGGGCGGAAGAAGGGGAACTCGCATGAAACTTGACAGAAAAAACGAATCGGGGAATGTAACTGCTCCTGTCATGGTCACTGCGCTGATCAGAAAAGACGGGACGATAACAAGTGCCGGAGAGTGGCACTATACCTTTGTCGGAAAAAATTCCGGCCTGCCTTTTTATGATTTTATGCCCGCATCCGATGGCAACATCCTTGCGGCTGCGATACAGAAATACCTGTCCGATCCCGGATATGCAACTATGGAACAGGGTAAACTCCTTCTGGAGCTGGTGACAGAGCTTGATAACAGAAACGGATATATATGTTCGGGAATCTATCTAAGCTTTGCCGTTACCCATGAAACGGAGAACGGAGAACCTCTCGGAAAGATATGCTATTCAGCTCTTTCCGGGTTTTCGGGCGCGATGGAAAACGACCGCATGAAGATCGCAAAGTACCGTTATTTCATGTCCATGCGCAGCGATATATATTTTGAATACAACACTGTAACAAACGGTCTTGTTCTTTATAAATATTTCAATGGCAACTGCTTCGTCCTTGCAGATTCGGATCTGGATGAATACATAGAGAGCGTGCAGGAAAAGTATGTAGGAGATAATCCCGCATACCGTGAGGAAATGGATGCACTTATCCGGGCGTTTAAAGACAGGGAGAGAAACATTTCGCACACCGTACAGTATTCGACATCCGAAGGCTATAAGAGAACATCCAGGTTCATGGGCGGTTCACTGCCGGGCTATGAAACGATCGTTGCCGGAATTTATATTTCCAATAACAGGGCCAGCGATGAGCCCTACTATATGACACCTGCGGCAAGAGATGCCGGAACGGGACTTCTGAACAAGAAGGCGGTAACGGAATATATCATAGACATGCTTCCTACCCTTCATAACAGGACTGCATGGCTTGTTATGATAGATATTGATGATTTTAAGAATATCAATGATAATTTCGGACATGCCTTCGGAGATGAGGTGATATCTTATGTTGCCGATTCCCTCATGTCGATCGTGGGAAACAGGGGATTTGTGGGACGTTTCGGCGGCGATGAGTTCATGGCATTTGTATACGGTGTCCCTACCAGGGAAGCGCTCAAGAACATGCTGAAGGTGCTGACTAAGACACTGGCGCTTAAGTATGACGGAAGATTCAGGCTGACACTGTCGGAAGGAATCAGTTCTTACCCTGTTGACGGAAATGCAATAGACACTCTTTTTGCGAAAGCCGATAAGGCACTGTATATTGCAAAGGAAAAGGGCAAGAACAGACATATCATATATGATGAGAATCTTCATGGCGGAGTCGAGGGAGACTACATGGAAAGCCAGGCGGTCTCCTATGCCCTGTCCAGGGACAAAAAGAGGGAGTTTATATCTTCACTTGTTCTTGGTCTTTCAAGAAAGGGTATTGATTACCTGATCAGGAACAGAAGTGTTCAGCGCGATATCAGGACTGTTTTTGATCTTGACGGACTTTCGGTCATCGGCAAGCAGGGTATGGAAGTCCTGTGCTGTGAAGGAAAATATGTCATCGATGATATACAGCTTGATGCTGTGCCGTCGTTTGATTTCACCGGTTTTTCCCGGATGGGCGGTGAGGATCATACATATGTGCTCAATAATATTGAGACGATAAGGAAAGTCAATCCCGTCATGTATGAAAGGCTTAAGAGTTTTGAGATAGGTGCATGTGTCGTATGCGTAACGTATTCCGGCAACATGGTGCGCTCAATTATATCTTTTGATGTGTTCAATAAGATCAGAAAATGGTCACAGGCCGACATCGACATGATGAGTATTATCGGTAATCTTGCGGGAACTCTCGTAATGGAGAGGGAAAACCGCTGATAAAGGAAAGGAACGGGTATGAAGATTTTACACATGGCGGATGCTCATCTCGATTCCAGGATGGAATCGAAGCTGGACAAATCCAAAGCTGCAACCAGAAGAGACGAGATTCTCGATACATTCTGCGGCATCGCTGATTATGCCGATGAAAACGGTGTAAGCGCCGTTATCATTGCGGGTGATCTGTTCGATACCAAGAATGCTAGAGTAGGAGCGGTAAATCGCGTTAAGGCCGCATTCGAGAGCCATCCCGGTGTGACTTTCTATTACCTGAGAGGCAACCATGACGAGGCAGGATACTTTGAGGGAGAGGATATCCCGAAGAATCTGAAGGTCTTCGAAAAGGAAGGCATTACGAGTGATACCATTAAGACCACATCCGGCAAGGATGTCGTGATCACCGGCATCGTACCCGGAGAGGACGGATTCGACAAGGCTTATACCGAACTGATCCTTGAATATGATGCGATGAACATTGTCGTCATGCACGGAAATGCTGATAAGTATCAGGGTAAGGACAAGTCGGAAAGCATCGACCTTTCCAGACTTAAGAATAAGAATATTGATTACCTCGCACTCGGTCATTATCACTCATATGTTACCGGAGAGCTCCCTTCAAGAGGAAAGTACTGCTATTCGGGATGTATTGAAGGCAGAGGCTTCGACGAGTGCGGAGAGAAGGGCTTTGTGCTTCTTGATATCGATGACGAGAAGCTTTCCTGTGAGTCTGTTTTTGTTCCTTTCTCCAAGAGAAATGTTTATGAGATAGAAGCCGATATATCAGGGTGCATGAATACTCCGGAGATAGATAAGTGTGTAGCCGATGCCATCAAGGCAACTTCGGCTACTTCCGATGACATTGTCAGGATAGTCCTGAAGGGAGAGACAGATGTTGATATTGAGAAGGATATCGAGCATGTCCGCCGCCAGGTGAGTGAGAGATTCTTTTTTGCGGAAGTTAAGGATAACAGCAGGATTGCCATAGATTATGAGGAGTATCTTCACGAAGCATCTCTTAAGGGAGAACTTGTAAGACTTCTTAAGGCCGATGACGATCTCAGCGAGGAGGAGAGAGGACGTATAGTCAGATTTGCGATACAGGCGCTTAAGGGGGAGGATATCAGCTTATGAGACTCGTTTCATGTCATGTTGAAAATTTCGGAAAGTTAAGCAATGTGGACAAGGACTTTTCCGAAGGGCTCAATTGCTTCCAGGAAGATAACGGAAGCGGTAAATCGACACTCGCGTCATTTATCAAGGTGATGTTCTACGGCTTTTCGAACGAAAAGTCCAGATCCGATATCGACAATGAGAGAAAATTCTTCAGACCCTGGCAGACAGGAACTTACGGCGGAAATCTCACTTTCGAAAAAGACGGCGTAAAATACTGCATCTACAGAACCTTCGGAAGCAAGGAGTCCGAGGATGTTTTCAAGATAATGAACACTGAAACCGGAATGGCAAATCATGACTTCGAGCCTGTTCCCGGTATCGCACTGTTCGGAATCGATGCGGATTCTTTTGAAAGGACCGCATATGTATCACAGCAGGACTGCGCAACAAGCGTTACCAGTGACATCAGTGCAAGGATAGGCGGAGTTTCCGAGCGCGATGACGACATGAGAAAGTTCGAAGCTGCAGATGAGAAACTCAAGAAGGAATGTGACAGACTCACTCCCGACAGAGCCACCGGTCTTATCAATAAGGAGGAGGCTGAACTTTCCAAACTTAAGGACCTCTTCAGAAATATTGAATCCCAGAATACCCTGCGCGAGGAACTTACAGCCAAGCGCGATGAGGCTGCGATAAAGGTCGCAAGCTACAAGGGCAGGCAGGATTCATTAAGAGAAAGACTCGAAAAGCTCAGGGCGTTCCTTGATCTCAGGGAGCAGAAGGCCAATTACGAGAACCTCAAGGCTGCAAAGGAAAAGGCTGATGATGATCTCAGGTCCGCAAAGAGCTATTTTGACGGTATTATTCCCGATGATGAAACAGCTAAGAAGATGATCCAGGATGCGGAACTTCTCCGTGAAGATGAGAAGGAACTTGCGGCTCATGAGCTTACTCCCGCCGAGGCTGAAAGACTCGAGGAAGAGACCAAGAAATTCGAGAAATCGATTCCTTCATCCAAGGCCATCGATAACCTGATCAGACAGTGGAATACCATCCAGGATCTCAAGGATGAACTTCCCGACAGAAGAGAAGAAGCAGAAGCCATCAAGAATGCGGCACTCGAGGCACAGAGGGAAACCTTCAAGCCCTTCGTCATTCTTGCGGCAGCAGGCGGCGCGGTCATACTGATCGGTATTCTCCTTGCAATTTTCATTCATCCCGCGATCGCACTTGTATGTCTTCTCGGTATCGGTGCTATCGTTTACGGCTTCATCATCAAGAAAAAGCATGATGACGAGACCAGAACCAGCGGTGAGGGAAGCGTCCGCAGATATAACGAACTGATGACCCAGATCGCAGAGGATGAGGAACTTGTCGAAGGAACCGAGATGGATGCACAGGATCTCCTCGGAACCGTAGGAATCCAGCTTGTCGGAAAATCCGCTATGGCCGATCTGATGAACCTTCGTAATCAGGTCAAGGAATATGAGGCTCTCAAGGAAAAGAAGAAGCGCCACGAGGAGATGGTCCAGGAGATCAACTTTGACAGCAGACTTCAGGAAGTTAAGGACTATGTAAAGAAGTGTGCGATCATGGGACTTAAGGCTTCATCAATTCCCGAAGCTACCGCTGCAGAGATCTGTGTTCCCGTAAACGAGATCTCAACAAGAGTCGAGCAGATTAATGCAAGGGCAGAGGATGCAAGACTTGCTGCCACTAAGGTAAATGTATTCGAAACTGATCATGACGTCACAAAGTATGAAGGACTTGTAAGACCTGAAGAAGAGACAGTCACCGTATATGATCTCGAAGAAGCTCTCGCAAAGAGTGAGCTTGCCCAGAAGGATGACGAGAAGGAGCTTGAATCCTACAAGCGTGAGCTTGAAGAGGCTGATGATATCTACGCCGCCATGGAAAATGCAAGGGAAGAGTACGAGGGCCGCAATGAGAAGCTTGATGAGCTTAAGCTTAAGTATGAAACTCTCGTAAAGACCAGAGAATATCTCGCCAAGGCAAGAGACAGTTTCAATACCAAGTACATCAAGGATATCCAGGCATCATTCGATAAGTATTATCAGATGCTCGGCGGTGATTCGAGAGAATTTACCATTGATGCCAATCTGAATGTTACATATGTTGAGCAGGGACAGCCCAGGGTTCCCGATACTCTTTCCGAAGGCTATCAGGATCTTGTCGGACTCTGCAGAAGAGTTGCAATGGCTGATGCGATGTATACCGCAGAAAAGCCCTTCCTTGTTCTCGACGATCCCTTCGTCAATCTCGATGACAGGAAGCTCGGCGGTGCAAAAGAGTTCATTAACAAGATCTCTTCCGAGTATCAGGTTGTGTACTTTACCTGCCAGAGCGCAAGAGCATTCAAATAAGTCAGTTCAGCAGATTCAAAAAGAAAACGGGCTGTGCCGGATGGCATGGCCCGCTTTTTGTGTAGAGTTTTAACGGAACATTTTGCGTTTGGCGTTACAGTCCCCTTGAATCAAGGTATTCACAAAGTGTATCGAATTTATCCCTGTCTATTATTGTGAGCAGGGCATCGAGTCTTCTCATGCAGAGGGCTGTCTGCTCCTGGGTTATAAGCCCCTGCTCCAATGCATCAGCAAGCTCGTCCAGATCCATCACCTTAAGCCTTCCGGAAGGGTAGATGATGACATCCGCAAGAAGATCCGTTACGGTCAATGCTCCCGTATCGTGGTCCATGCTGTATTCGACGATGTCACAGTACCAGTACAGGAGAGACCCGTCCTCACGGTAAAACTTGCTGACCTTTATTCCTTTTTCGAAGATATATGCGCTTGCGCCATGGCTGAACTCGGTCTTCGGATTCAGCGTATGCCATCTTGTGACCAGAACATTGTTATCGTGGTAGATGATCTCGTCGTCCTTAAGCAGTATACATTCGGATGGGATGATGCGCTTGCGGTACAGTTTTTCGATGGCCATATATACTCCTTTATGATATTTAAAAACCGGAAATTGAAAAAACGTTTTTCGTTGTGTGTATATTAGCATATATTGAACTTGAATTAATAGACTTTTCATACAAATTGAAGTATAATTCTAATGTTCCTGTTATTATTATTAATATTATTGCACAATTTACAGGAGCATTTGTATTGTGAAAAAAAATCGGGACCGCAATGTTATCCGTGCTCTTTCCATGCTGAGCCAGTTCACACTGTTTCTCCTCGTACCGATTCTGGGTATGGGAGCACTTGGATGGTTTCTGGACAGGCATTTCGGAACAAAATGGATAGCCATATTGTTTTTCTTTATAGGCGCGGTCGCGGGATTCAGGAATATTTACCGCTTTGCCATGAGCATTACGAATGATGGCGGTACGCCGGATACATCTGATGAGTCTGAAAGCGTCTCTGAAAAAAAGAAATAGGACACTTTTGGAACTCGAGACCGGGATAGCTTTTATAGGGATCATCGGCCTTCCGGTCACAGGCATCATCGCCTTCTTTTCCGGGACGGATGTCCTGCTTACCTGTTTTTCATGGATATTCGGAACCCTGACTGCATGTGTTTCGGCACTTGATATGTACACGGTTCTTGACAAGGCACTGGATCTTCCCGAAAAGGAAGCAAGAAAGAAGATATACTTCGGATACATGAAGAGATATGTGATCCTCGGTATCCTGATAGCAGTCTTCTGTATAGTGCCGGGGCTTAACCCGATAGCTTTTTTTGTTTCATACATGGGTCTTAAGATATCGGCTTATCTTCAGCCGTTTACGCATAAAGCGTACAATGCCTTCTTTGGCGAGAAGGACCCTGAGTCCATCAGCCAGGAAGAATATGATGCACTTCATCCCGAACTTGTTCCTGAGAATGAGCGGGAAAAAACGAAGACGGAGGTTTAGGAATTGGGATACGGATTACTGCTTTCCGCAGATAATATCGATTTCATGGTCCATGGACTGGTCGAGTATTCTTTCTTCGGACACAAAGTCTACATAACCAACACTCATGTGAGCATCCTTATCGTCATGCTCATCCTCATGGTGTTCTCGGTGATCGCAGGGCGCGGATTCACGAAGGCTCTTAAGGAGGAGAAGTTTGCTCCTCAGAGCGGATTTATGAATGGCGTTGAGCTTCTGGTCGAATTTCTCATGAATACCGTCAAGGGTGGAATGGGAAAGAGCGCTCCGATCTTCTTCAACTACATCGCAACTCTTTTCTGCTTCATACTTCTGTCGAACATCTCGGGACTTCTGGGGCTCAGACCTCCCACGGCAGATTACGGTGTGACACTTCCTCTTGCACTCATCACATTCACGATAATCCACTACAGCGAAGTCAGGTTCAACAAGCCTGCACAGCTTTGGAAGGACAAGTGCTCACCCCTTCCTCCATGGCTTCCCATCTGGCTTCCCATTAATATCATCTCGGACATTGCAGTGCCCATCTCACTTTCGCTCCGTCTTTTTGCGAACGTGCTCTCAGGAACCGTTATGATGGCACTGATCTACGGACTGCTCGGCTGGATTGCTACCGGCTGGCCCGCAGCACTTCATGTATACTTCGATCTCTTTTCCGGAGCGATACAGACTTACGTCTTCTGCATGCTGACAATGACCTACATCTCCAGCGCAAGAGGCGAGAACTGAGAAAAGCCTGTGCAGCAGGCGTTTGGCTTACAGAAATTTAATGGTGTCAGGCACCATTGAATATAGAAATGGTTTTAACGGAGGAAAATAATATGGAATTCAATGAGAACTTTATCTTCGGATGTTCCGCAATCGGTGCAGGACTTGCAGTTATCGCAGGTATCGGACCCGGTGTCGGCCAGGGTATCGCTGCAGGACACGGTGCTGCTGCGGTTGGACGTAATCCCGGAGCAAAGGGCGACATCATGTCCACCATGCTTCTCGGACAGGCAGTTGCAGAGACCACCGGTCTTTACGGTCTCCTTGTCGCAATGCTTCTTATGTTCGTTAAGCCTTTCGTATGATCTGCGGGCAGAATGAGAAGACTGATCATTATTTGAGAAAGGAGGCAGGAAAATGCTATTACTGACAGAAGGAATGCAGCCCAGGCTTTTCGGACTGGATTTCCAGCTTATCGCCGATTCCTGTCTTATGATCATCGCCATATTCGTTCTCTTTCTGTTCATGAGTTATTTTCTCTGGAACCCCGCAAGGAAATACCTTGAGGCCAGGAAAAAGCATATCGAGGATGAACTTGCCCAGGCTGCTGCCGATGAAAAGAAGGCAGCCGAGCTTAAGGAAGAGTATGAAGCCAGGATGAAGAAGGCTGATTCCGAGGCTGAATCCATTCTTGCGGATGCCCATAAGCGTGGTATCGAGAACGAGAAACAGATCGTCAAGCGCGCTCATGAAGAGGCTGACAGGATCGTTGAACACGCATCCAGAGAGGCTGAGCTTGAGAAGCAGAAAGTGGCTGATGATGTTAAGAAGGAAATGGTCGTGCTTGCTTCAATGATCGCAGGCAAGGTTGTTTCGGCATCTATAGATACGAAAGTGCAGGATCAGCTTGTAGACGAAGCACTGAAGGAAATAGGTGAGAGCACATGGCAAAATTAGTTTCCGGCGTATACGGTCGGGCTCTGTATGAGACTGCCGTCAGCTCCGGTAAAGCAGATGACATGATGGAGGAAGTGACTGCCGTAAAGAAGATCCTTGACGGCAATCCCGATTTCACCAAGCTCATGCTCCATCCCTCCATATCCAAAGAGGATAAGAAAAAGATTGTCGAAGAGACATTCCGTGGAAGGGTGATGGATGAGTTTACGGGCTTCCTGCTCACTGTCGTTGAAAAAGAAAGATTTAAAGAACTGGACTCCATATTCGATTATTTTACCGACCGTATCAAAGCGGATCGTGGGATTGGTGTGGTCTATATCACATCGCCCATGGATCTCGATAAAAATGCGAGACTGGCGGTGGAAACTAAGATTCTGGAGACGACTTCCTTTGCTACACTGGAGACACATTACAAGGTGGATCCTTCTATCATAGGAGGTATAGTTATCAGGATCGGAGACCGCGTTGCGGACGCTTCCGTCAAAACCAGACTCGATGATCTTACTTCCAGGCTTTTAGACATCCAGTTGGGATGACCCGACCGTAAAGAGAGGAAATATAAAGGCATGAATTTGAAACCCGAAGAAATCAGTTCCGTTATCAAAGAGCAGATCAAGCGTTATGCCACGACTCTTGAAGTTGCGGATGTAGGCACTGTTATCCAGGTTGCCGACGGTATTGCCAGAGTTCATGGTCTTGAAAAGGCTATGCAGGGCGAGCTGCTCGAGTTCCCCGGAGAGGTCTACGGAATGGTCCTCAACCTTGAGGAAGACAACGTAGGTGCCGTTCTGCTCGGATCTTCCAGAAATATCAGTGAGGGTGATACCGTCAAGACAACCGGTAAGGTTGTTGAGGTTCCCGTCGGTGATGCGCTTCTCGGAAGAGTTGTTAATTCACTCGGTCAGCCCATAGACGGCAAGGGACCCATCCAGACAAATAAATACCGCCGCATCGAGAGAGTTGCAAGCGGCGTTATTACCAGAAAGAGCGTTGATACCCCTCTTCAGACAGGTATCAAGGCTATCGACTCGATGATCCCTATCGGAAGAGGTCAGCGTGAGCTCATCATCGGTGACCGTCAGACCGGTAAGACCGCGATCGCGATCGATACCATCATCAACCAGAAGGGCAAGGGCGTTAACTGTATCTATGTAGCGATCGGACAGAAGGCATCGACCGTTGCGAATATCGTTAAGACCCTTGAGGAATATGGTGCGATGTCCTATACAACGGTTGTTGTATCCACTGCATCGGACCTTGCACCCCTTCAGTACATAGCACCTTATTCGGGCTGTGCTATCGGAGAAGAGTGGATGGAGAACGGAGGCGACGTACTTGTCATTTATGATGACTTAAGTAAGCATGCTGCCGCATACAGAACACTCTCCCTGCTCCTTCACAGACCGCCCGGGAGAGAAGCATATCCCGGAGACGTTTTCTATCTCCACTCAAGACTGCTCGAAAGAGCGGCACGTATGAGCGAGGAGTACGGCGGAGGTTCACTTACCGCACTTCCCATCATTGAGACACAGGCAGGAGACGTTTCCGCATACATACCTACTAACGTTATTTCCATCACCGACGGACAGATCTATCTTGAGACCGAGATGTTCAATTCCGGTTTCAGACCTGCGATCAATGCGGGACTTTCCGTTTCGAGAGTAGGAGGCGCCGCTCAGATCAAGGCAATGAAGAAGATCGCGGCACCTATCAGAACAGAACTTGCACAGTACAGGGAGCTTGCTTCCTTCGCACAGTTCGGTTCAGAACTCGATGATGATACCAGGGAAAAGCTTGCACAGGGCGAAAGGATCAAGGAAGTCCTCAAGCAGCCCCAGTTCTCACCCATGCCTGTCGAAGATCAGGTCATCATGATCTACGTGGTCACCAGAAAGTATCTGCTTGATGTGCCCGTAGAGGATGTCACCAGATTCGAAAAGGAATTCCTTGAGTTCCTTTCCGCAAAATATCCCGAGGTTCTTTCGGGAATCAGGCAGGACAAGGTTCTCAGCGATGAGAATGAGGAAAGCCTCAAGAAGGCAATCGGACAGTTCAAGGAAGAGTTTCTTAAAAAAGAAAACTAATACGTGAGGTAATGCAATGGCTTCAATGCGTGACATCAAGAGGCGCAGGACCAGCATACAGGGCACTCAGCAGATAACGAAAGCCATGAAGCTGGTGTCAACGGTCAAGCTTCAGCGTGCCAGGAGCAATGCGGAAAAATCACATAATTACTTTGATACCATGTACAGGACCGTGTGCAGTATCCTTGCAAGGGTAGGAGAATCGGACCACAGATATCTCAAGGGCAATAATTCCAGGAGAAAAGCGATAGTGGTAATCACTTCCAACAGAGGACTTGCGGGTGGATACAACTCGAATGTGGTCAAGCTGATAACGTCGAATCCGGAATTTGCCAAGGAAGATCTTGATATCTATACCATAGGCAACAAGGGCTATGAGGCGTTCCACAGACACGGATACAACGTGGTCAGGAATCTTCCCGATATCATCGAGGCTCCCACATATGTGGATGCCATGGGGCTTACGAATATTCTTCTTAAGGCTTATGAAGACGGTGAGATCGGCGAGATATACATGGCTTATACCTTCTTCAAAAACACCGTGACTCATGTTCCGACGATGACAAAGCTCCTTCCGATCGATTCCATTGATGAGGATTCGGATGGTGAGCCGGATAAGATCGATGCGATCATGAATTTCGAGCCCGGTGATGAAGAAGCCCTCGACTGGATCATTCCCAAGTATATCTCGGGACAGATCCACGGCGCACTTATCGAGGCACTGGCCAGTGAAAACGGTGCGAGAATGCAGGCCATGGACAATGCGACAAGCAATGCCGAGGACATGATAGATGACCTGACACTTAAGTACAACAGAGCCCGCCAGGGTTCCATTACCCAGGAGCTTACCGAGATCATCGCAGGTTCCCAGGCACTTAACGACTAATGGAGATTAAAAATGGCAGAGAATAAAGGAAAGATAACCCAGATCATCGGAGCAGTACTTGATGTCAGATTTGATGAAGGACAGCTTCCTGAGATCAATGAGGCGATAAGAATCCCGCTTTCAGACGGCGGAAAGCTTGTCGTAGAGGTCGCACAGCATCTCGGTGACGATACCGTAAGATGCATAGCAATGGGATCTACCGACGGCCTTGTCAGGGGAATGGAAGCAATCGCAACAGGTGCTCCCATCTCGGTTCCGGTCGGTGAGAATACTCTCGGAAGAATATTCAATGTTCTTGGTGAACCCATAGATAACAAGCCCGCACCCGAAGGCGTGGAATATGAGCCCATCCACAGAGCAGCTCCCACATTCGAGGAACAGTCCACTGAAAGCGAACTCCTTGAGACGGGTATCAAGGTCGTTGACCTCCTCTGCCCTTACCAGAAGGGTGGTAAGATCGGTCTTTTCGGAGGTGCAGGTGTTGGTAAGACAGTCCTTATCCAGGAGCTTATCCGTAACATCGCTACCGAGCACGGCGGATATTCTGTATTCACCGGTGTAGGAGAGAGAACCCGTGAGGGTAACGATCTCTATCATGAAATGACTGAGTCGGGAGTTATCGATAAGACCACCATGGTCTTCGGTCAGATGAACGAGCCCCCCGGGGCAAGAATGAGAGTAGGTCTTAC
>CAMOZY010000040.1 GCA_946631295.1 uncultured Lachnospiraceae bacterium
CAATTGAGAGCAGATAATGTATACTGTAAAGTATCAAAATTTGGAGGTTTTGAGTTGAGCACTCTCAGACTGATAACAGGTCCTTCGGGCTCGGGAAAGAGTACTGAAGTATATAAAGAGATAACCGAAAGAGCAGAGAAAGAGCGCGGCAGGCACTTTCTTTTTGTTGTACCCGATCAGGCCGCAATGGCCACGCAGAAGGCTCTTGTGACAATGAGTCCGAGGAAGGGAATACTCGGCATAGATGTTCTCGGCTTTGGAAGGCTCGCACACAGGATTCTGGAAGAGACAGGACAGGAGGAGATCCCCGTTCTGGATGATACCGGCATGAGTCTTGTCATCCAGAAGGTGGCATCGGAAGCAAAGTCCGAACTTCCTGTTCTCGGCAACAGACTTGAATCTTCCGGAATGATCGCAGAGGTGAAGAGCGCATTGTCCGAATTTATGCAGTATGGAATCACCCCTGAGAAAATGGACGACCTTACCGGCTGCTGTATAGGGAGAGGTGCTCTTAAGAGTAAGCTCCGTGACCTTGGTACCATCTACAACAAATTTGAAAAATTCATCGAAGGTCATTACATCACCCGTGAAGAGAAGCTCGACATTCTCTGTGAGGCAATACCTTCTTCATCCATCGTTCCGGATTCTGTTATCGTATTCGACGGCTTTACAGGTTTTACCCCTGTTCAGATGAGAGTTATCGGTGCTCTGATGGAAAGATGCTCCGAGATGATCGTTACGCTTGAATGCTCCGAGGGAGAGGATGTCCGTGTTCCCGTTACTGAGGATGAGCTTTTTTATCTGAGCCATAAGACGGCAGTGTCACTTTTGAAGCTTGCTTCTGAAAGAGGACTTGATATTTCCGAACCCGAGGCAGCATCATTCCCCATCAGAGACCATGATATCGCTCTCCTTGAGAAGAACCTATTCCGTAAAAAGAGAACTCCTTCAAAGGGAGAATATTCAGGCTCCGTGCATATCATGGAGATGACAGATCCCGGAAAGGAAGTCCGTTACATCGGTGTAAAACTCAGAGAACTCCTTGCGGAGAAAGCATACCAGTACAGGGACTTTGCGGTTGTCTGCGGCAATATGGAAAGCTATGCTCCCTATTTTGAAAGGGAGTTTACAAGACTTGGCATTCCGTACTATCTCGACAATGTCAGCGGGCTCACGCTCGATCCACTTGCAGAGACAGTTCAGGCATTTCTCGAGATACAGACGGAAGACTATGCACCCGGAGCTGTCACAAGATTTGTTAAGGCAGGACTTGCGGGAATTACACGTGAGGAGACGGACCTTCTTGATAATTATATAAGACAGACGGGTGTCAGGGGATTTAATGCATGGCACAGGGAGTTTACCAAGGCTGTCCGCTCAAGACGTGAAGACAGTGAATATCTCGAGAAGATCAACAATATAAGACGTAAGATCATCGCAATCTTTACTCCTTTTGAGGAAGATGAAAAGAGAGCAAAGAGCAGTGACAGCGCAGGTAATTACACTAAGCGTCTTTATGATGTTCTCATGAAAATGGATGCTCCCGAGAAAATGCGTACTCTCAAAAGACAGTTTGAGGAAAACGGCGATCAGTTAAGGACCAGGGAGTATGCAACAGTCTGGAAGCAGTTTGTCGAGCTTTTTGATAAGATATGGGATCTTCTCGGTACTGAGGTTGTGAGCCTCAGAAATTATGCAGAGATAGTTTCTGCCGGTATCGGAGAAATGAGAGTTCCCGGACTTCCGTTAAATGTTGACAGAGTCCTTATCGGAGATATCGAAAGATCAAGACTTGGAAGCGTGAAGGTTCTCTTTTTTGCGGGAGTTAATGACGGCAATATCCCTGCTGACACATCCGGCAAGGGAATGATATCAGATCTTGACAGGGAGTTTCTTGCAGAGCAGGGAATTGAGCTTTCGCCCACCCCCAGACAGAAGATGTACATACAGAGACAGTATCTGTATATGAATATCTGCAAACCTTCAGAAGAACTGTATCTGTCATACATAAGAGTCAGACCTGACGGAAAATCCATCAGACCCTCATATCTTATTTCTGTTGTAAAGAGGCTCCTTCCGTATACATCTGCAGTTATCAGACCTGAGGATGAACCGGTTGTTTCAAGAGTAAGTACAAGGGAAGATGCTCTTTCCGAACTGTCCGTGATGATGAGGGAATATGCGGATTCCCAGGGAAATGCCGAAGACAAGGGAGATACCTTTGCACTGTTCTCCGCAGTGGGGAATGATGACGGCAACAGACAGATGCTGACTGAGGCGGTATATAAGAGATATCTTGATAATCCGCTTTCGAAGGATGCTGTAAATGCACTTTATCCGGGCGAACTTAAGGGGAGCGTAAGTTCACTTGAAACCTATGCGCTCTGCCCTTACAGATATTTTCTTACCTACGGACTCAGGATAGATCAGGGTGATACATATGAGATCCAGTCATTTGACAGAGGATCTCTGATCCACGACATCATAAAAAGGTTCACCGAAAGGCTACGTGAAGACGGCCTTACCTGGAAGAACTTTACTGATGAATATGCATCCGGAATGATCCCTGAGCTTGCTTCCGAGGCGGCATCCGGGTATGCCACATCTCTTTATTACGATAATAAAAGGAATGAGTACAGCATCTTAAGACTTGCAAGACTTGTCATCAATTCCGCATGCTTTCTGAGGGACCAGCTTGCTGCGGGCAATTTCAATATTGCGGGAAGTGAGAAGCCCTTTGCCATGGATCTTCCTCTTGAAGGCGGCAGAACTCTTCATATGACAGGTGTCGTTGACAGGATAGATGTTGCTGACGGCGAGGCCGGAAAATATATCCAGATAATGGATTTCAAATCGGGCGGCAAGGATATCGATATTGCAAAACTCATGGATGGAAGACAGATCCAGCTTCCTCTTTACATGTACAGCGAAAAGGAGCGCCTGAAGGGTATTCCTGCATCGCTTTTCTATTTTCAGATTCAGGATCCGATGATAGACCAGGACAGCATAGACGACCTTGATAAGGCATCCGATGAGCTTCGCAAAAAAATGAGACCAAAGGGTGAGATGCTTGACACTCCAGAGGCACTTGGACTTCTTGACAGATCTCTTGCAGGCCTTGCTCCGCAGTCGTCCTCTGAATTTTTCTATGTAGGGATCAAGAAGGACGGTAACTTTACCGCATCCAGCAGAGTTCTCAGCAAGAGCATTATGGATATGATGCTCAGTGAAGCTGTGGATGTGGCAAGGTCGGAAGGTGAAGAGATTCTTGATGGCAAGATTTCCATTGCTCCATATACCGGTTCATGCAAATACTGCCCTTATATAAGTGCGTGCGGAATGGACAGGAAGATTCCCGGATTTAAATACCGTAATGAAGGAAAGCATGGCAGAAGCGATGCCATTACAGCGCTGTGCGCAAAATACAAAGCTGAAGAATCTGAGGACAAAGATTCTGAGAATAAAGATTCTGAGGATAAAAACGGGAAAGGAGGCGATAAATAATGGCGTTTAAACCGACTGAAGAACAGGCGCGAATAATAAATGCCAGAAATACCAGCCTTCTGGTCAGTGCCGCTGCGGGAAGCGGAAAAACCGCAGTGCTCGTTGAAAGGATCGTTTCCCTTATCTGTGATAAGGAAAATCCCGTGGATATAGACCGCATACTTGTTGTTACCTTTACCCAGGCGGCAGCTGCGGAGATGAAGGAGAGAGTCCTTAAAAGGATCGGTGAGATCCTTGAAGATGATCCTGAAAATGAGCATCTTCTCAGACAGCAGACTCTTGTTCACAGAGCGCTTATCACAACCACGGATTCATTCTGCCTTGATGTTATCAGGAATCACTTCCAGGATATCGGAATAGAGCCTGATTTCAGGGTTGTGGATGACGGAGAGGCGGAGCTTATCAGGGCTGACGTTCTTAAGGATGTCCTTGAAAAAGCGTACGAAGAAGAGGATCCCGCATTCATAAAATGCGTCGAATCATTTTGCCCCGGCGGTGATGATAAAAATCTCGAGGATATCATCATGGGGCTTTACAGAACATCCGAAAGCTTTCCCTGGCCCGAAGAATATCTTCTTGCCAGGAAGGCGGACCACGATGTCCATAAGCCCGAGGATCTTAACGGAACCGAGATTGAAGCTGCCGTGATGCAGTCATCCTACGGTTATGTTGTCTATGCTCTCTGGTATATCGAATCGGCTCTCAGGATATGCGAGACAAATCCCATAATGGATAATTATGCAGAAACCTTTGCACTCGACAGGGAGTTTTTCGAGGCACTTCAGACATGCGTTTCCCTCGGCACACTGACGGATATGTACATGCTGATGGATGACCTTAAGGGTAAGAAGACCAGACTCAAGGCGCTCAGAAAGGCTAAAACGCCCGAAGAGGAGACTGCCAGGGAGGAACTGTCAGCACCTGCCAAGACCCTCAGGGATGAAGCATGGAAGCAGCTTGAGAAGCTTTACAGGAATTATTTTTCTTTTCCTGCCGGTGAACAGGTGCGTTTCATAAACGGATGCTTTGAGCCTGTTAATGCGATAGTGGACCTTACCATCGAATTCAGAAGAGAGTATTCCCTGGAAAAGAAAAAGAGACATTCCGTGGACTTTTCGGATCTGTCACACTTTGCGCTTGATATTCTTACAACACACAGGGAAAAGAACGGAGTTCCCGAGATACAGCCTACCGAAGCTGCCACGGAGTATCGCAACAGATTTGCACAGGTCATGGTGGATGAATATCAGGATTCCAATATAATCCAGGAACTGATACTGACAGCAGTGTCAGCTGATAATATCGGAAGGTATGACAGGTTTACGGTCGGAGATGTAAAGCAGAGCATTTACAGCTTCAGACAGGCAATGCCCCAACTCTTTTTGCAGAAACAGGCAGAATATGGTCTCATTCCTCCAAGGATGGAGATAGATCTTACAGGTAATTTCAGAAGCCGTAAGGAGGTCATCGATTCTGTCAACCGCATTTTCGAGCGTATCATGCATGTCGAAAACGGCGGCGTTGAATATGATGAAAATGCACAGCTTAAGGCCAGAGCCGTATACCCTGAGTATGACGGATGTAAGACCGAACTGATCATCTATGACAATAAGATGATGGAAGATATGGCGTCGGTGATGGCCGATGACTATAACGATGCAAACGGCGAGGGCAGGGATTTTGCCGCATCTGCGGATGATCTTATGGATGATGCATCGGATAAGAGTGAGCTTGAAGCCAGGATCATCGGAACAAGGATCCGTGATCTTATGAGCAGCATGAAGGTATCTGACGGAGACAGGGATGATCCGAAGCTCCGTGATATCTCATACAGGGATATAGTCATACTTTGCAGGAGCGTAAGCTCTGTTACCGAGACCTATCGCAAGGTTTTTGCGGATATGGGTATCCCTCTTTATGCCGAGGGAAAGAACGGATATTTTAAGACAGCTGAAGTGAGCCTTCTTCTTCAGTATTTAAGAGTGCTCAGTAATCCTCTTGATGATGTGCCTCTTTATGCAGTGATGCACTCTGTATTTGGAGGATTCAGCGAAGATGAGATAGCTCTTATCAGGGCAGGAAGAAAGAAATGTCCATTTTATGATGCGCTGAATAAGGCGGCCGGAAGGTGCGAAGAGACGGATGATGGAAATGTTATAGACGGGGCCTTGAAAGAGAAACTTGAGAGCTTCCTCGACAGGCTGAATATATACCGGGATCTCAGCTCATATCTTACGGTCAGGCAGCTCCTTGACCGTATCACGGCAGATTATCACTACATCGAAATGTGCAGTGCACTTCCGGGAGGGCAGTCCAGAACAGGTAACGTACAGATGCTCCTTGTCATGGCATCGAATTATGAAAGATCAAGTTACCTCGGACTTAACGACTTCATCAGGTACATCGACAACATGGAAAAGTTCGAGATTGATTCCGGTGAAGTGGGTTCTGCATCGGAGAGTGCGGATGTAGTAAGGCTTATGACGATCCACAAATCAAAGGGGCTGGAATTCCCCGTGGTGATACTTGCAGGTACAGGCAGGAAGTTTAATTTCAGGGATGCCTATAAGCCTCTTCTTGCGGATAATATTCTCGGCCTTGGCTGCAGATATGCCGATACAGAGAAAAGACTCAGGATGAGGACTCTGCGCTACAGTGCGATCTCCGATAAGAAGAGAAGGGATGTCATTGCAGAGGAGATGAGACTTCTGTATGTTGCAATGACCAGAGCAAAGGAAAAGCTCATCATGATCGGAGGCGTCAAGGATGCTGAGGACTGTCTTGAGGAGTGCTTTGAGTATCCTATGGAAAGCCTGCCCTTCGGTAATTTCCAGAGCTCCGAAAAATATCTTGATCTTATTCTTCCCGTCGTCGGATGCGAAGAAGTGAAGAAGGTTATCGATATAAAGACGGTCAGCGTAGAGAGTATCATGTCTTCAGGAAGAAAAGAAGAAGAAAGCCAAGCAGCAGGCGTGACTGAGTTTTCCTATGCTTCAGGAGGAGATAAGACATTTTGCAGCCCTGATACACTGAAAGCACTTGAGAAGAAATTCTCATACGAATATCCCTATAAATATCTTGAAAAGCTTTTTGCCAAGACTACTGTCTCTGAACTTAAGATGGCTGCCATGGCAGAAAAAGATGAAGGCGCCTACGACCTGATGGAGCACGGTGAAGATGAGACTCCTGTCCCGAAATTTGCCGGGGGGACCAGAAACCTCCTGTATGATGAGAAAGAGGATTTAGCTGCAGGCGGAGTTGCTTTTGAAGAAGAGCATACCGTCAGCACAGATTCTGAAAGTTCTGAGAAATCTGCGACTTCAGAGAGTAATAAGATTATTATCTCCGGAACCGAGCGTGGTAATGCATACCATAGATTCATGCAGCTCCTTTCATGGGACAGGATCCTTATGCCAGTCCTTGAAAAGAAGCCACAGTCATTTGAGGAATATCTGTCTGCAGTCACCTCCCGGAAAAAGGAGATCATAAGAAGCATCAGGATGTTCTGGGATGAGGAAAAGCAGGCAGGTCATATTTCGGAGAAGACTCATATAGCCGTTTTTCCTCAGAAGATATATGACTTCCTTATGACCAGAACATCATTCCGCATGTGGATGGCGGAGGGTGAGGGGAGGCTGAAGAGAGAGCAGCCCTTTGTATTCGGCATTCCCGCATCGAGGCTCCTTGATCCTGAACATAAGGATGCCGGTTCCAAAGCTCTGGATACGGAGCTGCTTATGATACAGGGGATCATTGATGCCTATTTTGAGGAAAATGGCAGTCTGATCCTTATGGACTATAAAACTGACAGGATTGGGGATATGGAGGAACTCTGGACCAGATATGAGACCCAGATGGATTATTACCGTGAGGCTCTCGAGAGTCTTGAGGGACTTTCTGTGTCCGAACGCCGTCTGTATTCGTTTAGTCTTGGTAATGACAGGGATTATGGGATATAATAGATACCGTGAGCCGGGATAATAACAACAGACAAAAAGATTATCAGATGAACGAAAAGCCGATCACCGTGGGGAAGATCATTTTCACGGCAGTTTTGGCTGTATGTCTTCTTGCGCTTATTATTTTCAACAGAGAGGACCATGTCAGACCTGTTGTATATAACGGAGCCATTCTTTTGAATGAATGGACTGTGACAAATCCTGATGGCAGCATTACGAAAACCGATAATTCATACAGATATGAGGGTAAGGACCCGGGAAGCTTTACTGCTGTCACTGTTTTGCCGGATACCCTGCCTGATTCTCCGGAATTGTGCGTTATCATCGGCGGTGATACAGAAGTGTATGTTAATGGTGAGCTCAGGAAGGATTTCTTTTCCGACAGGGATATTCCGATTGCCGGAGGGTGCGTCAAGAGATTCTATTTTGTTGTTCCTCTTGAAAGCTCGGATGCGGGTGCTGAGGTAAGGCTTATACGTTATGATACGACCAGGCGCGGACAGGTATTCCAGGAAGCATTTGTTATTGACAGCAGTGATCTGTTCAATTATCTCATGCAAAGATACGGACTGTCTCTGATGCTTGCTGAGATACTGATGATCTTTTCTTTTGTGATCGTCCTGATAAGCTTCGTTATGATGCTTATGTATAAGCGAAGGATTGAGATGATGTACGGCGCGATGGGTATCCTCATTGTTTCCGGGTGGATCATCACCAATTCATATCTTTATCCATTCGTTTACGGCCATTACCATATCGATGGTATTTTGAACTATTTTCTATGTCTTCTTATGCCGTTTAATTTCCTGTTCTACATGGACGCTCTTCAGCACGGGCGTTATCGCAAGTTTCTTGCGAGTGTGCTTGCCGTCTCTACACTCAATCTGTTCTTATGGCCGGGACTTCACTTTACGGGAGTCATGGCTTTTCCGGATTCGCTCATATTTATCAATATCTTCCTCGGAATTCAGGTGCTTGCAGTCCTGATACTTCTTGTGCTGGAAGGAATACGAGGCAGAGTAAAGGAGTACAGATATACAGCAATCGGATTTGCAGGATTCCTTGTCTGCGGTTTTTCCGAGCTTATTCTCCTTAACGCTGCCAATACGCTTCACGATGAAGCCCCGATGCTTATAGGTCTTGCTTTCCTTCTGGTACTTGCTGTTATCCAGCAGATCAACGACCTCAGAAGGATAAGCGATGAGAAGCAGAAAGCAGTGGCACTTTCCGAAGCTAAGACCAAATTTCTTGCAAGCATGTCTCACGAGATCAGAACTCCCATTAATGCAATCCTCGGAATGAATGAGATGATCCTTCGTGAAAACCACGATCCCCAGATAGAAGATTATGCATCAAGTGTTAAGAGTTCAGGCAAGATGCTTTTGATGCTTGTTAACGACGTGCTTGATTTTTCCAAGATAGAAGCTGGCAAGATGGAGATAACGGAGAGTGAGTACAGGCTTTCTGCGGTTCTCAGAGACGTCATGCCAATTCTTAAGGAACGTGCAGAAGAAAAGCAGATCGATCTTAAAACTGTTCTGATAAATGAGATTCCGGACGGACAGATATCCGATGAATTCAGGGTCCGTCAGATACTTATCAATCTGATCAACAACGCTATCAAGTACACGGACAGCGGTTCTGTCACTCTGATGATCGGCGGAAAATATGACACGGATGACAGCTTTTTGATCAAATTCATTATAAAGGATACCGGAAGAGGAATCAGCGAAGAGGGACAAAAGCACCTCTTTGAAGCTTTTACACGTGCTGATCTCCGCAAGAACAACAACATCGAAGGAACAGGACTCGGACTTGCCATCGTAAGGAATATTATCGATTCCATGAAGGGTAAGATAAGCGTCTCCAGTAAACTGGGAGAGGGCTCCGAGTTTACAGTCACCCTTCCCGTAAGGGTTCATGATAAAGAAGCTATGAAGGAAAACTTCATGGACCATGCAGAGAAGGAACATATTATGGAATCGGGATGTGATTTCCGTGCTCCTCTTGCCAATGTGCTTGCCGTCGACGATAATGCTTCCAACCTGAAGATTGTCGGATTGTTCCTGAAGCGTGCCGGTATCACACCTGATACATGTGACAGCGGAACAAAAGCGCTTGAGATGTGCAGGAAGAAGAAATATGATCTGATACTTCTTGACCATATGATGCCCGAACCTGACGGTATAGAAACCCTGCGTCTGATAAGAAATACCGAGGATTCTCTTAATAAGGATACAGTTGCAATAGTTCTGACCGCCAATGCGATAGCAGGAAGCAGGCAGATGTATATGGACGCCGGATTTGCAGATTATCTGACAAAACCTATCGAGGCTCATATACTTGAGCAGTCAGTAAGAAAATTCCTCCCTGCAGATAAGGTGCTTGAGACATCTGCAAATGTTATACATATAATCGATGACAGATCACCTCTTGAAAGAAGACTTTCACAGATAGAAGGTCTTGATTATGAAGCAGCTTTTCATTATACAGGTAACAGTGAAGAAATCCTTGAAGAGATGGTCAGACGAGTTGCGGGAGAATGTCAGGATAATGCCACAGCTCTTGAGGAAGCATGCGCAAAAGAAGACCTTGATGCATACAGACGCACTGCTCATACGATCAAGGGAAATATGGCAATGATCGGTTTGACGGAGCTCAGTGAAAGAGCCAAGAATCATGAATATGCCGGCAGAGACGGAGATATCGAATTTATAAAGAAGGACATGGAAGGGTTCCTCAGACAGTACAGAGCGGTCTGCGTCAGACTGAAGGAACAGTCTTAGGAACATTTAGTTTTATGAGCAGGACTAAATATGAGGGGAAAATATCTGTCTGGAGAAGGCTTGCGATCTATATCGGACGCTTCTTTCTCTGGCTCATTTCTACAATCCTGGTGCTTGTGCTGGGATTGTATCTTTTTCTGTATCTTATCAATAAGGGACCATCACCCCATTTCAGGGACCTGTTTGTTGCGTCCGTAATGGAATCAAGTGCGGGAGGCATTCTTGCACAGCTTTATCTGACTGATGAAGAGATTGCGGCAATACAGGCAAACAATCGTACAGAGGAAATCCAGGAGATCACGGATGTTTCTCTTGTTAATTTTGATGCGACGGGTGCTGCCGACGAACAGGGATCTGAGGGGGCTCAGAGCGCAGATCCTGAGAGCGAAAGCGGATATGTATATGATGATCCTGACGGCGACGGTATAGAGGTTCATGAGGTCCACGGAGAGACATATTCGGGAAGGATGATGATAGTCTATGATCCTTCGCGCGTTGTGGTTTCTTCAATTCCGAGTTATACCCACGGATATATGGGATGGACTATCCAGCAGCATGTGGAGAATAACGGCGCTGTAGCAGGAATAAACGCCGGAAAATATGAGGATAATAACGGACTTGGAAGCGGCGCATGGCCTGAAGGAGTTGTTATATCCGGAGGAAGGTGCCTTAACGGAAATGATGGAAGGACATATGGCGTGTATGGATTCAACAATGACAATATCCTGATAGTCGGAAATATGACGGCACAGGCCGCTCTTGATATGGGTATCAGGGATGCCGTAACATTCGGTCCCGCACTTGTCGTAAACGGAAACAGTGTTCCTTATCAGGGAGCAGGCGGAGGACTGAATCCAAGGACAGCCATAGGTCAGCGTGATGACGGTGCAGTTCTTCTTCTTGTCATCGAGGGAAGAAAGAGTTCATCACTTGGAGCAACGATGGCCGATCTTATTGATATCATGCTTGATTACGGTGCAGTGAATGCTGCCAATATGGACGGAGGAATGTCCTCCACAATGTTTTATGAAGGAGAGATAATTGTTGATAACGCGACTGTCAGGGATACAAGACGTATTCCTACAGCATTCATAGTTATGCCGTTATCAGGTCAGGACTAAAATGAAGGATTCCGTAAAAGGAAAAATGAATACACAGGAAGTGGCTGAAGATACCGGAAAATCCGGTTCCTATGGCAGAGAAACAGCAAAGAGGAAAGATTATGCCCGCAAAAGAAGGAGAGGTGCGGCAATCTACCGTATTTTCCTTCTGACATGGATCTCTGCTCTTTTGATAGTTATATCAGTATTCTTAGGTAAGTTCTATGACTATCTTGATAAGTATGAAACAGATTATCGTGCATCAAGGCCCGAAGTGATAACTGAAGATGTTATGACTTTGTTCAGAACTGAAAATGTCGGTGCAATCTATGATCTTCTAAGTCATAAGCCTGAAGCAGGAGAGTATGAATCCGATAAGGAAGTGCTGGATTACATGAAACTCATGCTTGAGCAGGGACAGATTTCCTTTTCGGAGGATAAGTCCGTAAGCTGCGAGGAGCATCCTGTGTATGATATCAGTTCGGGTGATGCGGTTATTGCAAGGGCTGAGTACCGGGAGATTCCCAAAACCGCTGAATCCGATATTCCAAGATGGGAACTTGCTGATCTTGAATTTCCTGTAAATCCTGAGATAAGCGTTAGTATCAAAGCTCCGGAAAATGTCAACATATTCATAAACGGGAAGCCTCTTTCCGATACGGCCGTTGTATCTGTTGAAGAAGAACCGGAAGCACAGAGATTCTTTGATGAATTCGTACAGATTCCTCCTATGACAGAGAGGGTTTATGATGGTCTTTTCTTTACTCCTGAGGTGACTGCAAAGAGCGCAGATGGAACGGATATACCTGTTGTTTATGATCAGGAAGAAGACCGGTACAGGGTGGATTATCCTGATGACAGGCCGGACCGTGAGGAGATGGAAGAGTTCGCCACACGTGCGGTATCTGCATATGCAAGCTTTGTATCCGGTGATCTTGAGGAGAGCGTTGTAAGGAGATATTTTACTCCGGATAACAGATTTCTCTATTATATGACTCATGCAGAACTCAGATATTTCACAAGACATCTTGCCGAGGAGATACACAGCACCGAGGTTCTGGATTTTGTCAGTTACAGCGATGATGCATTCTATTGTGAAGTGATGGTGGAACAGTATCTGACAATGGAATGGGGACCAAGGGAGCCCGAGGTTCTTATGACTGACGGTAAATTCTATTTCGTAAGATATAACGGTGAATGGAAAGTGGCAGGAATTGAGTTCTGATACACTCTATTCGTCATAGGGTTCATAGATGTACTTTCCGATCCTTCTGTCATACCTGATCGGAAATCCTGCACGGTTCAGGGTTTCAAAATCGCGCTGTCTTGTTCTTTCACTTGAGTCCGGGAACAACGAATAATACTCAGCCTTGAGGTCGTCAAGTTCAGGCGGGACGGGCTTTTCGGGTATTTCCTCAGGTGAGTGATCCAGTGTGCCGTTATTCATCAATTCTTCTATATAGAAATCAAATTCTTCCATGCCTGAGTAAAAACCTGATACAGCATCCATATCTGTGGGAGTCAGTGAAAATATAAGTGTCCCTAATCTGTGTAATCTTTTGAGATGCTGAAGTCTTCTGACAGAGTTTTTGTTATTCTTTTTTCTATTCTTTTTGTCTGCTTTTTTTTCGGCTTTTCCAGTGTTTCTCTTTGTTTCTGAATTTCTATTATCTCCATTTGAAGTGCTTTTGTGCTTTGCTTTAGAACGCTTGTCCTCATCGGTTATGACATAGTTGTCATGTTTTTTGTCGTATTCCAGATAAAGAAGACCACTGTCCCTCAGATCATCAAGATCACGATGGAGAGTTCTCTTTGAAATCCTGAATCGACTGGTGAGTTCATCCGGACCATGAAATTCTGTCATGTGGATGTTGAAATACATCTGCAATTGCCTTAAAATTTTCTCTTTTTTTCTCATTAATTATCCCCTGATACACCGATTTTATCACGTTTTCAGAGCTTCCGCCACCAAGATGGCACTTTTGGATTTTGCCATGATGTATTATCTGCTCAGATTAAAAAACATGGAGGTGAAGAGATGGTCTTTTTTGAATATAAGATTTTATTCAGCGACAGAGATGCAGAAAAAGAAGAAGTACTCAGGCGGCTGTCTGTTGATCATGATTCCGAAAATTTTGAAAAAGATTTCTGCTCGATGATTGCAAGAGTGAATAAGGGAATGAAGAATCTTGGCAGGGACGGAAACAGCATTCTTGCTCAGATCCATCATGCCATCCCCGGTGAACTCTCAATAGTTATGGCATGCGATAATACTTCAAACTGCGGTAATGACTGCATGGATGTGGTCTGCAGATATCTTGAAAGAAATTATGCTGTTGAGGTAACGGGTACAACAGAGGTTACTGAGATTGATGCCGGAACATACTCTGACAGACTTGAAAAAGGGAGCGATGATGATTTTATTGCCAGATGGAGAAATTCCGATCTGCAGATCGATTACTTCAATAACAACGATTTTCACCTGGAGGAGATGATCCCTAAGAAAAAGCTTCTGACTAAGGATGAAGCTCTTGAGCGTGCAATGCAACTTATGGGGGACAGGAGCCTTGTTGAAGAGATAGAGAGAATCTATTCACCCGATAACAGGAAAGGTTTCTTTGGCATTCCTGTTCATTATAAGCTTTCCGTTTCATGCAGGGATGCCGCAAAGGGCATTATTGAACTGCTTGTCGGAGCACTTATGTCAAATGGAAGACTTATAGGTTCCAGAGTGAACTATATGTCCGATATAACCGAATCCTGCTTTAATGACCGTGATGTTGATAAGATTTTTAAATATGGCGAGGGAACGGTTCTGGCTCTGGAGATGGCAGGGGATGATGATGAACATGGAAGCTATGCATCTTCATATCAGAGGGTTATGGATTATTATGAAAAACTAATCCTGAGATATCAGATGAGAATGCTGATGATCTTTGTAGACCTTTCCGAGAAGGAAGGCTTTGGCGGTGCTATGGTGAGCAGGATGGCTGAACACATTGATATCGTCGGGATTCATGAAGGCTGCGGGGGAAAGGAAGAAGCAGTTAAGTATTTCATGTGCAGAGCAGAACGCGATGGAGAAACTGCGGATGAGAAGAAAGCCAGGGCGCTGTTTTCCGCAAGAAAGCAATACACCGCAGGTGAAGTGGATGAGAAATATTCTGCATGGGTAAGGGACGGGCTTAAGGAAAGAATCTACAGAGCTTATAAGGAATGCTCCACAGTCTCTGTTGATAAGAGTGTTGCTGTAAGTGAACCTTATCAGGAACTTCAGAACATGATAGGACTTGATGGAATCAAAAAGGTTGTTGACGAGATTATTGATACTGCGGCTGTAAGAAAGATCAGAAGCAGAATGGGGCTTGATAATACCGATACGTCACTTCACATGATCTTTACCGGAAATCCCGGAAGCGCCAAAACAACAGTTGCAAGACTGGTAGCACAGATCCTGAAAAAAGAAGGAATACTTCAGAGCGGACATCTTATCGAATGCGGAAGAGCAGAGCTTGTCGGTAAATATGTAGGATGGACTGCAAAGAATGTCAGCAGATATTTCAGGATGGCAAAGGACGGTGTGCTTTTTATCGACGAAGCGTACTCACTTGTTGATGACAGCCGTTCATTTGGTGACGAGGCTATCAATACCATAGTTCAGGAGATGGAGAACCACCGTAATGATACTGTTGTGATCTTTGCCGGATATCCTGATAAGATGGAGGAATTTCTTTCGAGGAATGAAGGCCTGAGAAGCAGGATTGCATTTCATCTTAATTTTCCTGATTATGACATGGATGAACTGTATGAGATCATGAAGCTTATGGTCAGGAATAGGGGGCTGAAGCTTGGAGAAGGAACTGAGCAGGTGTGCAGGGAAATCCTTGAAAATGCATGCAGAACATCAGATTTTGGAAACGGAAGATATGTCAGGAATCTTCTTGATAAAGCTCAGATGTGTCAATCCCATCGCATTGTCAGGGACTACAAAGGAAAGAAAATAGGCAGAAGCATGATCAAAACTCTGATGCCTGAAGATTTCAGATCCGATGAGATCGGACCTAAAAAGAGTGAACCTAAACGGATAGGCTTTCGTGTTTGACCTGTGAGATTACAGGGAATAAAATTGAAGTGTCTGACTTGAACAGATAATGGAGAAATGCCATGAGTGAGAAAATAGAAATACTTTATGAAACAGGTCTCTGGGATAAAAGCGGAGCATGCGAACTGCTTTTTCTTCACTTTGAAGGTGATCATCTGTATGGAAATGATGAGGCAAAGGGAAGGAAAATCAAGATAAGAACAGCTCCGAGAAAATTCAGATGCTATGATCTTGCAGATTCTGACGGGTGCAGGCTGGTTTATTTTAATACAGAATCCGGATATCAAGTGATGAAGCCAGACTGGAAGGAAAGAAACGGGAATTTCATTCTGAATCCTGAGGAAACTATTGCCCATGCAAGAACAAGTGCAGAAACATCAGGTGGATATCGGATTACAAGGAAGATGCTTGAAGGCTTTTCTCATGGAGGATTTGTGTTCTCTTCTGATGGTTATCTGGCACACCGCGATGTAAGCGGCGGTGACTGGGGACAAGATCAGCTTGTTGCCGCCTTTTGCGAGAAAAATGTTGAGTTTGATGGAAGGTCTGTTTTCAAAATCTGCATCGAAAGCCATGCGGATCTTAGTAAACAGATGGAGATGATGATGCCTCTTCTCCGAGGA
Source organism: uncultured Lachnospiraceae bacterium (assembly GCA_946631295.1). Taxonomy (GTDB): domain Bacteria; phylum Bacillota; class Clostridia; order Lachnospirales; family Lachnospiraceae; genus AC2028. Next base: position 16,075 of record CAMOZY010000040.1, read on the forward strand.
AACAAATGGACTGAAAAGAATGTCAGAGAAATGATAAGAAGTCTTGATACATATGATACAAATGTTTATCTTGATATGAAGGATGATAAAGGGAAAATCACCAAATTTCAGATAAGAATGGATGGGGGAAAGATTAAGGAATCTTACAGGTGAGATGATGAGTATACAGCAGATAATAGCTGAAAATGTAATACAGGATTTTTATACAGCCAAGGTAAAGTGCGAAGTCACACTTGATATGTTGCTTACTCCGATAATAGAGGACATTATCGAATCATTTGGTTATAGTAATGCCTGCCTGCTTGCCAAGGAATTCCCGATGTATAAGGTGGATGATAATGGCAATATTCTTTTTGATAAGGGGACAGTTAATGCGGATTATCTATTATCGTGTGAAGGCAAGCTTCTACTGGTCGAACTGAAGACAACAGATGGAAGCATAGAGAAAGAGCAGCGTGAAAAATATGAGAGAATCCTGAGCAAAATAAATAAATCTACAGATTATGATTTGTTTAGACAGTTTAAGCAGATTCTTGTAAATGGATCAGGATGTGGAAATCGGTTCAGCAAGTCTGTGGACGAATATAAACTTAGTGAGATCTTATATCGCATCATTGGTAATTCGGATAATCAGGAACCGAAAACTGATTTTTCGAAATCAAATGAGAAATATAAGGAGTTAGCTAAAGAATATCTTGAAAGAACAGGGAAATCAGGATCTGCAAAATATCTTCTTCAGGCAGGTCAGATACTCGATGCATGCCAGATGCTTGATTCATGCAAAGATCCTGAGAAATTATTTAAGCGTAAACTGGCAAAGGTTGAATTGTTTTATTTATTACCGAATAATGATTCAGCAGCTTCTTTTAAGTCAGTACTTGAGGAAGAGCCAATCGATAATAAAATCAAAGAGAAAATCGGATGCGGCACCCTTTCAGCGTATGCCGGAAAAATGAGTGAATCTAAAACATTAAGTTCATATAATGCCTGGCTGATAGAAGATGTTTTGGCAAAGTTATTCACAGACGGAGATAATAAATGACTACTATCAAGGTTCATCGCGGTACTGACTGTATCGGGGGAACCATAACGGAAATTTATAATGAAACAAGCCATATCTTCATTGATTTCGGATCTGAACTTTCAAGCGGGTCAGAGGAATCTACTGATGAGGATATGATAGATATGATAAACAGAAACGCGTGCGATGCGGTTCTGTTTACTCATTATCATGGAGATCATATAGGACTTATGGATAAGATTCCAATAAATGATATCCGGGGCAGGAAGATCAGACTCTATATGGGTAAGGTTGCAGCATCCGTTCTTAAGAATATCCATTCCTATCTCCTTAAACTTGATGATATCCCTGAAGAGGAAAAGGAAGAACACAGGCGTTATCTGGACCTTTTGAAAGATCCTGACAGATGCATATACATTGAAGACGGAAAGCCGTTTTATCCTGATTCTGAGAAGCAGTTCAAGATCACACCGGTTCTTGTCGATCATTCTGCTTATGATGCATATCTGTATATCATAGAATCACTTAGTGATGGGAAGGTGATCGTGCATACCGGTGATTTCAGAACTCACGGGAGGCTGGGCAAGGATCTTTTTGAAAGAATAGAGAGGGCTCTGGATGGCAGACAGGTAGATGTTCTTATTACCGAAGGAACCATGATGAGCCGGATGGAAGAGAGGGTTATTACTGAGGAACAGCTTCAGGCCAGGGCGTATGAATATCTCAAACTTCCGGAAAATAAATATGCCTGTCTGATATGTTCTTCGACAAATATGGAAAGCCTGGCTTCTTTTGCTAATGCTGCTTTCGATATTATCGATAATGGTGAATATCGAGGTTTTTATGTGAATTCCTATGTAAAACTTCAGACAGATCTTTTTGCAAGAACGGCAGGTAATAACAGAAAGAATAAGGAATTTGGCTTTTGGAAGACAAACAGACTCGAAAGAATGGGATGGTTCAATCCGGCCCTGGGCATGACGCAGCTTGAATATATGGAGAAGCATGGCTTTCTCATGCTTATAGGAACATCAAAAGGCTACATGGACAGGATCGATCATTTCCGTAAAAAAGGCTATGATCCGCTGCTTATATATGCGATGTGGGAAGGGTATGTTAATAAAGATAAATATCCTGATACATATCGCAGTGATATTGGAGGTCTTTATAATTCCTGGCCAAAGGAAAGAAGGATCGATCTTCATACCAGCGGACATGCAACGGCATCGGATATCGAAAAGATGATACTTACCGTAAAACCTCATTCTGCAATCCTTCCAATACATACAGAAAATCCTGATGCATTCAGACATCTTAATATCGGCGGATATTCAGATCTTATTCCGGATGGTTTTACTCAAAGCGGGATATATGTTGTAAAATAATATATGTGACTTGATCATATGAAAGTTTATTGACAGGTGATGACCAATGCAACCCAGAAAACTGAAATTACAAAACAGCGAGACTATTTATAAGTCGGTGTTTGATATTTACCCCGTAGAAACGCTCAGCGTGAGTGACTGTCAGAAGAAGCTTGTTTTTTACGTGCTCGGATGGCTCAAGAGCAAGCTTGAGTGGGAGGATAAGGATAACTCCAACAGTGAGTTTCTTTCACACCTGACGGATGTTCCCGTAATACCGAAAGATAATAAGGTCCTGGCAAAGGAAGTATATAATTCATTTGATTTGAATGCTTCCAATGGTATCGGCGTGGAAAATGAATTATTCCCACATATAGCATATTATGAAAAGGATTCAAAATGGGCACTTGAACTAGGTGAGATTGATGGAAGAACCGGAGTGGATATCACATTCCGTACTTCAATCGCTTTGTATCCCGAATCAGATCATGTGGTCATGGCAATAAGATGTACTGCAGGGTATGAAGCAGGAAGCAAATCGTATATTCCGGGATTCCGTCCTCAGTTTGCCAGAAGCATTCTGTGGGATGATGAACTGACTGTTACAGAACATGGTATAGACAGGAAATTTGCCATTACCAGAAATGCCATGTCGGTCAATGGAAAAAGTGATGTCGAATGTGAAGCCTTCAGAAGCGGGTTGCTTGCAAATGATGCAAGGAAAATACCTGTGCTGCTTATATCTGAGGATGAGGCAGCGGAGATAACTGCTGCTGCAGAGAATGATGAAATACTGGACCTGATAGAGTATTCGAGCATAGGATTCAGCTATGTTGTTCTTATCGAAAAGAGCTTCCGCAAACTCCTTGTGGATTCTTATAAGGAATATATGGATCATATCGCTCAGGGCGAGGTTGTGCTGCATGGATCATCTCCTGTGTACTTTAAAAGGGAGGAGTATCCCGAACTTTTCAAGTTTGATAAGGAAAAGAATTATTTTGACGGATCATTTCAAAAGGTCAGAGATCTTGAACTCAGGAAATGCAATATTGAATTTGATGATGATATCTTTTTCAGGGATGTGTATTTTCAGGACAGGATCAATAAGCTTACCGGTGATGCCGCAACACTTGAAGATCTCAGGATGGCTCTTGTACAGTGTGACAGGGAACTTGATGAAACCAAGGATGCACTTAAGCTTGCAGAGATACTTCGTGATGAGGACTGGCACGAATGTCAGCTTGAAATAGAAGATCTGAAGGAAGATAACAAGAGGCTTGAAACTGAAAACGGCAAGCTCGGCAGACGCATCGAATCTCTTGAAAATGCACAGAAAAACACAGACAGTGATTTTTATCAGAAGAAATGTGCTGAACTTGAAAAGAAACTGGCAGAGCTTGAACAGAAAAATACAGGTTCTACATTCAGACAGTTCCTTGACAGACATAAGGCTATCATAAATCTGCCTATAACAAATTCTGCCAAGGATATAATCGATTGGATTGAGGAATATTATTCGGACGTTATTATAGTGCATGAAAAGGCCAGGAAAAGTCTTGCCGATTGCACATGGAGAGTGGATTCCGATTCCTACCACACTCTTTACTACATGATCCATTACCTTGCAGGATACACATCCTACATAAATGATAATGAGACCGGACTTAAAGAGTGGGAGAAGATAGAGGAAGAATACAGGACTATCCTTGCGGGCGTTGATCGTTCTCCTGTGGGGCTTGCGACTGAAAAATACAAGGACCAGTATACGATAAATGTTTCTTCATATTATGATGAGGCTATCCGCAAGGGACTTGTTGACGAGAAGAAACGTAAGGAAACCGCAACACTCGATATGCACATTAAGAGGGGAGTTGGTTCCAAGAATGAAGAGGGCCTGGTCAGGATATATTACAATTATGATAAGGATCTGAAAAAAGCCATTATAGGCTATATGCCGGGACATCTTGCCACAATTACCGGCGGAAGATGATCTAAAGCCGGCATATTCAAACCAAATAACGAAGCATGAATCTACGAAATGCGACACCAAATTGGTGTCGCATTTTTTCGCGGGCGTAGAATGGCATTATGTCGGATCTGTGCGACGCTTTCAAAAAGGAGGATTAATTATGGCTAATGTAATACTCGAATCTGCAAGAGGAATCCAGCCTGTACCTATTGAAGATGAACTCTTAAGGAACAGAGTTATCTTTCTGGCCGGTGAGGTTGACCGCGGATCATGCGCTGAACTGATCACCAAACTCATGTATCTCGATGCCCAGGATCCTAATAAGGAGATTACTCTCTACATTAACAGTATGGGAGGATCTGTTCAGGATGGACTTGCTGTATATGATCTGATGAAACTGATCGGATCACCTATACGCACTGTCTGTGTGGGTACCTGTGCAAGTATGGGTGCCATCATTTTCCTGGGCGGAGCAAAGAGGGAGATGATGGAGCATGGAATGGTCATGGTTCATGATCCCTCATTTTCACATCTTGATATCGGTGGTAAGAAGTCTCATGAGATACAGTCACAGTTAGATGACCTCAACCGCTGCAGGGAATCTCTGGCACTGATCATCTCTGAAAGGACAGGCAAGTCACTTAAGGAAGTATATAAGGTGACAGCTCAGGATTCTTATTTTAACGCACATGATGCAGTTGAATTCGGATTGGCTACAGGAATAAAGGAGGACAGAATATGAACGTAGATGAACTGAATATGAAGTATCTTCAACAGAAGGCTGAAAGCAAGAATCATCCTGTGAAAAAAGAATACGGGGTTCGTATTCTTGCAAAGGATTGTGAGGTCCCCGAGGACTCGTTTGCAGGAAGGCTCAATGGGAATGATCTTGTTGTCGGAGGCTCCGGCGTCGGAAAGACCGGAAGCTATGTGACTCCCAATATCATCAGACTCATGAACAGCCTGGTCGTTGCAGATACCAAGGGCCTTCTTGCGAAAAAGTATGGTCCATATCTTAAGAAGCGCGGCTTCAGAGTTGTCAAACTTGACTTCGTACATCCCGAAAGGTCTGTCAGATACAATATTCTTGACGAGGTCGACTGGTACAGCAGCAGAGAGATCGATAAAACCGGCAGGACCAGAACTGTCAGAAGATATCGTCAGCAGGATGTCAGAGAAATATCGATGCTTCTTATTCCCGATGGACAGGATGATGATCCCTTCTGGGAACTTGCAGCAAGAAGTGTTCTTTCAAGCCTTATTGCGTATGTGCTCGAAACAGCTGAAAAAGAAGACCGTAACATGAATTCCGTCTTAGCTGCTTTTGAACAGTTGTCCGAGGAATTCTTCCGTGACGGTCAGTCCAAGGACTGGCAGGGCGTCAGGTTCTTCGAAGCTCTTGGCAGAGATAATCCTGACAGTTATGCATACCGTATCTATAGGATGTATAAAAACACTCTTTGCTGTGAAAAAACCTGGGCTTCAATTGCACAGTTTGTATCAAATGCTCTGGAGATCTTTGCATTCGATGATATGGCACCTTTCACAAGATACAGCAGTTCTTTCAAAATGGCCGAGATCGGACGCAGAAAGACTGTCGTGTTTGTGAATATCAGTGACAACAGAAGATCCATGGATAAGATTGTGAACATATTCTACACTCAGCTCTTCCAGGGCCTTATGAATGAGGCTGATTCCCATGATGATGGAAGGCTTGATGTACCTGTACGAATAGTTCTCGATGATTTTGCCAATAACGTATTTATCCCTTATTTTGACAAGATCATATCCACAATCCGTTCAAGACGTATCAGCACCAGCATCATCCTTCAGGATATCTCACAGCTTGAAGGTATGTATTCAAAATCCCATGCCAAGACGATCATGTCCAATTGCGATCACAAGATCTTTATTGGCGGTCAGGATGATGATCAGACTGCTGATTATGTTGCGGACATTGCGGGATGTCTTCCCGAGAGCGTTAAGAATCTCGGACTTAATAAGGCGTGGGTGGTGGAAAGAGGCTGTAAGCCCAAGCTTTTCGATATTGTAGAACCCTATTCAATGGATGCTCTTATGAAGGATTGATCACAGGAGGTGCGTATGGCTATGACAAAATTCGAAGAAAAACTCAGAACAGTCAGTTCAGGCAGGGGATATTCCCCTGCCTATATCAGAGAGGAAATTCTGAAATTTGCTTCCGAAGAATTTGAGGATCTTCTTGATCTGGGTAATGGGGATGAGTATTTCGTGGAAAGTACTGCATCAGATATAAGAAAGCTCATTTTCGCAAACAAGGATACAAGAACTTACGGACAGATTGCGGAAAAAATATATTCCAAGGTCTCTGAAAAAATGATGATACAGGATGAACTTACGATCATGATGGCATTTTTGTCCGTCAATCCCAGATTCAGGAGCTTTTTTGAACTGCCTGTAATTGATTATCTGCATGCCGCAGGAGTGTCTGAAGGATACGATACCTGGTTTTTAAATGATGTCGAAGCCTGGGAGCGTGATCACGGAGGAATGACTCCGACGCTTAAGGATGTGCTTAAATCATCGATGGATATAATCATGAATAAAAGCCAGAGCTGGGTCGGTCTTGATATAGTGATTGCCAGGATGTCTGCTCCGCAGAGAGGAACCTCATTGATTTCAGGTTTTTCCAGAAGAAGTGGAGAAAGAGGCGAAAAGGTTGAACCATATCTTGCTGCCGGATGGATATGGATACTTATGATAGAGATTCCGCTTATGATAATGGGTAAAGCGGATGGAAAAGAGGGTTACTTAAGTGCTACAATACTTAGGTGATCATCTATGGAGGAACTGCAGATGAAAAAGGTTAGAAAATACGACGAAAACGCCATGAGGATCGTCGAATACAGAAAGAAAAATGTTGAAAAAGAGTTCGAATATATCAGACGAAATCTCAGCGGATATTATGAGTTCGTCTATCCGTATATTGAAGATAAAAAGGGAGTCATATCTTCTTCAAAACTTGATGGTGTGATCGATGATATGATGGATGCCCTGGATGGATACATTCAGACTACAGGGGACAGGAAACTAACCAAGGATCAGAAGGAGTGGTACAGAAGCTATCTGTACTGTGTCATGGTGAGTCCTACTGTATATACCGAGTGGCTTGCGCCGGAGTATGGATATGCCAGAAAGTTCGAAGATATTATAGAACTTGCTGACATGGATCCTTCTCTTCAGGATCCTTATGAATTCATCTGGAATGAAAACCATTCATGGGAAGATGAGGATGATACTCAGACGGATATTCTTTTCTATATGGCTCACTCATACAGGTGCCTGATGGATAAAGATCTTGAAGATATATATACCAACAGAGAAAAGGGAATTTACAAAAAGCTTCTTCCTTCCTTTGAGTGGGGTGTGAACAGAAGAAGGTCTGGAATGGATCTTCTTACACAGATAGACGTTGAAAAGGCAGAAGAGGAACTTGCAGATCAGGAGGAGAGTATTCCTGAACCTAAAATACATTGGGTGGAAGATGCATCAGAACTTGAGGATTATGCGACATATGATCTCGACAGTGCTTCGAAGCCTATGTATGAAGATCCTGATTATGAGGAAGACCCCGAGATTGCCCTTGCTGCGATGCAGGCTGCAGAGGAAGAGGAGCAGCACAGATTTGAAGTGGCTATGGGAACCATCACAAAGTGGTGTTCACACATAGGTGACAAGGAGCGCTTTGAACAGGAATATATCAATTTCAGACGACTGTTCATGAAAGCGGATCTTTCACGCATGAAAGAAGATATGACACATATGCTTGATGCTTTTCTTTATGAAGCCGGTATCAGTGCATATTCAATTGAAAAAAATTTCGGACTTGTTGATAAGGCACTGAAAACTGCATCTTCATCCATTAAATCGGCTGTTTTCAGAGCGAGGGTTGCTAAATGATCATAAGTGGAAATTCAGAGATAGGTAATCTGTACGATCTCTGTTCCATAATTAAAAGAGACTGGGATGATCATCAAACCTGCGATGCCGGAAGCGGCTTGGAAGATCCGAGACACGGAAGCTTTATCTATCAGTATCAGAAGCATATTAACGATGAAAGAGCTTCTAGACTTGCCTTTGATATTCAGGGTGCGATAGAAGGCAGATATGGTCAGGTTAATCAGTATCGTCTTGTTGAAGCGTTGTGCAGAGCTTACAGCCAGAAGAAGATTTCATATCTGAAAGCTCTGCAGACTCTTTATGTGCTTTTCGATAAGGATGCAAGATCTGTAGGTATAAGGAATTGGACTGATAAGATTATTGCAACGTCTCAGAATAAAAAAGAAGCGGCAGATATCATCTTCAATAGTGAAACTTCAAAACTGCCCGCATACAAAGATGCACAACTGTTTCGCATAATAAATAAGTTCTTTTCGAAGATTAAGGATTCGGACGGATCTTATGACGATGATATACGTCTTCTCAGTGAATATATTAATTATTCAGGAACTTCCGGAATAGGTCCCGGTAAAAAAATTACCGGCAGACTTTCTGATAAGAGATATCTTGACCGTTTCGAAAGGCTTTATGAAGGCGTGATAGGACTTGGAGACAGAGCTCATGAAGCCTATATACCTGTTGGATTCGATGAATGCACAGGTGCCGGTGTGTTCATCGCCGGTGAAAATAAGGTATCTAAGAGAGCGCTTGAACAGTATGTCAAAACACATCACAGGAAAAGAAATGCTTATATTGCGGTGATCTATTTTGAGAACTGGTATGATATTAATGATGATGAACCGATGTATGGCGACATCATGGTTGGATACAGCATGGCTCTTTTTGATGTGTTCGAAGAAGCTGTGGCTTTTCTGAGAGAACGAACAGGAATGTTTGTTGAGAAATATATGATGGATGATGCCTCGGGAATATGGAATCCGTATGATGAGGATCTGTTTGCTCCACTTACTTCTGAAGAAGAAAAGATAATCATGGAATATGCGGATAAGGAAAACAGGGAGTGTTTACCCGAACTCATTTTTTCCAAAACCGGGATGGAATTGCTGCCCGAAGAGACAATAGAATACTTCAGGAAAATCAGATCGGCTGATTACCAGAGGGTTCTGACCAGAAAATTATCAGAATATACAAGAGGAGAGTGGTATGTCTGCCTTTATGAAAAGGTACTGCTGGAACAGTGCCTGCCATATTTTATGGAAGAACTGGATTCGGATCCGCTGACTCCGGGTCTGTTTTATAAAGGTGAAGTTCTGTACAGAATAACACTGATCGATAAAACATTCTGGAGATCACATAAGGATTGGCTGGAACACACCAGAACGATCGTGCATAGAGTTCTTAATATGAATGAAGAGAATCTGGAGAAGGCAGCAATCCCTGGTACGTTTATAGAGGCATTTAAAGCCTTTTGAAGCATGAATTATGGACAAGGAACTATAAGGCGTTATCGGATGATTCGGTGGTAAGGTATGTCGGAATATAATACAGCAGGTTAGGAGTTATATATTTCATGAAAACTATCATTTTCACAATGGGAACA
>CAMOZY010000041.1 GCA_946631295.1 uncultured Lachnospiraceae bacterium
CGAATGCATTGATCCCTGCTGATCAGTACTACAATTATTCAAAGCATTCAGTAGCATTTTCCAGACGTTTTGCAGGAACCTTCTTCGTGGATCTTTCTTCATGGGCATACAAGGGAGCTGTTGATTCCGTAGAAGTCTGGATCAGAGATACCAAAGATACCACATCCTATGATGGATATATAAGCGTTCAGAACCTTATGGTTTCAACTACTGCACAAGGTGCGGTTAAGCAGAATTCATTTGCTGATTATTCGCTTCATCCCATCACAGGAGTTGCCTTCAATAAGGTGACCACATACTGCGGAGTTGACTATGCCGCTGAATATGATCCTGCTGCATATGCTGAACTCAATCCTGATCTTGCAGGACTTGGCATCAATGATCCTTATGAGCTGATCGAGCATTATGTCACCGAGGGTAAGGCAGCCGGAAGACCTGCCATGAAGGAAGCAACATATGATGATGCTTTCATGATGTACAGATTATATAATCCTAATTCCGGAGAGCATTTCTATACAGGAAGCATTACTGAGAGAACTGATCTTGTAAATGCAGGATGGAATTTTGAAGGTAATGCATGGCTTGCACCCAACACCGGAAATCCTGTATTTCGTCTGTACAATCCCAATGCGGGAGATCACCATTATACGACCAGTGAAGAGGAAAAAGAAGTTCTGGTGAATGCCGGATGGAAATATGAAGGTATTGCATGGAATGATGCCGGAATTGGTGGAAGTCCTCTCTACCGTCTGTACAATCCTAATGCTGAAACAGGAACCCATCACTACACATTAAGTGCAGAGGAAAGAGATAACCTTGTTTTAGCCGGATGGCAGTATGAAGGTATCGGATGGTACGGCAAGTAAGTAGTTTCGAATGATATGATATTGCGATAGCCCGCTTAAAAAGCGGGCTATTGCTTAGTAATGGGAAGCCACAAATCATTCAGACATAAATGAATTTGTATGAAAAAAGAGAAACAGTTATAACAGGAAAGTTGGTCTTATGGTTTTGGGAAAGTATGGATATGGAAAGAAAATAGCAGGCAGGATCCTTGGCGTTGTCATGACAGGCTGTATGCTGCTTACGTCCGGGTGTGGTGCAGGAAATGGCATCGGAAATCCTGCGGGTATATCCGCGCCCGTAACTCCTGTTACGAGGGAGTATATATCCGAACTTGAACAAACTATGGAGTATCCGGTTCTTGACTCATCGGGTCAGGGAACTTCTGATACGCTGATTTTGCCGGAAAGCTGTTATTCATCCAAAAAGGGTCTGCAGGTCAACGAACTAATCATGGAAGATGCCATAGACCTTGGAATCGGATGGGGGTTTGTGAATTTTTACTTTAACGAACTCTTAAGTGCGACCCCGACCGAGTATGAATACACTTATAAAGGCAGGACGATTTATTTTGACAAGAAATCTCTTGAGACCAGTGATTACATGATCTCAAGGATGAGCGAAGAAGGCATAAAGGTTATGGCTGCAGTGGTAAACAGCTATAAGGAGGAAATGCCTGAACTCAGATATCCCGGAATCGAATATAATCCCGGCACCCAGTATTATGCCTTTAACGTAAAGACACAGGAAGGCAGGGATCTTATCGAGGGCGTCATGTGTTTTCTTTTGGAAAGATATGATGGAGAAGAGTACGGTTTCGTTAAGGACTGGCTTGTCGGAAATGAAGTAAATGATAACCTCCAGTACAATTACATAGGTCCTTGCGACGGCGAAACCTATGTGGCGGAGTATTACGAGCAGTTTAAGTTTTTCTATAACATCATTCGTAGATTTAATCCATCTGCAAATGTATATATTCCTATGGAACACCGCTGGAATACCGCTAATACTATGACCGATTACGGCGGAAAGTGGTTCCTCGAGTATTTCCACGAGTGTGAGCTTAAGGATCAGGAAATGGACTGGGGACTTGCATGGCATCCTTATCCATATCCTCTTGGAGATGCCGATACCCTGGATGACGGAGATGAGCCTACAACCGATACGGACGGTCAGCCTACATACGGTGGAGAGGTTACGATGGAATATACCTCGCCCCTTGTAAGCATGAAGAATATCCATGTGATCACGGATTACCTGTCGGAAAATCTTCTTACATCCGATGGCAGGGTCCGCTCTATTATCTGCTCGGAAGTCGGTTATACATCATTTTCTGTCCTTTACGGGGAAAATCAGTCCAAGCAGGCTGCCAATATTGCCTTTGCGCTTGTTAAGGCTCAGATGAATCCTTATATCGATGCATTTATCATAAGATGCCAGCTTGATATTTCTGAAGGAAGTCCATATTTCCAGTTTGGTCTGAGAGAAGATGCTGAAGGCAGATATCTTGATAAAAAGCTTGCTTTCGATGTGTTCAGATATCTGGATACTACGGAAGCTGAGCAGCACATAGATGAATATCTTCCGGTGCTTGGTATAAATGGCTGGTCGGATGTGATTGAGGGATATGATCCTGCTGTCTTTGAGGGAATGAATGATTATTCTGATGGAAAAATCCTTCGAATGACTGATGACAGGGAACTGTCATATGTGGATGTCACCGGCGCTTATGAGGACCGGAATTATGATGATATGATGTACCGGTGCTATTTTATTAATCCTGATACACTTTCCGGGGATGATATTCCGGACTCTGACACTCTTTCCGGGGATGAGGATTCGGATGTGGACATTCTTTCTCAGGATGATCTGGATTTAAGTGAATGCAGCGCAGTCGGATTCGAGATAAACGAAAGATCAGGAGCAGCTTCCGGCAGGCTTAAGGTGCGCATCAGAATCCGCAGCGGAAGACATATCCTTGAGGCCGAAGGCGTTTTGAATCCGAGTGAACAAGAAAGATTCCTGCTTCCTGTATCCGACTGGGAATATTTTGCGGATGCAGATAATATCGAACTTTGGTTAAATGATGCTGATACTGAACTTAAGTACAGTGCCGAATATGAGGTGAAGGGTTTTCTTTTGAATAAGGACGAGGATCCTTATGACAGCGGTATCTGTGAGGATATTACACTTACCCGGGCTCCCGGAAAAAGTGTGGAAGAACTGAAATATTCAGATGTTCCTGATCTCGCATATACAGGTTATCATCAAAGACCGGTAGTGACGGTTAAGGATGGCGAAGAGGTTTTGACAGACGGAGTCGATTACTGTCTGAGTTATGCCAATGATAAAGCTGCCGGGGTGGCATCCGTGGTAATACAGGGTATCGGAAGATACGAAGGTACTCATGTGATCAATTATGATATTGAATGCGATTTCGGAGATGTTTTTGATCCTGTTTATTATCTGGAGCACAATCCTGATGTGAGGGACATTTATGGAGATGATCCTGTTATGGCTCAGGAACATTTCGTGACGCATGGAATGTCAGAGGCAAGACAGGGCTGCAGAGATTTTGATCCCATGTTCTACATGGAAAATTATCCTGATCTCAGAGAGTGCTACGGTGATGACTATCTAAAATATTATCTGCACTATAAGAATGTTGGAAAGGCAGAGGGAAGGGTTGCCGACAGGCTGCTCAACAATGCTTCATACATGGGTGTGGATTATACGGCTGTTTATGATGCTGCATATTATGCATCGAATAATTATGCGCTTTTTGAATCACTTGACCGTAACGAATGGAAGCTTATAAGGTACTTTGTCGAGAACGGAATGAGTGAGGGCGCAAGAGGCAGTGAGGAGTTCGATGTTCATCAGTATGTGAAGGCACATCCTGATCTTTTCCTTCAGTACGGGACTGACCTCAGATCTTATTATATGCATTATCTTGAAGAGGGGGCTTCAGCAGGAGAGAGCGGAACTCCCGATGACGATCCAGTATGGAGTGCTGATAATCCGCTTGTTTACAGAGGCAGGGATTTAAAGGATGTTTATGATCCTGTATATTACGCATCTCATTATGATGATGCTGCACTTCTTGCAGATGATCCCGAGGCACTCATCAGACATTTTGTTATCTACGGTATGAAGGAAGGGCGAAGAGGCAGCTATGAATTCGACCCCAAGCTGTATCTTGCAAGGTATTCTGACGTGAGAGCTGCATACCGTAATCTGGTGGGAATGGCATACAACAACTACATCAACGAAGGCAAGGAAGCCGGAAGATGATGATTGAGATGCGTCATTAAGCCTGTTATGTGAGTATGATATAATTAGATAGTTTAATTTAACGACCGTGTCCTGTTTGAAGAGGATGTGTAATAAGTAAGAGGAATGAGTAGGGAGAATGATATGGAATATGATTATCTTGTAGTTGGTGCCGGACTCTATGGTGCGACTTTTGCCCAGAAGGCAAAGGAATGTGGCAGGAAGGTTCTGGTCATCGATAAGCGTGATCACATTGCCGGAAATATCTATACTAGGGAGCAGGAGAAGATTAACGTACATATCTATGGTGCGCACATATTCCACACCAACAATACCGAGGTTTGGAATTACCTGAACAAATTTACCGTATTCAACAGATTCACCAACAGCCCTGTTGCAAACTTCCACGGTGAGCTCTACTCGCTTCCTTTTAACATGTACACCTTCAACAAGATGTGGGGCGTTGTGACTCCTCAGGAAGCTGCTGACAAGATTGAAGAACAGCGCCGTGAGGCGGGAATCACCGAGCCTAAGAACCTTGAAGAGCAGGCTATATCCCTTGTCGGAAAAGACATCTTCGAAAAACTGATCAAGGGCTATACTGAGAAGCAGTGGGGACGTGACTGCAAGGATCTTCCCGCATTCATCATCAGAAGACTTCCCGTTCGTTACACTTTCGATAACAACTATTTCAATGCTCTCTATCAGGGAATTCCTGTAGGCGGCTATACTCAGATGGTTGAGCATATGCTCGACGGCATCGAGGTAAAACTCGGAGAAGATTACCTTGCAAACAAGGAAAAGTATGATGCGATGGCAGAGCGTATTATCTATACCGGTCCCATCGATGCATATTTCGATTTCAAACTCGGAACTCTTCAGTACCGCAGCGTACGTTTTGAAAACGAATGCCTTGATACACCTAATTTCCAGGGAAATGCTGCAGTTAACTACACTGACCGTGAGACACCCTGGACCCGTATCATCGAGCACAAGTGGTTCGAGTTCGGCAAGGATGCTGATGGCAACGATATTCCCAAGACCATCATCAGCCGTGAGTATTCATCTGAGTGGAAGCCCGGCGACGAGCCTTACTATCCCGTAAACGATGATGCAAACTCAAAGCTCTATGCAAGCTACAAGGAACTTGCAGATAAGGAGACACGCGTTAAGTTCGGCGGCCGTCTTGGTGAGTACAAGTATTATGACATGGATGCCGTTGTTGCATCTGCACTTGATTTCTGCAGACAGGAACTTGGATGAACTTCCTCAGGAAAAACTATAAACTGATCATTTACACTCTTTGCGGACTGGGACTTATCTGGATTGATCTCTGGAGAGGAATTGGAAACGGTGCGCAGTGGGCTTTTGCTGTCAATTGTACGGGCTTCTGTATTTTCCCGATGATTGCTCTTAGGCTCGACTGGCGTATTCTTTTGCCGGGACATAAGAGTGATTCCTTTGATAAAAGGAGTGATGATGCAGGGAATAAGAGCAGTGTTATATTTTATGCATGGATTCTGTTGTCTTGTATTTTGGCATATCCTGCGTTCAGGCATTTTGCTCCGGGGACGGATTATGATGCACAGGTTATTACTGCAATCATCAACGTTATCCTGTATGGCGCTGTTGCGATAAGGGTTTTCTGGAATCTTTTTTTTGAACGGAAAGATGCTGGAAAAAAACGGAATATAACAAAACTCTTCTGGCTCTGGTTCTGGTTCATGGCTCTTGCGGTTGCTTCTGTGAACAGATCCCTGTGGCCCTTATGGTTCCTTGTGATGTTCGGGTCATTCTACCTTGCTCCTTTGTCACGCAAGGATGCTTCTGAAATAATTGAAGGTATCGTAAATGGTTTGATATTAGGCTTTTTTCTGATACAGGGAAGAGCGTTTTTGTACAGACCTTATGACCTTGATGTCAGATACAGAGGGCATTACACAAACGTCAATGTTAATGCGATGTTCTACCTATATGTCTACATCGCATGGCTTGTAAAACTCACTGTTTTCCGTATCAGAAAACTCAGGATTCCTTATGTGATCACGTTTGTCTTTGCATCTGCAATGTGGTGCTTTGTTTTCTTTACCGGATCCAGAAGTGCATGGCTTGCCTTTGCGGGTGTTACGGTGTGCTACTGGCTGGCAGACCTGAAGGAACGCGGTGTAAAGAAGCTCTTGTCTTTTATATGCAGGGGTGCTCTTGTGGGTGTTACTGCAGCTGTGATGTTCTTTCCCGTTTTTGCTTGCATGAGATATATTCCTGCGCTGAGGCATCATCCCATCTGGTATCAGGACGAATACCATGGTGAGGAATCCAATGTAATGTCCTGGGATCCGATAGATTCGCCTAAGTACAGTGAACTTGATGAGATCATTCCTGAACTTCTCGGAAGACTGTCAAGGGTGTTTGGTGCATTTGGAGGGGAAGATAACAATAGTGTCAGCGATTGCTGCATTGATAATGAATGGAAATATGATGGTACTGTAGCTGAAGCAGAGAAATGTAACGATATTTCTGCGCTTGAAATGTACATTCTTGGAATTCAGGGCCCCTTTTTACAGGTTGCGGACGCATCTGTGGAATGTGATGCAGTTTGCTCTGTTACCCTTGTATCGGATTTAGGCAGAGGACCTCAGTATTCTCCGGATGGAGAACGCGCATACTACTATGCTGACGGCGTCGAACCCGGTACTGATGAGGAGCACCCGATATTCATCAGACCTCAGTATGAAAGCTCATTCCTAAGAAGGCTTCTTCAGCTCAGGTATTATATCTATAAATATGACATAAGCCGCCTTCATTTCCTTGGCAATGAATCCTCTGAAATGGCAGTGTGGGTGTGCCCTGATTTCTTCCAGCTTCATGCCCATAATTCCGTGCTTCAGATAATGTACTGGTTCGGTCCTCTGTGTGGCCTCTTTTTCCTTGCGGGAATGATCGCAGTTTCCATCTGTGCCGCACTCAAATGCCGTGAATGCAGGAATGCCAGAAATACTGATGCAGAGCATGTAAAATGTGGGAATGCTGAAACATTCCTCCCCTGCTACATATTCTCCTTGATTGCCATGACCGGCTATTTCCTCATGGGCCTTACTGAATGTACCGTTTTTCCCGGGGAACTTGGCCTTGTTCTTTACTTCCTGGCCTTCCTCCCCTTTATGGTGCCTGACACCATTAAGAATTCTTAATATTACCTGACGCTATTAAGATTTCTTAATGTTACCTGGCACCATAAAATATATATTAACCACTTTATAGATTTTTAATGGTGTCAGGCACCGTCTGAGGACGCCGACATCACCTGGTGTAGTGGATGAGTAAGATTGATAAAAACCCCATGGAGGGGAAAAGAGTAATATTTGTTGCGGATGAGTCTGAACCGGAGAATGCTGACGGCGTCAGGGGGCATCTTGAAGCGATAAGCATAGGAGAAACTGAGAATTCTGATGTGCAGTCGGTCGCTGGAGATGGCAATACTTCCGCTCGTGGTTATGACAGCCCCAGCCACCACATCCACCACCGCAGCTTTTACGAGGTATGCGTAAAGCGCCTGTTCGACATCGTTCTGAGCTTTGTCGGACTTATCGTTCTTTCGCCCGTATACCTGATACTTTCACTTGCCATTGTTATCGATGATCCCGGTCCGGTTTTCTTTTCCCAGAAAAGGATCGGGATTGATAAGAGCTATTTCAAACTGCATAAGTTCAGGTCCATGAAAATGAGTACGCCTCACGACCGGCCGACTCATATGCTTGACAATCCCGAGCAGTACATCACTAAGGTTGGTAAGTTCATAAGGGCACACAGCCTGGATGAGCTGCCCCAGATCTGGGATATTTTTGTAGGAAAAATGTCCATAATAGGCCCCAGACCCGCTCTCTGGAACCAGGACCTTCTGACTGCGGAGCGCGATAAGTACGGAGCCAACGATGTTAAGCCCGGACTTACGGGCTGGGCTCAGATAAACGGTCGTGACGAACTGGAGATCCCTGTTAAGGCCAAGCTTGACGGCGACTATATCAAAATGCTGGAAAAGGGCGGATTCAAGGCCTTTTCATTTGACGTGAGATGCTTTTTCGGGACCGTTTTTTCCGTTGCACGCGGTGATGGCGTCGTGGAAGGCGGCACGGGCTCTATGAAAGATTCAGCGAAAAATGATAACGACAGTAAGTCCTGACATAGCCTGCCGGTCACACATCTGTACCTGACTGCCCCGCCTTGCAAATATCTCTTCTAAATATCCCCCAAATTATCCCTCAAAATTGGATAAAATCCCCATAATCTGTTATAATCATCTATGTATGTATAGTTAACGTCTTCTCCGATTTCGTTCACTATCATTACTTTCAATACAAAAATTTAAGGATAAGAATTATGTTAAACGGAAAAACAATACTTGTTACCGGGGGCACCGGTTCGTTCGGCCATCATTTTGTGGATTATGTTCTGAAGCACTATAAGCCAAAGAAGATCATTATCTATTCACGTGACGAATTTAAGCAGTTCATCATGGACCAGGATTATAAGGACCACCGCGATGTGCTCAGATATTTCATCGGTGATGTAAGAGACGAAGCAAGACTTGAGATGGCAATGCAGGGTGTTGACTATGTTATCCATGCCGCAGCTCTCAAGCAGGTTCCCGCATGCGAGTACAATCCCAACGAGGCAATCAAGACCAACGTTAACGGTGCGACCAACGTCATCAATGCATCACTCCGCACAGGCGTAAAAAAGGTCGTTGCACTTTCAACAGATAAGGCCGTTAACCCCATCAACCTTTACGGCGGAACCAAGCTTGTTTCAGATAAGCTTTTCTGCGCAGCCAACGCCTATGGCGGAAAAGAAGGAACAAGGTTCTCCGTAGTCAGATACGGTAATGTAGCCGGCAGCCGCGGAAGTGTCATTCCTTTATTCCAGAGCATCATTGACAAGGGTGGCAAGGAACTTCCCGTTACCGACTACCGCATGACAAGATTCTGGATCAGCCTCGAACAGGGCGTTGAACTTGTCATCAAGGCTCTCGAGGAATCTCAGGGCGGTGAGACCTTCATCAGCAAGATCCCTTCATTCAAGATAACTGACCTTGCAGAGGCAATGCTTCCCGGCTGTGAAAAGCCCGAGGTCGGCATCAGAGAGGGTGAGAAGCTTCATGAGATCATGATCACAAGAGAGGATTCTCTTCACACCTACGAGTACGAGAAGCACTACATCATTTATCCTCACTACAACTGGTGGGAGGACAGAGATATCGTTCCCGGCGGAAAACTCGTTGCTCCCGAGTTCGAGTACAGTTCAGGCACCAACACCGAGTGGCTGAGCGTTGAAGAGCTTCGTGAAAAGCTGAAGACAGATCTTGATAACCACTAATTTTCTGGAGATACATAAATGTACACTATTAAGGATCTCTACGATCTTGATCACACACTTGCGAAGGATTACCTCTCGCAGTTCACCTACCCCTGGGAAGCGCTGAAGGGGATCAAGGATTTCATCTTACAGCTCGGTCCCACTCTCGGCGATGACTATGAGGAAAGATCCGAGCACGTCTGGGTTCACAAGAGCGCAATTGTTGCTTCTACAGCATATCTTGGTGATCCCTGCATCATCGGTCCCAACACTGAAGTTCGTCACTGCGCATTCATCCGCGGTTCGGCACTTGTCGGAGCTGACTGCGTTGTCGGAAACAGCGCTGAGCTTAAGAATGTCATTCTTTTCGACCATGTCCAGACACCTCATTACAATTACGTCGGCGACTCCATTCTCGGCTATTTCAGCCACATGGGTGCTGGCTCGATAACCAGTAATGTAAGGAGCGACAAGGAACTCATCGTAATCCATAACGGTACCGAAAAGATTGAGACAGGCATCAAGAAGATCGGTGCGATGCTTGGTGATCATGTTGAGATTGGCTGCAATGCCGTATGTAATCCCGGCACCGTGGTTGGAAGAAATTCAAACGTTTATCCCACATCATGCGTAAGAGGTGTTGTTCCCGCAAACAGCATCTACAAGAATAATGGTGAAATTATCGAGAAAAGATAGAATAATGGCGAAATCTTAAGTTTTGAATTTGTTTTATTTTGGAGGAACCTGCATTGGGTAAATATTTCGGCACCGACGGATTCCGCGGTGAAGCTAATAAGGATCTTACATTCGAGCACGCTGTGAAAATAGGACGTTTCCTCGGATGGTACTACGGAACTAATCAGGGCAAGAAGGCCAAGGTTGTCATCGGAAAGGACACAAGACGCAGCAGCTACATGTTCGAGTATGCGCTCTGCACCGGACTTATGGCTTCAGGCGCTGATGCATATATCATGCATGTTACGACCACACCTTCCGTTGCATATATCACAAGAGTTGATGATTTTGACTGCGGTATCATGATCTCCGCATCTCACAATCCTTACTATGACAACGGCATCAAGCTTCTCAACGGAAGCGGTGAGAAGATGGACGAAGAGACCATCCTCAAGGTCGAGGATTACATAGACGGTAAGCTCGAGATTCCTGTTGCCGAAAGAGATGATATCGGCCGTACCGTTGACTATGTTGCAGGCCGTAACCGCTATGTCGGATATCTCATTTCCCTTTCAAAATACAGCTTCAAGGACATCAAGGTTGGTATTGATGCCGCAAACGGTGCTGCATGGCAGATTGCAAAGGGTGTATTTGATGCACTCGGAGCCAAGACCTATGTGATCAACGATGCGCCCGACGGATTCAATATAAACACTGACTGTGGAAGCACACATATTGAGCACCTTCAGAAGTTCGTTGTTGAAAAGGGCCTCGATGTAGGTTTTGCATATGACGGTGATGCTGACAGATGTCTTTTCGTGGATGAAAAGGGCAACGCTCTTACCGGAGACCACACTCTCTACATTTACGGTCTGTATATGAAGGAGCGCGGAAAGCTTCTGAACAATACCGTTGTTACAACCGTTATGAGCAACTTCGGTCTTTACAAGGCTCTCGACAAGGTTGGCATCGGATATGAAAAGACTGCAGTCGGCGATAAATACGTTTACGAGAACATGGTAAAGAACGGACATCGTATAGGTGGAGAACAGTCGGGACATACTATTTTTACGAAGTATGCAACAACCGGTGACGGAATCCTGACCAGCCTCAAGCTGATGGAAGCAATGATCGCAAGCGGAAAGCCCATGAGTGAACTTGCAGCTCCCGTTGTTTTCTATCCTCAGGTTCTTAAGAATGTCCGTGTCAAAAGCAAGCCCGAAGCGCAGAATGATCCCGATGTTCAGGCAGCTGTTAGGAAGGTTGCTGACGAACTCGGAGATACCGGAAGAATCCTTGTGCGTGAATCCGGAACCGAGCCGCTGATCAGAGTTATGGTCGAGGCTGAATCCAACGAGCTCTGCGAAAAATATGTCGACAGCGTTATCGATGTGATCAAGGCAAAGGGTCATCTTGCTGAATAATATGATTTGTAATAAAAGATGAGTTCATGTGATGATTCATATTATCATTTACGGATAAACTCATTCTGTGATCCGCATGATCATTTCATCTGATGGTTTATATGATACTTGTGTCATAAAAATTTTTGTAACTTATGTGATGGGAGATTAAAGGAGGTGTCTTATGTTCGAACAGGTAAAACTTGCATTTGCAAATGACGGACTTGAGCCGGTGATCGATACCGCAACGGTTGAAACTCACTATGGCAAACACCACGTCGCCTACACCAAGGCATTCAATGACCTTGTTGAAAAGGCTGGACTTCAGGGTAAGAGCGCAGAAGAGATCCTCAGTGGTCTTGATGCTGTATCCGATGAAACTATTCGCACCGGACTTCGTAATCAGGGCGGCGGTTATCTCAATCACAATATTTATTTCGAGCAGCTTAAATCCTCATCCGAGGCAAAGAAAGCACCTGAGGGAGCTCTCCTTGCTCAGATTGAAAAGCAGTTCGGAAGCGTTGATAAACTTAAGGAAGAGCTTAATGCCCTCGCTGCATCACAGTTTGGTTCAGGCTGGGGATGGCTTGGCAAGAAGGCAGACGGAACTCTTGTAACCTACAAGACCGCTAACCAGGATAACTGCTACAGCCTGAAGCTCGACTCAGTTCCCATCCTTACACTTGATGTATGGGAGCATGCATATTATCTCAAGTATAGAAATCTCAGAGCTGATTATCTCAAGGCTCTCTGGGATGTCATAGACTGGAGCGTTGCTGAAGCTCGATATGATGCTTGATGAAATATTTTGCGCAGGTGGCTCTGCTGCCTGCGCGGATGAACTGCATTAAATACAGAAAGTGATTTAGATGTTAACAGTTGCTTACCTCATTTCCTTCCTTGTGGCCATGACAATTCTTCTTTTCATGATCACATACGGTGAAGGTTATAGTATCAACCAGGTTCTCCTGGCTGTTGTGATAGTCATCGGAAACGGTGGCTATCTTGCTATGTCCGTTTCCGAAAATCTGCAGCAGGCGATCCTTGCAACCCAGCTGACGTACACCATCGGACTTTTTGCGGCGATGCTGCTGTTTGTTAACATCACAGAGATTTACAAGGTAAGGCTTCCGGGATGGCTCCTGTGCCTCATGTACGCAGTTCAGTTCGGACTCTATGTCTGTACCTCTTCTATAGGCAGGATGGGAATCTGGTATACGAACGTCGAATATCACAAGATGGGAGAGATCGTATATCTGGAAAAAGAATACGGTCCTCTCCACACTGTGTATATTGTCACCATTTATCTGTATTTCCTTCTCCTGATCCTCACTTCTGCGGGCGTTATCAAGGGTAGAAGAAAGATATCATCCCAGGATGCTACTGCAATCTTTTTCCTGGAATTCATCACGATCGCGGTTTATGTTGCGGAAAGACTTGTGGGACTGAGGATCGATCTGTTCCCGTTTGTTATCAATTTCTGCGAGATACTTCTTCTCATCCCGATAACGAAGCTCAATACCTATTCGCTCACGAGCAATAACGAGCTCGTCAGGAACAGACTTGAGAATGAGGGCTATATCTTTTTTGACAGGAAGCTCAGATTCATGGGCGGAAACCAGAAGGCATTTGAGTTTTTCCCCGAGCTCAGTGAGTGGGACCTCGAAAAAAAGATCCCCGGTTCCGGCGGAAGGTTCAACACTTACCTTCGTCAGCCGCTGTATAAGTTCATTGAAAATGAGGAAGAAAATATTTCGACCGGTTCCTTTACCATGAAGGACACAAAAATGTCCTATCGCATCGGCTTCATCAAAAACCGTTCCGGAGTAAATCAGGGATATATAATCGAACTTGACGCAGGCAGGATCTCTGAGTAAAAACGTTCACGCAACACAGCATGCCTGCATAAAAAAATTATTTGAAAATCAACGAGAAAAAACTGAAAAGCTTCATCGACTACTTCTCTTACTGTTTCATCATGTTCACAGTCATGATCTTTTTCATGGCATTTGTGAAGACGGATCACAAGGGAGAAGCCTACATCGGAGCATTTGATTCTTACTATTTCAACACCGGCTGGACGCTTGAATCAGGCGGAGCTGTTTCTGATGTTACGCTCCCCGTCACTGCTGATGCACACATGGATGACTGGGTAATTCTGCGCAACACCCTTCCGGAAAAAATAGACAGCCGCCAAACGATCCTTTTCCGTTCGATGATGGAAGATGTTCTTATCTATGTGGATGGTGAGCTTCGTTCAAGCTACACATCTGACGGTTTTGAATCGATGAGCTATCACCTGCCAAGTGCTTACGTTGCATGCGACATTGGTCCTGAGGATGCAGGCAAAACCATTGAGGCAAGATTCCTTGTCAAGTCCGTTGCAACCATAGAATCTGTCCGCATCGGTGAAGGTAGCAATGCCTGGTTTGCGATAATCCATGAAAACATGCTTCTTCTCGTCACCGCTTTGATGATCATGGTCATAGGCGTGGCGGTCATCTTATTCTATCTTTTTTCCAGGGAAAGGTTCCGCATCGACAGATCCTTCTTTTACATGGGACTGTTCATGGTTTCCCTTTCAACCTGGATGGTCAGTGAAAGCAGGCTCAGACAGCTGATCTTTGCAAGGCCTTCGCTCTCCAATTATTTTTCCTATTTTGCGATAGAGATCACCGGAGTGTTCGTATGCAGCTACTTCGATGAGATTCAGAGCAGGGTATATCACAGGCTCTACCTCAGTCTCCAGACTCTTATTACGGTTCAGATAATCCTGAATCTTGCGCTGAACGCTCTTAAGGTCGCTGACTTTTTCACGACGCTGATCATAACCTATATCTGGATCGCACTCGGAATTCTCGCGGTCATCACCACACTTATCCGCGACATCATTGAAAAGAGGACCAGGAACTATATCGCGATCTTCATAGGAACCTGTATTTTCCTGAGCTGCTGTCTGATGGAACTGGCAAGCTTCTTCTTTTCCAGCATCTGGAGCTTTGGATTCTTCATCTGCATCGGAATGATGGTGCTTCTTGTTACTACCATTGTTCAGACCGCGCTCCGTCAGGAAAAATATACCATCGAGCGTGAGCATGAGAAGGAAGATTCGCTCATGAACACCATCGAAGCTATCACCGGCGCTATCGACGCAAAAGACGAATACACCGGAGGCCACTCGGACCGTGTCGGAATCTATGCGGGAATGATAGCGCGTGAGATGGCGGCTGATTATGATTTTTCCGAGGAGGATATCCTCAGGATCCGTTATATAGGCTTTATGCACGACATCGGTAAGATCGGCGTTGCGGACACCGTTCTCAACAAGGCAGGAAGGCTCACGGACGAAGAATTCACTCTGATGAAAAAGCATGTGGAGATAGGCTACGATCTCCTGAAATCCATGGACAATTCCATCGAGGGACTGCCCGAAGGTATCAGGTATCATCACGAAAAATTCGACGGAACCGGATATCCCGACGGACTTGCCGGAACCGAGATCCCGCTTGTTGCAAGGATCCTCTGCGTTGCCGACAGCTTCGATGCAATGACCTCAAACCGTGTCTACAGAAAGCGCCTTTCCGATGAGGAGGTTATCGCTGAGATCAACCGCTGCAGCGGAAAACAGTTCGACCCCGCCATCGCAGGTATTTTTGTCAGAATGATCGAAAGAGGAGACTTCAAGGTCGCTACCGTCGAGGGCATGGAGGTCAACGAGCAGGGTAAAGTCTACAAGTCATCACTCCTTGAGCACAAGCTTCAGGTTGACATGAAGGCAGATCCCGACAGAGTATTCCAGCCTTCACACGTCAGAATGATATGCTACGTAATGAAGCTTGCGGAGAAGAACGACAGACACTTTGATGTATTCTTTGCGGGCATCCTGCCTGAGGACTGCGGTAAGCTCGGTGATGAATGTAAGGAGCATGCTCCCGGAAGACACGGAGTATCCGAAGAACTCGAGGAAGCATTTGATGCCCATATCAGAAGCATTCTTGGTATACGCGACATTTCAATAGATTATGATATCGAGAGCAACATAATAGTACTCTTTGACCGCAACGAGGATGCCATGAAGAAGGTCAGGGAAGAGATAAAACGCTTCGAAGGCGGCAAAGTATTTATTAGGGAGCTTTGAGGTGAAAAGACTCAGGACGGGAATCAACTATATTATTGGGCTGGTATACATCATTGTTGTTTTGCTGATAATGGCAGTATGTCTTTTGAAACCGCAACATAATCTGATTTCTCGTCAGCTGCTTATCGGAATCATTCTTGTGTTCTTCTTTTTTCTGATGCTGTATTTGTTGCTCTCTTTTATGTTTCGTAAAAAGGGGAACGGGTTTTGTGACGCTGTTTTTACAGTGTTGTCCATTTTGTGGGGAATAGTGCTGATATGCATTGGTGTACTTTGCAGAAACAGCACAGTTTCTTTTTGGGATTATGAAATATGCTACAGGTCGGCATTGGAATTTGCACGAAATATATCTCTTTCCGATGCATTTTATTTTTCGGTCAATCCTCATAATTGGAAATGCGTTCTTGTTCTGGCTTTTGTCATGAAAATAGGATATGCCATGGGATTAGAGGATCCGTATTATCTACTTTTGGTTCTTAATATTATTTTGATAGAAGCTGCTCTTTTTTCATCCAAGTATATTCTGAAAGCATTTTTTCCTTATAAGCCAGGGATGTCACTTATGCTTATCGTTATGTTTGGCTCATGTCTTCCGCTGTATGCTTTATCACAGAGTTTTTATACGGATAGCTTATCATTTGGTTTTTCTGTTATAGGAATTTCGTTGTTTCATTATGCCTTTATTCATGTAGGTAATAAGTATCTGAAGAGCGCTTTTCTGGTTCTTTCGGGTATTTTGGTGGGCTTTGGCTTCACTATGAAGGTTACCTCTTTTATTTGTGGAATAGCGTTTTTTCTATGTTTACTTCTGAGAATCGATAATAAGAATTCCAATGTGAAGTATCTTTGTGCATTCATCAGAGCTACTTTTGGTTTTATCTTGATATGTGTGCTTCTTGAAGTGATTTCAATGAATTATGAGTGGTACAGAGATAAGGATAAATTCAGTGAACCTACGATCTCTTATGTTGCGATGGGAATGAAGAATGATGGTACCTATTACGGAAATCGCGATTTTAGGATTGCTTTGGATGAGATAACCGATTCAAATGAAAAGGCGGAATTCACCAAAGCATATATTTGTGAAAATATAAATGAACTGTGGAGCATTGACCATATCCTGGCGAAAATGAGAGCAAATTATGCCAGTGGAAACCTTGGGGCAGAGGATTTTGCCAGATATTCATATGGTGATGAAAATGTACTCAGTCGTCTGTTCAATTATGACGGAGACCTTTATTGGTATGGATGCAAATACGATATGATCTGGCTGTTCCAGATTTATCTTGTGACGGCGATAGGTGCTACGCTGAGCTTTTTGAAGAAAAATAGATCATCAACTGTATTGATGGGTGTATATGAATTGACTTTTTTGGGGTATTTTCTATTCTTGTTCATTTGGGAAGCTAACAACAGACAACTATTCAATATGCTGCCAATGCTGATTATCGGCTATGTTCTCTCATTGGAACTCATTTTGGGTTGTGTTGTTGAATATATCGAAAGAATAAGTTTTTCCGAAAAGCATCAAGGCAATACTGTTTCCGATGATTTAGATGGGGATAAACAAAATCCGTGTGCCCAAGGCAAAAATTGAAGTGGATTTCGCAAAAGGCGGTCTGTAAGACCGTCTTTTTCTATGCTAAAATATATATTGTTGTAATCTGCGGTCTGCGGGTTTTCTGTAAGGAAAGTGTCAGATGCCCGGGCCGGAATCAAATAAACGCGCTGTGCGCAGAAAAGAGGAAATCATGCTTTATATCGGAATCGATCTCGGTACATCAGCTGTCAAGCTCCTTCTCCTTTCTTCTGAAGGAAAGATCGTAAATATGGTCTCAAGGGAGTATCCCCTTTCCTTCCCTCATCCCGGATGGTCTGAGCAGAATCCTGCAGACTGGTTTGAGCAGTCCATGGAAGGCGTTAAGGAACTTCTGAAGGGTCAGGATGCATCACAGGTTGCCGGAATCTCTTTCGGCGGACAGATGCACGGTCTTGTTATCCTTGATGAGAATGACAACATCATCCGTCCCGCTATCCTTTGGAATGACGGACGTACCGGAGCAGAGACCGATTATCTTAATAACGAGATCGGCAAGGCTAAGCTCACTGAGCTCACCGGAAACATCGCATTCCCCGGCTTTACCGCTCCCAAGATACTCTGGGTAAAAAAGAACGAGCCCGACAACTTCGCTAAGATCGCCAAGATCATGCTTCCCAAGGATTACCTTGCTTACAAGCTGACAGGCGTTCATGCAACTGATGTTTCAGACGCTTCCGGAATGCTTCTTTTTGACGTTAAGAACCGTACATGGTCCAAGGAAATGTGCGATATCTGCGGCGTAAAGGAATCCCAGCTTGCCAAGGTGTTCGAGTCATACGAGTCAATCGGAACCGTTAAGGCTGACATCGCTTCTGAACTCGGAATCCCCGAGACCACCATCGTGGCAGCAGGCGCAGGCGACAACGCAGCAGCAGCTGTAGGAACCGGAACCGTAGGCGACAATGCTTGTAACATTTCACTCGGAACATCAGGAACTCTTTTCATCTCATCCAAGAATTATGGTGTTGATGCGAATAACGCACTTCACTCATTCGACCATGCAGACGGAACCTACCACATCATGGGATGCATGCTTTCAGCTGCTTCATGTAACAAGTGGTGGGAGGACGGCATCATCGGAACCAAGGATTATGCTGAGGAGCAGAAGGCTATCACCAGGCTCGGTGAAAATAATACCTACTTCCTGCCTTATCTGATGGGTGAAAGATCACCTCACAACAACCCTGATGCAAGAGGAACCTTCATCGGTATGACCATGGATACTTCTCGTGCCGATATGACACAGGCAGTTCTCGAAGGCGTTGCATTCGCATTCCGTGACATGATGGAAGCTGCAAGATCGATCGGTATCAATCCTGAAAGATCCAAGATCTGCGGCGGCGGAGCAAAGAGCCCTCTCTGGAGAAAGATCATGGCTAACGTCCTTAATGTGAAGATCGACATCCTCGAGGTTGAGGAAGGCCCTTCACTCGGCGGCGCTATGCTTGCATGCGTTGCAGCAGGAGAGTACAAGAATGTTGAAGAGATCGCTGCCAAGGTTGTCAAGGTAGTCGATACCGTTGAGCCTGATGCTGAGCTTGTCGCAAAGTACGAAAAGAAGTATCAGGTCTACAAGTCACTTTATCCTCAGTGCAAGTCTCTCTACGACAATATCGTAGCTGCACAGTGATTAAGATATTCTTAAAACTGTCGGAGGTCTATTGTCCTCCGGCAGTTTTGCTATTAGGCTAGTAGTGTGTAGGAAGGGGGAAAAAATGAAATACGGTATCAGCGATCTTACGAAGGTTAAAGTAGGAAATATCATATGGTTTGTCATCGGATGTATCTGTCTCATTGTGGGACTTATGTTCATGACTAAGACACTGAGTCTTGATGTGGTCAATGATCTTGTCGGAAGGGAAGCGTTCAAGGAAGGCTCCGAGCCTGTGTTCCTTCTTATCGGAGGACTTGTATTTCTGATCTTTGCCCTTATTTTCTTTTCCGATCTTGCGGGATATAAGAAGATGAAAAAGAAGCTCGATGATCTTGGAACCGACAAAGTGCTCGATCAGATCAACAATCATCTTCTTTACGCTGCACCCAAGTATAATTCTAAGAAACCCGCTTGCTTTTTCACCGAAGAATATGTTGTGAGCATAGCCAATGATATCGTTCCCATCAGGGACGTTGTCTGGACCTATGTTCACTATCAGAACAATACACCCTTCTATACACTGAAAATGATCGAAGGAAGAGAGTTTCGTCCAGGCATCCTTGCTTACAAGGAGGCTGATAAACCCTGCGATGAAGCTATAAAGAAAGTCAATCCCAACCTTCTTGTGGGATATTCCAAAGAAAATGCCGCAGCCTACAAGGCAATCGTAAAGGCACATAAAAAATGAGTATCTTATACTTTTTGATCATTATCCTGATCTTTATTGTTATGATCGGTATCCTGAATGAGAGATTCTTCCACATTCAGTCCGATATCGCACTTATCCTTTTTTCATTCATAATTTCGCTTGTGCTCCTGATCGTAAGTAAGATAGTCGGGATTGAATCCGTCAGCAATTTCGTGAACAATCTCGGCGACTTCGGATTCGAAGAATATCTTATGGATGGGGTGCTTTGCTTCATGCTCTTTTCCGGCGCAAGCAAGGTCAACATCAGAAAATTCCGCGAAAATGTCCGTGCGATCAGTCTCCTGGCACTCATCACGACCGGCATCTCATCCGTTTTTTACGGAGGTGTCTTTTATCTTGTGTCCATGATCTTCGGACTGAACATGGATATCCTGACATGCATTCTCCTCGGATGCGTTGTTTCGCCCACTGACCCTATCGCCGCAACCGGCATCCTGAACAAAATAGGCCTTTCCAAGAATGTCTGCTCTGTCATCGAAAATGAATCTCTTTTCAACGACGGAACCGGCGTTACTCTTTTCATCTTCGTAAGAAGCCTCGTGGTTCACAGTGATGACAGCAATTTCGCTGTTCTTATGATAAAAGAAGTCCTCGGTGCAGTGGTCGTTGCACTTGCCGTATCCTTTGTTTTCTTCAAACTCATGGAGGTTACAAGGGATCCTATCAAGTACATCCTTATCTCACTTCTTGACGTTTCCCTCGTCTACCTTATCTGCGAACACCTCGGGTTTTCCGGTGTTATCGCATCCGTTGTGTGCGGAATGTATTTCTCCGTTGCATATTCCAAGATTGAAAGAAGAGTCATGGTAGTCGACCCCAAGGACCTGTACAAGGATTTCTGGGAGATAGTCGAAAGCCTCCTCAACGCGATCCTCTTTGTCATGATCGGACTCATGGTGCTTGGAATCGTTGTCAGCAAGTACATCCTGATAATCCTTCCCGCAGCCGTCCTGATCAACATCCTCGCAAGATCTTTCGGAGTATTTGTCAGCAGTATCCTTACCGGAAAAAAGAACATCCCGGGCAATTACAACACCTTCGAATATGTGACACTCATGACATGGAGTGCACTCAAGGGCGGCCTTTCCCTTGCACTTGCCATCGGAACCAGGGAGTTTTTGCCCGAAGATATCTACCATATATTCATCAACGTAACCTATATCACGATCTTCTTCACCGTTCTTGTCCAGGGCCTCACCGTGAAGAAGGTCTACTTTGCACTTGAAAAACACAAAAACGCCAGAATGCGCCGCATGCGTGGGTGACTCCCCCTTGTTTGGTGCCTGGTAACATTAAGATTTCTTAATATTACCTGTCACCATTAAGATTTCTTAATGTTACCTGGCACCGGAGTAGGTAGCAGGAAAGGAAAACCATGAAGATTATAATAGTAGGATCCGGCCGTACGGGCCGCCATCTCATACAGGCACTTGCCGAAAAAAATTATGACATCACCATCATCGATAAGGTGAAGAGCATTGTTGATGATATCACTGACAAGTACAATGTCAGCGGAGTTGTAGGCAGCGGTGCTTCCAAGGAGACTCTTCTCAAGGCGGGCGCTGATAATGCCGATATACTCATTGCCCTGACTCCTGTCGATGAGATCAATATTTTAAGCTGCGTACAGGCCAAGTCCGTCGGAACTCTCAAGACTGTTGCGAGAGTTTTCCAGCCCGACTTTGCTTCCGAGCGCAAGACACTTGAAAAAGAGCAGGGTATCGACTACATCTTTAATCCCAAATACGACATGGCCGAGGAATCCGCACGCAGCATAGGTCTTCCCGGCACAGTCAAGCCCGAGGGGCTGTTTGGCGGAAGAGTGCAGATGGTCACCATCACGATCCTGCCTGAATCTCCCCTTGTCGGAAAATCACTTTTCGAGATCAGAAAGGAAGTCAACGAAGAATTCCTTATGGCGACTGTGCTTCGTCAGGATAAGCTCTTTATCCCCGACGGACAGTTTTCCGTTATGGAAGGCGACAGGATCGGCATTGCTGCCAAAAATGAGAGAATGGCTGACATCCTCCAGAAGCTCGGCATCATCAAGAGCCGCGCAAAGAAGGTCATGGTCGTCGGAGGCGGCATTACCGCTGAGTATCTGATCGAGATGCTCCTTGCGGAAAAGAAAAACATCACAGTCATCGAGGCTGAACTCGACAGATGCCGTGCGCTGATGGAGAAGTATCCTCAGATCAAGGTTTCCTACGGCACCGGTGAAATGAGCGAAGTCCTCGAAGATGAAAATATCGGATCGATGGATGCTGTCGTTTCGCTGACCGATATCGATGAGACCAACCTTGTTACCAGCATGTATGCGTGGTCCAGGAATGTCCCTTCGATCCTCACACGAATCGATTCCCCCGGACATCTCAAGCTTCTTCACAGGATCAATCTGGATATCACACTTTCGTCCTCTGAGATCTCCGTATATAAGCTGATCCGTTTCGTACACAACCAGGAAGCCGGAGACGCTCCCAACGAGATTGAAAAGTACAGCACCGTCGCGGAAAACAGGGCGGAAGTCCTTCAGTTTACCGCAGGTGATGATTTCACAAGACTCGGTACCGATTTCAAGGATCCGAAGTTCAAGCTCAAGAAAAATGTCCTTGTGGCTTCACTGATAAGAGACGATGAGCTCATCATCCCCGGCGGCACCAGCTGTGTCAACAAGGGCGATAAGGTCATCATCGTTTCCGACAAAAAGCATCACATCGAAAATCTTAACGAAATATTTGCATGATGTAATAAAGAAGGCTTTGTTATGAATCTCAGGCAACTGCAGACAGGTAAGACTGCAACGATAAAAAGTGTCGGCGGAAGCGGTGCGCTCAGACAGCATTTCCTCGACATGGGACTCATCCCGGGCGGTGAGGTATCTCTGATAAAATTCGCACCGATGGGCGATCCCATGGAGCTCAGAGTATCGGGATATGAACTTACCATCCGCCTCGCTGACGCGGAAAATATAGAAATAGAAAATGTCCGTGATACCTCTGCCGCAGAAAGCAGCGGCAGAAAAAAAG
Organism: uncultured Lachnospiraceae bacterium; assembly: GCA_946631295.1. Classification (GTDB taxonomy): domain Bacteria; phylum Bacillota; class Clostridia; order Lachnospirales; family Lachnospiraceae; genus AC2028. The sequence goes on from CAMOZY010000041.1 coordinate 22,674, forward strand.
AACGCATTAAGGATATACCTCACCCGAATTTCGGTGAGGAAGCAGATACACACGATTACGAAGTAGAGCATAAGGGAAAGAAGGTTAACACCGGAAAACTCACCTTTGCACTTGTCGGTAATCAGAACTGCGGCAAGACCACACTTTTCAATCAGCTGACAGGCTCCAATCAGCATGTCGGTAATTTTCCCGGAGTTACGGTCGATCGTAAAAGCGGCTCGATAAAGGGCCATCCCGAAACAGAGGTTGTCGACCTTCCCGGTATCTATTCGATGTCTCCCTATACAAGTGAGGAGATAGTCTCAAGACAGTTCATTCTCGATGAAAAGCCCACCGCGATAATCAACATCGTTGATGCGACCAATATCGAGAGAAATCTCTATCTTACGATGCAGCTTCTTGAACTTGATATTCCCATGGTCATCGCACTCAACATGATGGATGAGATGGCGGGAAACGGAGGAGCTGTTAAGATCAATATGCTCGAGCATCTTATCGAGGTTCCCGTTGTTCCCATATCCGCTGCCAAGGACCAGGGTATCGACGAGCTTGTAAGACATGCGATACATATCGCAAAATACGACGAGCGTCCGGGAAGAAAGGATTTCTGCGAAAAAGATGACCATGGCGGTGCACTCCACCGTGCGATACATGCTGTCATGAGCATGATAGAAGACCATGCGGAAAAAAGCGGAGTTCCCGTAAGATTTGCCGCAAGCAAGATCATAGAAGGTGATCCCCTCATTGCAGAAGCACTCGGACTTCATCAAAAGGACAGGGAAGCTCTTGAAAAGATCGTTTCCCAGATGGAAGAAGAGCGTGGACTTGATGCGGCTGCTGCAATGGCTGATATGAGGTTTTCTTTTATCAGAAAGGTTTGTGACAGGACTGTCATAAAACCGAAGGAAAGCAGGGAGCATCTCCGCAGCAGAAAGCTCGATAAATTTTTTACCGGAAAGTGGACAGCAATTCCTGCATTCGTGCTCATTATGGCTCTTGTCTTCTGGCTTACGTTCGGAGTGATAGGTGCATTCCTTCAGGAAATTCTTGAAACCGGAATTTCGTTTGTAACAGATAAGGTTGACGTACTGCTTACGACGATCGGTGTTGCACCTTCCATACATTCACTCGTGGTCGATGCGATATTTACAGGTGTCGGTTCAGTGCTCAGCTTCATGCCGATAATTGTAGTTCTGTACTTTTTCCTGTCTCTTCTTGAAGACAGCGGATATATGGCAAGAGTCGCATTCTTCATGGATAAGCTCTTAAGAAGACTCGGACTTTCCGGAAGAAGTATCGTTCCGATGCTGATAGGCTTTGGATGCAGCGTTCCCGCGATAATGTCGACCAGAACTCTTCCCTCAGACAGGGACCGTAAGATGACGCAGCTCCTGATACCGTTCATGAGCTGCAGTGCCAAGATGCCGATATATGCTTTTTTTGCGGCAGCATTTTTCCCGAAATATTCTACGCTTGTGATGATCGCTCTTTATTTTACGGGAATAGTCACCGCGATACTTGTTGCACACATCGGCAAAAATACTGTGTTCAAGGGCGAGGCGGTTCCTTTTGTCATGGAGCTTCCAAACTACCGTATGCCCGGAGCAAAGAACGTCTGCATGCTGATGTGGGACAAGGCAAAGGATTTCCTGCAGAGAGCATTTACCGTTATTTTCATCGGAACCGTTGTGGTGTGGTTCCTTCAGACATTTGACCTGACCTTCAACATGGTCGCAGATTCCGGCGACAGCATCCTTGCAAAGCTTGCAGGCCTCATTGCCCCTGTGTTTGCGCCGCTTGGCTTCGGAAACTGGAAGATGGTAACATCGCTTATCTCCGGATTCCTCGCAAAAGAAAGCGTTGTCTCGATGCTCACCATCCTTTACGGCGGAAGCGAGGGCCTTCAGGCAGCACTCACTCCCCTGACCGCATTCGTCTTCCTCATCTACTGCCTGCTCTACACCCCCTGCGTTGCAGCAATTGCAGCTGTCAAACGCGAAGCCGGAAGAAGAGCAGCCCTCAAGATGGTGATCTTCCAGTGCGTCATTGCCTGGATCGTCGCCTTCCTCATCCGCCTCTCCGGCCTCGCCATAGGCCTCCCCTGACGCTACCCC
>CAMOZY010000042.1 GCA_946631295.1 uncultured Lachnospiraceae bacterium
TTTTGCGGGAAATGTAACATGAGATGTTACATTTTGAACATGAGAATCGCTTGTTGCAGACGGAATTTTTCAGTATGTTGTGATTAAGCGATGGGCCCTCGCGAAAGTGATCGGGTAAAGGAGAAAAGCGAGATGAATGAATTTGGTAATAAAATAGCTCAAAAAAGAAAAGATATGGGTATGACCCAGCAGGAATTTGCAGATGCGCTCTCGGTAACCAGGCAGACGGTATCCAGGTGGGAGGCGGGGACAGTTATCCCTGACGTGGACAGGATCGGTGATATAGCCGGGATTCTTGGTGTGACCTGCGATTATCTGCTCCGGGATGACATAGAGGCCGAGCAGGGTACGATGGCGGGAAGCAGTGTCAGCGCAATGCTGCTTGCCACACAGGGAAAGAAGATCAAGATTGATTTTTTCCAGGAAGAGGCAGATATAGATCTGTATGACAAAGTCTGTACGGTTATTGGTTTTGAGGGAAACTGGATGAAGGTTTCAGCGGAAACCAAAAAGGGGACAATTGAGAAGATCATTCCCGTTTCCTCTGTATTTTCGATTGAGATCATAAAGGAGGAAGCATAATGGAATATGTATCATATGCAATGGCAATATTTGGATTCATTGCATTTTGCAGTATGGGCAGCCTTACTTCCCGCATCAGAAAGCTGGAAAAGCAGATGGGCAGCATCCAGGGCAGCATCCAGGGCAGCCCGGTACATGAAGATAAAATGTCCCTGATGAAGGTTATGAAGGGTTACATTGGTAAGAATGTGGAACTTGAATTCCGTGGCGAAGATATGGATTCTGACCTGGTCAGTGTGATGATGCGTAAGGGATCCTGTATCATTGAGGATGTGGATAAAGACTGGGTGAAGGTTCACGTGACCTATGACAAAACTGACAAAGTGAAGCTTATCCGTCTGCAGGAAATCAGCAGCGTAAAGGGAATTAACTCATAAATAGGTGCAATTTCATATGCTGTCCATCATTTCTTATGCCAGTGTAGAAGATGTATATTGATCCGCCCTGTAGTTGCAGGGCGGATTTGAATTTTATACTACAAGTACAATGACATCGGAGATAACAGATAATAAAGTAACCAAAGGGAATGCGGATATATTTTTGTTGGAAGAAAAAAGTGGCATAAATTTGAAATAAAAGTTGAAAAAAAGACGCCTTATTTCAATAAGTACTATACATATTGAAATAAGAGCTGCATAATAGAGTTGTTATTTCAAAAAGAAGGAGGTTTCTATGGGCAGATCAGGCGAATTGATTACAAATCTGAGTGGTGAAGCAGCATATCAGTCATTTAAACCTTCGCCATTGCCTCCGAATCCGGAGCTTAATATAAACAGCAATATAGTAAAACTGTTAGTGGAGGCTAATCGGGATCTGGTAAGGCTCGACACTGCAGCGAAGCTCATACCGAATGTTGAGCTATTCATTTCCATGTATGTAAGAAAAGAAGCACTTATTTCCTCGCAGATAGAAGGTACTCAGTGTACGCTGGATGATGTTCTTGATCCTGCGGTTGACGGTAATAAAAATCTTGATGTTGCGGATGTTATTAATTATGTGAAAGCCTGTATATATGCGATAGGCAGATTGGATAAGCTGCCATTATGCAATAGGTTTCTTAGAGAAATCCATCATGAACTTCTTTCAGGGATTAGAGGACAGGAAAAAAACCCGGGCGAATTTCGTAGATCACAGAACTGGATTGGTGCTGCCAACTGCACACTTAGAGAAGCAAGATATATTCCGCCAAATGTGGAGGACATGAATGCTGCGCTTACAGACCTGGAAAGATATATGAACGAAGGTGATGATTACGATCCGCTCATCAGGATTGCACTTATCCATTACCAGTTTGAAACAATCCATCCCTTCCTTGACGGTAACGGAAGAGTCGGGCGATTGATGATATTGCTGTATCTCATGGAACAGGGATATATATCCAAACCGATTATTTATATTTCCTACTTTCTTAAAAAGAACCAGATAGAATACTATGACCGTATTTCAGAGGTAAGAAGAAGCGGGAATTATGAGCAGTGGGTTGGGTTCTTCCTTGAAGCGGTATCGGCAGCGGCAAAGGATTCCCTGACTACAATTGAAAAACTGTCAGCACTCCATGATGGTAATATTAAAAAACTTCCTGTTACCGGGAGAAAGAATGATAATGTAAGAAGGGTATTTGATTATATAGAGCAGTATCCCATCATTGATATCAAAAGAACAGCGGCTGACCTTGGAGTAAGTTATAATACTGTATCAACAGTTGTGGGAAAACTAGTTCAGGCAGGAATCTTGAAGGAAACGATAAATGTATCACGCAACAGAGTATTCTCATATGAAGAGTATCTGAGCATACTGCGTAAGGACACGTGATGATCAGCAATATCTTATAGAGAAAAAGCCATTTTACGGTCTCGATTGATTCTGTTGAGTAGGATGGTTCCGTTTATACTGAAAATAATTGGAAAGGATTGGAATCTGTAGTTATGAAAAGAAGATATCCTGTTATCGATATAGCTAAAACCGGGAAAAATATAAAACGAATTATGAAAAATCAGGGATATACTGTTAAAGACGTCCAGAGATTTCTTGGACTTGGAACGCCTCAGGGTATATATCATTGGTTTGATGGCAGATGTCTCCCTACACTTGATAATCTCTATGCTTTGAGTGAATATGATGAATGATCAGGAGATGAAATGTTTTACTGAAGAAAGCAGGAAAGGGATGTGCAACAGATATGAATAAAGATATGACGGTTCCCTGCGAGGATGGTTTGATCAATCTTCGCGTCGGAGCAATAATTATGAAAAATGGACAAATACTGATGGTCGGAAACGATATTCATCCCGAATACCTGTATTCGATTGGCGGACGTATCAAGTTCGGGGAGACATCGGAAGAAGCCATTGTACGAGAAGTTTTTGAAGAAACAGGTGTTAAGCTGGAAATCGACCGGCTCGGTTTTGTCCATGAGAATTATTTCTACGGAGATATAGCATCTAATCTTCGTAAGCTTATCTATGAGATTTCATATTTTTACTATATGAAAGTGCCTGATGATTTCGAACCGGTCAGTATGAGCATGACAGAAGATGACCATGAGGAATTTCTTCGCTGGATAGATATTGATGATCCGATAAAGTATTACCCTGAGTTTTTTAGAAGTGAGTTGCTTCATCCGGAAGCCGGAGTAAAGCATTTTGTAACTGATGAGAGATGATTTGATAAGGATTAACTTTTATGAGATATGAAAAGGGAAAAATGAAGGATATTAACATCGCATATATCGGCGGTGGATCGCGTGGCTGGGCATGGACTTTTATGACGGATCTTGCCATGGATGATGAGATTTCGGGGACTATAAGATTATACGATATTGATGCCGATGCAGCTGAACTAAATGCCGGGATTGGCAACAGTCTTATGGCAAGAGAAGATGTTAAGGGCGAGTGGAATTATGAAGTCAGGAACTCTCTTGAAAGTGCCCTTACAGGATGTGATTTTGTCGTCATATCAATATTGCCGGGAACCTTTGATGAGATGGAATCCGATGTTCATCTTCCCGAGAGGCTCGGAGTGTATCAGTCTGTCGGGGATACTGCAGGGTGCGGGGGGATGATACGTGCTCTCCGTGCTATTCCGATGTTTGTCGAGATTGCAAAAGCAATTGAAAAGTATTCTCCGGATGCCTGGGTCATCAATTATACAAATCCCATGTCTCTCTGTGTGAAGGCGTTGTATGAGACATTTCCTAAGATCAAGGCCTTCGGATGCTGTCATGAGGTCTTCGGAACTCAAAAGGTGTTGCAGAATGTGTATGAAAAAGAAACAGGGGAGATGATTTTTGACTGGCATGATGTACTTGTAAATGTAGTTGGAATAAATCATTTTACATGGTTTACTGCAGCCTCCTATAAGGGAATTGACCTATTCCCGGTCTACAGTAACTATATCGAAAATCACTTTGATGAAGGCATTATAATTGAGAGCGATAACTGGCTTAATGCGAACTTTCTCTGTAAGCACAGAGTGAAGATGGATCTGTTTCGTAAATATGGATTGATCGCCGCGGCAGGTGACAGGCATCTTGCCGAGTTTATGCCGGGAAATGAATATCTGAAGGATCCGGAAACCGTAAAGAACTGGGACTTTGCACTTACCAGTGTTAAGTGGAGAAAGGAAGAACTTGAAGAAAGACTCTCACGCAGCGCCCGCCTTGCAAGCGGAGAAGAGCAGATGGAGTTAAAGGAGACCGGAGAAGAAGGAATTATCCTTATTAAGGCTCTCTGCGGACTTACCCGTTTTATCAGCAACGTGAACATTCCAAACTATGCTCTTCAGATCCCGAATCTTCCCGCAGAAGCTGTTGTTGAAACAAATGCAGTATTTTCAAGGGATTCGATCAGACCTGTTTTTGCGGGTGAGATACCTGAAGCGGTAAAGGATCTTATTATTCCTCATATAAAGAATCATGAAAGAATATATAGGGCTGCGGTTACATGCGACAGAAGTCTTGTATATGAAGCGTTTGAAAATGATCCTCAGTTTATCGGAAAAAACTGCAGCAGAGAAGATATCCGTAAACTTGCTGATGACATGATTGAAAATACAAAGAAATATTTGCCGAATGAATGGTAAGAAAACCTGACAAATAAATATTGCATGGACAGGCACTTGCAGATAATGCAGGCGCCTGTTTTTTTGTGAATGTTTATACATCAGCAATCCGTTATAGGAAAACCCGGATAAGAATTTGATAAGAATTTAATAGTAGTTTCTTAAAGAAGCCGGACGTTTTATTTAGTAAAGTGGTATCAGGAAAGAACGGACAGGAATACTTTTCCTGCATAAAACAGATATGGAGATTACGGATATGGGATCGATATTAAGAACAGAGAAGCTTTGCAAGACATTTTCCAACGAAGGTCTTCAGCAGCATGTTATCAAAAATCTGGATATGGAGATCATGGAGAGGGATTTTACAGTCATCATGGGAGCATCCGGATCGGGTAAGTCCACATTGCTATATGCACTGTCAGGAATGGACAAGCCGACAATGGGTAAGGTTTTCTTCGGAGATGAAGATATATCGGAATACAGCAATGATAAGCTGGCTGTTTTCAGAAGAAAGCACTGCGGTTTTGTTTTTCAGAGCATTTATCTTCTTGAGAACATGAACGTTTTCGACAATATAATGACAGGTGCGCTTGTTGCACGTAAGAATTCACCGGAACTGGTACAGCGAGTGAAGGATCTTCTTAAGAAGGTCGGTATCGAAGAATCATTGTGGAAGAAGTATCCGAATCAGCTTTCCGGCGGTGAATGTCAGAGAGTCGGAATCGTAAGAGCTGTGGTAAATGAACCTCAGATCCTTTTTGCGGATGAACCTACCGGAGCACTCAATTCATCATCCGGTCAGGATGTGCTCGATATTTTTACAGAACTCCATAAAAACGGTCAGAGCATAGTGATGGTAACTCATGATCTGAAAACCGCACTTCGAGGAACAAGGATCATTTACCTGAGGGATGGCGGCATCGTTGGAGAACACAGGATGCCGGACTACGAAAGCGACGATATCAGAAAAAGAAGAGAGTCATTACAGGGATTTTTGGAAGAGATGGGATGGTAAAGAATGAATAAGATTTTAAGATTATCATTAGCCAATATCAAAAAACATAAAAAAGAAGCAATTCTTCTTATGATCCTGATAGTGATGGGAATCTCTCTTTTGTCGGCATCTGTTTCAACTATAATCGGTATCCGGACCATAACACCTTCTCAGGTTGAAAACAGCGGATGTTTTGAAAACTTTGTGTATTTTTATCAGGATAGGTATTCCGACAGATATCTGGAATTTCTTAATAATGACACTCGTGTCGAATCATATGATCACACAAGTATGGTCACAGACATCATCAAGGTTAAGAATTATGCGGATACCGAAGATGACATGCTTGTCGATATGAGCTTTGTGCCGGAATCCGGTGAAAGACGCATGGAAGATTTTGCGACAGATGCAGATTTTTCTTCGGCAGAGCATCCGATCGTTCTTGATATCACCAATAAAGAAAAGATGGAACTTGAAGTCGGAGATGATCTTACCATTACATGGAATGGCAGGGAATTCACCTTTACCGTTGCAGGATTTTATGATTCGGGTCTGTGGCTTTTCGGAACAAAGACGGTGGTGAGTGAAGAGGATTTTGCATTTCTTGAAAACACCATGGAACGATATGAAATGGTGGGAATAAATACCGTCTCCGGAACTGACAATAAAGAAATGCTTAAGGACTTTAAAGCATTTGCCGAGGATGTTTCGGTTAATGATCTGACTTCTGCGGTGAACTGTTATTCGTATGAAGAAATCTGTACGACCAATGAGATCAACATGTCAGTACTAAGCGTGATCATGGCGGTAATGGCTGGAGTTATGGTCATAGCAGTGATGATCATGATCCGCTTTCGCATTGTAAGTGATATTAAAGAGCAGATAGTATCCATCGGAGTTTTGGAAGCGATGGGATATACACCGGGAGAAGTCTCTTTATCTTATGGTGCAGAGTATGTGCTGATATGTGTATGCAGTATGGTTATCGGAACAGCCTCTTCATTCATGATTGCAAAGACCCTGCTTAAGAGCGCAGCAAGCTCGGTCAGCTATGGAGGTGATCTATCAGTTCCTGTATTTCCCATGATCCTTTGCATGGTGCTTGTGCTTGCGTTTGTAACATTTACTGCCCTTGGCAGATCATTTGCAGTCAGGAAGATCACACCGGTACAGGCATTCAGAAAGGGTATTGAAAACCATCACTTCAGGAAAAACCATATTCCTCTTGAGAAGACCGGGCGCAGCGTACATGTTCGTCTGGCTTTAAAAGAATTCCTTCAGGGCACCGGCAATATAGGGCTGATCGTCTGTATTACCGCTTGTACCGTCATGACTGTCTTAAGCTTTATGATCGGGATATTTTTCATTAATCCCGATAATATTTTAAAAAGTGTCTGCGGACATGAAATCTGTGATATCAGGATCGAAGCGGTTGGAAGTATTGAACCGGATGTCTTTGCTGCAGAGCTTTCTTCGATGCCGGGAGTGGAACAGGTTCTTATGCCTGCTGTAGGACTCGGGGTAAAGGCTGACGGATCTGATTCGGTAGCAGGGCTGGAAGTTTATGATGACTATGGAAAAACATCAACCATTCTTATGACTGAAGGTCGTCTGCCGGTACATGATAACGAAGCAGCGCTGAGTGTTCAGGAGATTAAGGCGCTTGGAATCCGTATCGGTGATACCGTTACACTGGAGTATGGAAAGGTAAAGAGAGATTATCTGGTGACAGGTATCGTGAACTCTGCTGTGAATCCTGTTACGGCCTATCTTACCACGGACGGATTCAAACGTATGGATCCTGCATATTCACCTTCTGCTTTTGATATCTATCTGACAGAGGATACGGATGTAAAGGCCTTTTCGGAAATTCTTAAGCAGCGTTACGGACAGGAGATATCCGAATACAGTAACGGAGAAGTGACCGGAGATACTCTTGAAGAACGTATCATGAGTGCTGCAAATATCAAAATGGCCGAGGCAATGGAGAAAAACGGCGTAAGCTATATGGAGTATGCCGTCCGCGTAGGAGACAGGGTGATCACAGGAAGTACTTCAGCCATGAAGATCAGGAATATGACCTTTGAGATGGAAGAAAACAGCGAGATTGCAGAAATGCTCTGTGTGTCTTTTGCCGGAATAATGGTCATTATGATGGTTATTTCAGGACTGATAGTGATGATCATTCTTTCCATCCTGATGACATCAACTGTCAGAAAACAGTACAGAGATCTGGGCATTATGAAGAGCATGGGATATACATCCAGAGAACTCAGATTTCAGATGGCATTCAGAATTGTCCCCGCTGTAGTTATCGCAGTAGTTATCGGTGATGTTCTTTCACTTCTTTTGATGCAGGTAGTGGATGCTTTTGTCTGCAAAGTAGAAGTATCCGCATTCGGTATTCTGATGATGGATGCGGTGATATTTGCTTTCATTTTTGTCTGCTCATACTTAAGCGCAGGAAAGATAAAGAAGATTTCGGTTTATAAACTGATCACGGAATAAGGCTTTTTCAGAGGATGAATGATATGAAAAAAAGAACTAAAGCATATGCATATTCTGCAGCGGGGCTTGCCACTATACTTTCTTTATGCGGAACCGGAGCTGCCGTGGTGAGTGCAACCGGAAGTTCATCAGATGCAGACGATACAGGCAGTCTGACTATGGAATCACCGGCTTATGATAATGATCACTCCGGTATCCTGAACATCGGTTCTGTCAGCAAAATGTATGTGGTCACAGCAGTGATGCAACTCGTGGATGATGGAAAAGTGAATCTTGATGCGCCGGTGACGGATTACATTCCTGATTTTAAGATGGCAGATAAAAGGTATACCGATATCACGGTGCGTATGCTGATGAATCATACTTCCGGACTTATGGGAAGCATGTACGGCGGAGTATTTCTGTTTGATGAGATGAATCCGGATTACCATGACAGGCTCTTAAATAATTTGGAATCACAGTATTTAAAGGCTGATCCCGGAGCATTTAACTGCTATTGTAACGATGGTTTTACTCTGCTTGAGATCCTTGTTGAACGTGTCACGGGTATGGCTTTTACAGACTATGTTGAAGAAAATATCTGCCGTCCGTTATCGCTAACAGAAACCGGATCTGCGTGGAATGTGGATGTAAATGCCCAGATGCCAATATATGTGAATGATAATGTTTGTATCCATCCGGAGTGCGGACAGACAATAGGTGCAGGGGGGATCATGTCCACTGCACGGGAGGTGAGTGCTTTTGGATCTGCATTTTTTACCGGGAACGGTATCTTACTGTCGGAAGAGGCTAAGGAAGCAATGGCTGTCAGTTACAGGACCGGTGGCTGTTCGTTTGAATACGGACTTGGATGGGATGAAATAAGCAGGGAAGATTATGATAATGCCGGAGTGCAGGTCCTCAGCAAGGGAGGAGATACATTCTTCCAGCATGCAAGTCTTGTAGTCGCACCTGATGAAGAGATCAGCATTGCTGTTCTTTCCTCCGGCGGAGGAAGCGGAATAAATGAAAAACTGGCGCTTGAAATTCTTGATCTCGCACTTGAGGAAAATGGAATCCTGATAGAACATCCTGAAGAAAAAAAGCCCGAAACAATTGAAGAGATACCCGATAAGTATCTGGAATATGAGGGATTATATGCTGATTCGAGTATGATGGTGAATGTAACTTTTCCGGAAGGAAAGTATATGCAGATCACATCCGTTAATTACGACAGTGATTTTGAATTCCAGTATATGTACACGACAGAAGGAAACTTTGTAAGGATGAGGGGAGATGTTGCTTCGGGAAATGCCATCGTTTCTGATCCTGTGGAATCATTTTCTTTTGAAGTCAGGGATGGACGGGCATTTATCACCCAGCCTGATGTCGGATATTACCTGTACAGGATTTCCGGAAATGATGCGGGTGAGAAGGCTCTTGAAGCATGGAATGAACGTGACGAAGTGACATATTATTATGTGAGTGGAACTGCCTCCGATGCCACCTATATGATGGAAAACAGATGTTACACGCTTCATACAAATGATATGGCAGAAGGGTATGTGAACGGATACAGGATTGTGGATAAAGATCATGCGGAGTATGAATACATAATACCCGGAGATGCTTTCAGAGACATCAGTGATCTTCGAATGGAGAACGTGGACGGCAAAGAGTATCTGTGTCTGGATGCTTTTAATATGAAATATATATCTGAAGAATGCGTTCCTGTTTTTGGTGCAGATATCGAAAGGGTGGATCTTAAGAGCGGCGAAGCAAGCTGGTTCAGGATAGAAGATATGAAGAATGTGACTCTTCATGTTGATATTCCTGAGGGAGCATCAGCATATGTGTTCGATAAATACGGGAATCTGAAGTATTCAAGTATGATGAGAGGATATGGAAATACTATTCCTCTCCCCGAAAACGGTATGATGGTTTTTGTTGGAGAGACCGGAACTCAGGTGACCCTGAATATCACCTGACATAATAATGGATAACGGATAAAAGGATAACTGCTGCAAAACGGTGTATATGTGAAAAAAACCACGGAAATGTTATAATATCCGTGGTTTTTGTTTGCAGCAGGAGGATCATATGAATACCAAATGCCTGATCGTTGATGATGATGTGACCATCGCTGAGAACACGGCTGAATATTTTAATATGTTTGATGTACCCACGGCCTATGTTACTGGCTATGATGAGACCATTGAATTCCTTGAATCCAATGAAGTTTCCCTTATCCTGCTGGATATTAATCTCGGTGACAGGTCGGGTTTTGAATTATGCAAAAAGATTCGTGAAGACTATGATATGCCCATCTTTTTCATCAGTGCCAGAAAAAGCGATGATAATGCGTTGATGGCATTGAACATCGGCGGTGATGATTATATCAGTAAGCCTTTTTCACTGAATGTGCTTCTGGCAAAAGTAAAAGCGGTGCTTGCCCGGTATGAGAAAGCTGCAGAAGCAATGAGAGCCGCATCTCAGACTTCTGAAAGCAGGACATCTGCTGAGGAACGTGTCACCATTTCCGATGAGCTGGTCCTTGATACTTCCGCCCGTAAACTGATGCGCGGGGAGGAGAATATTTCATTAAAGGTAATGGAATATAAGATGCTCCTGTTTTTGCTTGAGAACAAAGGACGTGTTGTGACAAAGGACGAACTCCTGACGAGTGTGTGGGAAGACGAATATATTGGCGAAGGAACTCTTGCGGTGCATGCAAGACACCTTCGTGAAAAAATCGAAAAGGATCCTAAAAAACCTGAGATCATAAAGACCGTATGGGGCGTGGGATACATGATTGAATGAAGAAGGTATTCATAAAATTTATATTTATTGAGGGCCTGATAATGACAGCAGCTGTTGCACTGCTGTGCATTGCGGCCTTTTCTTACGGTGACAGGAAGATCGATCCTGTTATTCTTAATGATCACGTTCAGACGATCAAAGAGCATTGGAATGACGGAGCATTCGGAGAAACAAAACTTGCGGATACTAAGATTCTAATCCTTGATGCAGAGGGGGACGTGCGGTATCGGACGGATGATGCGTTGTTCGGAGATATCCATACGGAACTTGATGCAATAAGCAGGAACATGATCTGTATTTCCGTTACGGATGAAGGGAAATATCTTGGAACCGTAGTGATGCCTGATCCTTCGTATGAAGAATATGAGAGTGTCTGTCTGAGAATATTGTTCATCACTGCTGCAATTGTGATAGTAATATTGTTGTCATTTGTTTCATTCCTTCTGTATGTAAACAGGAATGTGGTCCGCCCCTTTAACAGAATGAAGGAATTTGCTGCATCGGTTGCGGGGGGTAATCTTGATGAACCGCTGATGATGGAACGGAATAACATGTTCGGACTTTTCACTGAAAGTTTCGATCTTATGAGAGAAGAACTCAACGCTTCAAGAAACAGGGAGATTGCGCTTAAGGTAAAAGAAAAAGAACTGGTTGCGACATTAAGCCACGATTTAAAAACTCCGGTAACAGGCATCAAAGTCATATGTGAACTTCTGGAAGTGAAAGTTGAAGACACTTATGTTAAGGGAAAGATTGAAAACATCAGACATAAGACCGAGGAAATGAATGTGCTCCTGAATGACCTGCTGTCCACAGCATTGGATGATCTCGGAGAACTTAATGTTAACTGCTCTGAAGTTACATCCGATGTTGTAGGAAAAATAGTGGAAGAGCATGATACGAAGAAAAAGGTGATCTCAGGAGTGATTCCAGGATGCATTCTTTGCATAGATCAGAACAGGTTCTCACAGGTCATCGGTAATATTATCGGTAATTCTTATAAGTATGCCGATACCGAGATAGATATAGTGTACAGATATCGGGATAGTTTTCTTGAGATGACTATCAGCGACCACGGCGAGGGCGTGGATGAAGAAGAAATACCGCTTCTTACAGGTAAGTTTTACAGGGGTAAGAAGCAAAAATCGGACAAAGAGGGAAGCGGACTCGGACTGTACATTTCTTCGGAAATCATGAAGAAAATGAAGGGAGAACTCATTCTTTCATGTGAAGCAGGTTTTACAGTTACACTTTTACTGCCGCTGGCATAGGACGGTTGGATAATTTATGATTTTCAATGATATTCGTAACAGAAAAGATATGGAACGTGCTGCGGTTTCAATGCTGGAGCCACTGATACCTCTGCTCTCTCCGGGAAAAGCGAGGTTGCACCTTGGAGAAACGGGAGCTGTTTATAGTCCGGAGACAGCGGAAATAGAAGCATTTGCCAGACCATTGTGGGCAATCATTCCGATGCTTGCAGGAAAATGTGAAAGCGTTTATCCGATATGGGAACACTGGAAGCAGGGTATCATAAACGGAACCGATCCTGCACATCCGGAATACTGGGGAGATGTTCCCTTTTGTGAGCAGAGGCTTGTTGAAATGGCGGTGTTTGGAACGGGAATGTTATTGGCACCTGACAGTTTTTTCTTCTCACTGCCGGAATATGCACAGGATAACCTTTGCCGCTGGCTTGACTGGATCAACAAAAATAAGATGCCTGACAACAACTGGACTTTTTTCCGGGTGCTTGTCAATATGGGCTTTAAAACCTGTGGACGTAAGTATAATGAAAAACGGTTGAAAACTGATCTTAAAATGATAGAGAAGCATTATGACGGAGATGGCTGGTACATTGATTGCGGACAGCAGATTGATTATTACACTCCGTGGGCTTTTCATTATTATGGGCTTATATATGCAAAAATGTGCGGTGGTACCTATTCTGCTGAATACATGGAAAGAGCAGAACTGTTTGCTGCCGACTTTGCCGAATGGTTTGATGAGAGCGGAGAAGGAATTCCTTACGGCAGAAGCCTGATCTATCGTTTTGCACAGTCTGCATTTTTTTCTGCTATGGCATTTGCTGAAGTCGAGACAGACAGAGTAAATTACGGGGTTATGAAACATATATTACTCGGAAATCTCCGAAAATGGCTTTCGCTTCCAATCTTTACCCGCGATGGAGTTCTGACGATAGGATACCATTATCCGAATCTGATTATGGCAGAAGGCTATAACGCTCCCGGATCACCATATTGGGCGATGAAGGTGTTCCTTGTCCTTGCGCTTGGTGAAGATCATCCGTTCTGGAAAGCGGAAGAATGTAAATATGCGGTCAGCCCGCTTGCAGTACAGCCACACATGAGACATATCATTTCAAGAGACAGTGCAAACACACATGTTATCTCTTTTCCCGCGGGAAATGTCTGTCATGAACATACTCATCCGGAAGCAAAATATGAGAAATTTGCTTATTCAACATTATTCGGATTTTCTGTTCCGAAATCCGGGATCTATCTTCATAATATTGCGAATGACAGTATGCTTGCATTCAGTGAAGACGGTGTTTTCTGGCATAAAAGGTTTGATACCGCAGAGTATGAAATATGCTCTGATCACGTACGCAGTGTATGGCAGCCTTTTGACGGAGTAAAAGTGGAGACCCGGATTTATCCCAAATGTGAGTGGCATATCCGTATCCACAGAATTAAATCGGAAAGAAAACTTATTGCAGCAGAGGGGGGATTCGCAGTCGATATCAAAGACGATGATCGGAAAAAGATCGTACAGTCAAAAACGGAAGCCTCTGTTACTGCATCATGGGGAAGTTCGCTTATCCGTGCGGTAAAAGGTTATCGAAAGGCTGAAATGTCATATACTGAACCGAACACCAATCTTTTTAATCCGCGCACAAGAATTCCGATGCTGTATGCGGATATCCCTGTAGGTGAGACAACACTTGTCTGCGCAGTATATGGATCTGCGTCAGGAATATGTGCCATGCCGGACGAATTGAAACGGTTATGCAGGTAATAGTTTAGGAGATCCCGAAATGATCATACAGATTGTAGAAGATGACAGAGCATTAAGTGATGGAATTGAGATCACTCTTGCAGATGAGAAGATTACTTTTAAAAAGGAATATCTCATTAAAGATGCAACTGACGGGTTTAATAAATATGGAAAGGATCTCTCCCTTATCATTCTGGATATAAATCTTCCTGATGGAATAGGTTATGACTATCTGAAGACAGTCAGGGAAACAAGCAATGTACCGGTACTGATCCTTACCGCTAATGATATGGAAATGGATGAGGTCAAGGGGCTTACAATGGGTGCGGATGATTTTCTTACCAAGCCTTTCAGCCTTGCAGTTCTCAGGGCCCGTGTAAATGCACTCATAAGAAGGAGCAGGATATCACAGGGTAACAATGAAAGCCTGGTCTACACCCTTGATGACATGACATTTGATTTCGAAAAACTGATCTTCAAAAAGGGTGACGAAGAACTGTTTCTTAGTGTAAATGAACAAAGACTGCTTAAGTTCTTCCTGGATAACAAAAGCAGGGTGCTTACAAGAGATGTGCTGATGGACAGACTGTGGGGAGATGATGGAGATTATGTTGATGAAAATGCACTCTCCGTTACGATCAACAGGTTAAGAAGCAAGATTGATACAGATAAAAAGTCCAAGCATATAAACACTGTCTATGGACAGGGATACAGATTCGAGTAAGAAGGTTAATGATAAATGTTTGAAAATAAAACTATCGCAAGACTCGAGCAGATGCTTGATGCGGCAATAGACGGAACGTTTGTGGAAAGTGACTATGACGAGAGCAGGCTTTCGCGTCTGGAATCGAGATGGAAGGAGTTCCTTGGAAGCAGTGTTCTGTCAAATCAGAATCTCGAAACAGAGAGACATCGTCTTGAGACATTCATTTCCGATATATCACATCAGACCAAAACACCGATGACGATCATTAAAATGTATTCGGAGCTGCTACGGGAGGAAGCATCCCGCGATGATAAGGCATCGCTCGCCAAGATACAAAAGTTTGCAGATGAGATATGCAGGCAGAATGCAAGACTTGAATTCCTGATAGATTCACTGACGAAGCTTTCAAGGCTTGAGAATGGAACTCTCTCAATAGTTCCGACTGAAGGAGAAATAGATAAACTGATAAAAACCTCGATATCATCTGTTGCATCCAAGGCTGAACAGAAAAAGATCTCTATCAGTTATGAAGCAGACAGCAGCCTTAAAGCATCCTTTGATATGAAATGGACTAACGAAGCACTTATCAATGTTCTCGATAATGCCGTAAAATACAGCCCTGAGGGTGGGAATATAAGGATAACTGTTGAGCAGTTCGAAGTGTATCAGGCAATCCATGTGACAGATGATGGACCCGGAATAAGCGAGGAAGATGCTACAAGGATCTTCGGAAGATTCTACAGGGGCAGCTCGGTACAGCAGGAAGAGGGAGTCGGAATCGGACTCTATCTTACAAGAGAGATAATCGCCAAGGAAGACGGATATATAAAGGTTGTTCCAAATGATAAGAGAAAGGGCGGAGAACTCGTGCTCTATCTTAAAAGATGATGACGTGAAGATTCGGGGCTGTGAGATTTCACAGTCCTTTTTTAATTCTTTCACAACTGTAAGATTTCAGAAATAATCTCGCAAGAGTCATGTGATAATCTATAACCAACCTAAGGAACGGAGGAGATAATAATGAGCATTTTAGAGGCAAAAAATTTAACCAAGTATTACGGCGAAGGAGATACCCTTGTAAAGGCACTTGACGGAGTATCACTCAGTGTCGAAAGAGGTGAGTTTGTTAGCATAATCGGTACAAGCGGAAGCGGAAAATCAACTCTGCTCCACATGCTGGGAGGCCTTGACAATCCTACATCGGGAACTGTGATCATAGATGATAAGGATATATCGGGACTTAAGGGTGACGAGCTTTGCATATTCAGGAGGAGAAAAATCGGATTTATATTCCAGAGCTTCAACCTGGTTCCTTCCATTACTGTATATGACAACATCATTCTTCCAATCCAGCTCGACGGTAAGAAACCTGATAAGGATCATATCGATAATGTCATCGAAACGCTGGGGATCGAGAGTAAGAAGAATGTTCTTCCTTCCAAACTTTCCGGTGGCCAGCAGCAGAGAGTTGCAATAGCAAGAGCACTTGCGTCTAAGCCTGCGATAATTCTCGCTGATGAGCCGACAGGAAATCTTGACAGCAAGACGAGCCAGGATGTGCTGGGACTTCTTAAGACAACAGGAAAGAAATACAACCAGACCATAGTCATGATCACGCATAATGATGAGATAGCACAGATGGCTGACAGGACAATAAGGATTGAAGACGGTCACATTTTTGCATAAGCAAATAGTCCGGAAGGAAAGGAACATGGATCATGTCAACGGTAAAAAATAAAACTGCCTTAAATAAACTGGCAATGAACCCGATCAAAACCAATATAAAGAAGTACATTATACTGATCATTGCGGTTGTTATGACCACACTGCTTTTTTCTTCACTGTTTACCATAGCCGGAAGCATGCTGAAGGAAGTCCAGCTTTCGACAATGAGACAGGTTGGCGGAAGCTGCCATGCAGGATTTAAGTATCTCAGTGAACCTGAATACGATCTGGTAAAAGACGATCCGGAACTGAAGGATATAACCTTTCGTATCATAGTGGGCGTGGTGGATGATGAAAGAGTCATCAAGGCCAGAACGGAAGTGAGTTATTATGAGCCTCTTGCTGCTGAGTTTTCATTCTGCTATCCCGAAAAAGGATCAATGCCTGAGGCGGAGAATGAGATTGTACTGAGCGATATCACTCTTGATGCTCTTGGTGTATCTCATGAGATAGGAACAAAATTCAGTATGTCTGTCGAAATTAACGGAGAATCAAAACTTTACGACTTTGTACTGAGCGGATATTACAGAGGTGATCCGATCTCAATGGCACAGATGGCTCTTGTATCAAGAGCATTTCAGGAAAAATATGCACCGACCAAACAGAATCCCATCACAGAGTATGAATTTAATGATTATACGGGCTGGATATGTGCGGATTTCAATTTTTCAAATTCTATAGACATTGAAGGTAAGACACAGGCGCTTATTGACAGAACCGGAATAAGAGAGGATGTTGATACCGGTATTAACTGGGCTTATGTCGGAGGCAGACTCGATCCTTCCGTGATATTTGTCTGCGGTATTCTTCTGATAACCTTTTTCGGGGCAGGATACCTGATAATCTACAATATTTTCTATCTGAATATTATCTCCGATATGCAGGAGTATGGCCTCTTAAAGACCATCGGAACTACCGGAAAGCAGCTTAGAAAAATAGTGCTCAGACGTGCGACTTTTGTATCTGTGATAGGTATTCCTGTAGGACTTGTTCTCGGAATAGGTATTGGCGGAGTTCTGCTTCCTGTCATTTCAAATCAGTTTTCGACGGTTTCCATTGATAAGGGTGAGCTTCATCTGAATATATGGATCATTCTCGGCGCAGCACTCTTTTCATATCTGACAGTGATCATCAGTGCAGGTAAGCCTTGCAGGAAAGCATCTTCTGTTTCACCCATTGAGGCTCTGAGATTCACTGAGACAAGAGGTAAGGACGGCAAGCCTAAGAAGAAATTTGTGATCGTTATTCTTTCACTCAGCCTTGCACTCCTCGTGCTCAATTCTGTCTTTGCTTTTGTATCGGGCTTTAGTATGGATGGATATGTTTCATCGATGATCATTGCTGATTTCAGTGTTCAGGATGCATCACTTGATAATCCTTCGGTAAGTTATGTGGAAACACAGGCGATAGAGAGAGATTTTCTGGATGCACTTGAAAGACAGCCCGGTGTGGAGGCAGTCGGTAATATATATATTTCTGAGGGTGAACAGTATTTTGATGATGCAACCTGGTCAAAAATTGAAAACGGACTGCTTAAAGACGATATGGTCAGAGAAAAAATTGCATATTATTATGGTGAAGATTCAGTGGAGGACCATATAGCCAGGCTCAACAGGGATAAATCTCTGGACGGTAATACCTATGGAATGAATGAAATGGCAGTGAGCAAACTGGAAGTAATAGCTTCTGTCGACGGTTCCGATAGGATTGACTGGGAAAAGTTTAATTCCGGTAACTATGTGCTTATCACCAGATGGGAATATGAGAACAATTATTGCTTAAACTTCCTGGATCCGGGCGATAAAGTACAGATCAGAAGCAATGATCCCCAGTATATGGAGATGATAGAAGCAGAACTGGAAAATGGGGAAGTGATTGCATATCCTGGATTTGAAAACGCTCCCTCCAGGGAATATGAGATACTTGCAGTAGTTGATATTCCATATGCAATGGAACTTCAGAGATACAGGGAGTTTCAGTGTGACTACATCCTTCCGGAGAGTGAGTTTCTGAATCTTAACGGAAGCTGGAAGCCGATGAGAACCATTATTGATGTGGAATCCGGTGAAGAAGAGTCCATGAACGAGTGGCTCGAGAGTTATACAACAGCGGTAAATCCTTATCTTGAGTATGATTCGAAGGACAGTGTATTTGAAGAGTATAAATCATTTAGTAATATGTTTCAGATTGTTGGAACAGTAGTGAGCATCATTCTTGCACTCATAGGACTGATGAATTTTGCGAATACCATCATTACATCCATTCTTGTAAGAAGCAGGGAACTTGCAATGCTTGAAGCTGTCGGAATGACAGGAAAGCAACAGAAGATAAGTCTCGTAAAAGAGGGATTCGTATACTTTGTCTGGACACTTGTTGTTTCGACCATACTTTCAACTCTCATGAACTTTACACTTCTCAGATTTATCATGAATGAGATTGCGATGTTTGAATGGCACTTTACACTTGTTCCGCTCGCAGCATGTCTCCCGGTCATATGCCTGCTGATACTGATCATACCCGTTATCGCATATAACAGACTCAGTAAAAGAAGCGTGGTTGACAGACTCAGGGTTGAATAATGACATACATTTAAAAGGATCTCTTCGGAGGTCCTTTTATTTTGATGAAAATCTGATGATATTCGTATAAAATAGTGACAAACCGAAAGGAGTGTATATGAAGAATAAAAAACAGGGCAATAACTGGACAGCATATTATGATCCTGAAACAGGGAGGTATTTTGCTGAGATAATATACACCAGCCGCGAAGGCAGGGAACAGTATAATTATGAGATAACTCAGGATATATACAGCAGGCTTGGAACGTTCAGTGATGATGTAGAGAACGAAAGACTGATCAGGGAAGCGAAGATGACCTATTCGTTTGAAAATACGATGTATGGAACACTCGGGCCGGAGAGGATGGTCTGGGATGATGAAGCCGATGAAGCAATGCAGGAGAGTGTTCGCAAGATTAATAATACGGAAACCGAAAAGAAAAAAACTGATGGTTGAGAATTTTTCAAAATATAATAACACGATCAAGGCAGCATTCCTTGGATATGTAGTTCAGGCGGTGGTTAATAACTTTGTTCCTCTTTTGTTTGTGCAGATGCAAAACGAATTTGGTATTCCTCTGGCACAGATAACCATTCTGATCACATTTAATTTCGGGTTGCAGCTTCTGATCGATATGACATCTACTCCCTTTATAGAGAGGATCGGATACAGGGCTTCAATGCTGGTGTCAAACGCATGTGTTATCACAGGATTATTGATGCTCACGGTTCTTCCCGGAGTGACCGGTAAACCATTTATGGGAATTCTTATCAGCGTATGTGTCTATGCAATAGGTGGCGGGTTACAGGAAGTACTGGTAAGTCCGATAGTTGAAGCATGCCCTACGGATAATAAGGAAACGGTTATGAGCCTTCTGCATTCCGCGTATTGCTGGGGGCATATGGCAGTAGTGCTGATATCTACTGCTTTTTTCCTTGTATTCGGGATCAGCAGCTGGAGAATGCTTGCGATCATCTGGTGTATTGTTCCTGCTGTGGACTTTATGATGTTTACCAGAGTTCCAATTGCAAAGCTTGAGTCCGATGATGGGGAAAAGTGCACCATCGGAATGCTGTTTGGTCAGAAGTTCTTCTGGATCATGATACTTATGATGCTGTGTGCGGGAGCCTCGGAACAGGCGGTAAGCCAATGGGCATCTGCTTTTGCGGAAAAGGGTCTTGGAGTATCGAAGATCATGGGAGATCTGCTTGGCCCCATGCTCTTTGCATTGTGTATGGCTTCATCGAGAACTATTTACGGAATTTATGGAAGAAAGCTTGATCTTAAGAGATTCATGGAACTTTCTGTCATTCTCTGTATAGTGTCATATATAGTTATAGCAACAGCTCCGATACCTGTCATATCCCTGCTCGGATGCGGCGCTGCCGGTTTTTCCGTGGGTATCTTCTGGCCCGGAACTTTTTCAATGGCATCCGCCGGTATAAAGGGAAGGGGAACACTTTTATTCGCACTTCTTGCACTGGCAGGTGATCTGGGATGTTCGGGAGGTCCGACTTTTGCCGGACTTATAGCATCTGCAACTGATGGGAATATGAGAATTGGGATAGGGGCTGCAGTGTGCTTTCCGATACTTATGGGTCTTGGATTGATTATGATGATGAGAAACGTTGATGAGCATAATTAAGGTGATTGGTAAAATTCTGCTTATACTGATAATACTGATTGCAGTCGTGATCATTACAGGACTGTTGTTTCTTCAGTTTTATCCTGCTATCGGGGAAATGCCCGGTGCTGAACAGAGAAAACAGTTCGCTGAACAGACAGACCTGTATTATGATGAGCAGTTTCATAATGAGAATGAGATTCCGCTGATAAACGGTGAGGGGTATCCTTCGAGCCCCAGGAGAAAACCGGCAGAGATGATAAAGGCCGAAACTCCTGATTTACTGACAGAACTGTCAGAAAATGATCTGACCTATACATGGATCGGTCATTCATCATTCCTGCTTCAGTTTGGAACTAAGAATATCCTTGTGGATCCTGTGTTCAGTGATACTGCATCTCCGGTTTCTTTTGCGGGACCAAAGCGCTTTTCTGAACTTCCGCTTACGATAGATGAACTTCCTGAAATTGATGTGCTTCTGTTATCCCATGATCATTACGATCACATGGATTATGAGACCATCAAAAATATATCATCCAAAGTCGGTTTGTTTGTTGTTCCGCTTGGACTGGATTCCATTCTTAAAGGATGGGGAGTTGATGGGGAAAGAATCGTCGCCCTCGACTGGTGGGAGAATACGGAAGTAGACGGACTGACCATTACCCTTACTCCGTCACAGCATTATACCGGAAGAAATCCGCTGAAGAGGAGCAGTACATACTGGGGCGGATACTATATGGATAACGGAATACACAGTGTATACTATACCGGTGACGGAGGTTATTATGATGTTTTCGAACGGATCAGGGAAAAACTCGGAGCTCCCAATCTTATGATAGCCGAATGCGGACAGTATGATCCCGCATGGGGATGGATACACATGTTCCCGGAGCAGACTGTTCAGGCATCGATTGATACCGGTGCGGAATGGGTGATCCCGGTGCATTGGGGAACCTTCTGCATATGTAACCATGCGTGGGACGATTCGATAATACGATTTACGACAGGAGCGTCAGAAAACGGTCTGAATATCGCAACACCAAGGATCGGACAGACAGTTAGTTTTGAGAATATAGACACCTTTAATGAAAAGTGGTGGGAAGAATACGAATAGGTATAGCTTGATACCTGATAAAGGACGGATAAATTATGTATAAATGCGATTCTTCAAAACTGATAGTGTCTTTCAATGATTTCCATGAAGTTGATGTAAAAGACATGCCGGAGTATGGGACTTACTGTCTCATTGAGCTGAAAGACGGACGCCATACCGCAGGACAGTGGTATCCCAGAAAAAGCGACGGGGAGACTGTGTCCGGAGAATTCAGCCGAGACTCATGTGACGGTGTTGATGTGAGTGAAGTGGCAAAATGGCATTTCCTAAGAACCTATGATCTTACGGAGTGCCTGGAAAATGAGAAGATCAGACAGATCAATCTCGGAATCGAAAAAGAGGATACTTATTCAGTACAGTTCAGTGACTTCAGATTAATGAATGACGAACTGCCGAAATCCAAACAGTTCTGTCTTCTGATCCTGAATGATGGCAGGCTTGCTGCCGGGAGATGGAATAAGTATTCTGACAGAAATGAAGGATGGTTTATTTATGCATCGGCCTTGGCTAGCCACAGCATGAAGAAAGTGTGGGCATGGACTCCCTTAAGTACAGATGATATTTTCGCTCAGGAAGAGGAAAGGGAAAAAGAGAGGAAACTGGAAGAGGAACTGAACAGGAATCCCACTGCGGATCCGGAAATGTTCAAATACGGAACAGATATAGAGGTGTATTACGAAAAGGCACTGGAAAAGCTTCGTAAGGAATATCCTTGGGCAACAATTGCTGAGATGAAGAAGCAGCCTGAGTATTTGATAGTTCCGCAACACGGACAGTATATTTTTGCACGTGATGGCGGAACCTATAATGGCTCGAAAATTTACAATGAGTGGAAGAACGGCAGCAGTGCCGAAGAGTTTATTGATTTCCTGTGTGTATATACCGGAGATGTTGTGAAGAACTCCAATCCCGAAGTAAAGTTCAAATATGGATTGGACATTGATGTATATCTGGAAATGGCATATGAAGATGTAAAAAAGGACTACCGCTGGCTGGATAAAAAGATTTTGGCTGACTCCTGGCAATACACTATCGAACAGGTCGATGGCGAATGGGAATATCTGCGGAAAGCCACTGAGGATGGAGAATTTTCTGTTTACTACTGTAGCTCTGCGGATGATTTTATCAAAAACGTTAAGCAGGGATACAGGGATGCAGCTCTCAGGGCAAATCCTGTCACAGCCGATCATCCTGTTCCGTTTGGTGCAGTAGATCTGCATGGGTGGGGCCTTGAAAAATATGTTATTTCAAGATTACAGACCGGTGATTATAAGGTATATGTGCAGGCAGGAGACCGTACAACAGGAGGCAGCAGAACCTTCTTCGTAACTCCTTACTGCTTTGAGGCTAATGACTATGATGAGTTTCTGGACCGCTATCTGGAAATCGTTCCAGGAGATTCCTTCGGTCTTGGCAAAGAAGATCTCCTTGCCGATAAGGAACTGAAGTCATTCTTTGGTTATGAAAATTGATTAGATTTCCAATAATGGATAAGGCTGAATATCAGTCCTGTGAAGTGGATTTATCATATGCAATCTGCTTGAACAGGTTGTATAGACCGCTCTTGATTGCGGTGTTGTCATGATCTGCACCGTTTATTTCATACCAGATGTGATCTGAACCATTAGTCTCGAGGAGTTCATGATACTGTTTGGGGAATGTTCCAACGACAGAATCACGTGTTCCGCAGCAGATGATGAACACATTAGGCTCGATTGCTCCTTCTGCGAATCTCATTTCGCTCTCGGAAATCTGACCGTCATGCTTCATAAAGTTATCCTGTGCCGGTACAATGCCGGGTGCAGCGGAAATTGCACAGACGTATCCGAAAAGTTCTGGCCTTTGCAGGGTTATGAATATGGTCTCTCTTCCGCCCATTGAGAATCCTGCAAGGTATGTATTGTCTCTTCCTGTGAGAACTGAATATTCTTTCTCTATATGAGGCATAAGATCGTTAACAAGATCGTTGATGAAATTATCGTAAGGAAGAACACTTTCACTGTAATCAGCAGGAAGCAGAATACTGTAGCCCCTCTCCATTCCACATGTCTCTGAGTAGTAAGTAGCATGAACGAATTCTCCATATGAGACATCATTTCTTTTTGTGTCATATTTTATCGGACAGCGCTCTTCAATATCGCCATTTATTTCAAACTCTGCAACTGTATTGCTCTCTGCAAATATCACGATATATTCAGCAATTGAACGAACTGTTCAGTTTCTTTAGGATGACAAAATGAAACAGATATATTATTCTTATACTGTGTTTATAAAAATTTAATGGTACCAGGTAACATTAAGAAATCTTAAGGATTTAATGGTGTCAGGTAATATTAAGAAATCTTAAGATTATCAGGTAACATTAAGAAATCTTAATGGTGTCAGGCACCGAGGAGGCAGTTGATATGGTGATTTTTACGAGAATAAGAAATATCTGATAAGCATGAAACCTTAAATGAATAGTTTCATGCTTACAGCTTATGTTACTGTAACGGACTATTTACATTAAGGAGCATTATTATGATATTTCAGGACAATATAATAAAAGAGTATTTACGTAACGTTTATTTTATCTCAGGCGCAGCCTGCGGCGGGAAGACCACAGTCACAAAGGCGCTTGGCGCAAAATATGGCATTCCCGTTTATGTGATCGATGATCAGTTCACTATCCATCAGCTCAAATCTGACAAAGAACATCAGCCCACTATGAATACCACATTCAAAGACGCGGATGAATTTTTTGGAAGAAGTGTTGAAGAATATAAGAAATGGCTTCTCGGAAACAGCAGGGAGCAGCTGGATTTTGTTCTTCTTGATCTTATAAGACTTTCACAGGACAGAAGGATCCTTTGTGACCTTCACTGTGTGGTCGAGGATGCGGATAAGATCACTGATCCGTCAAGGATCGCATTTATGATCTCCAA
>CAMOZY010000043.1 GCA_946631295.1 uncultured Lachnospiraceae bacterium
ATAGAACCTGCGGCTCCTCCGCCACCGCCTGCTGCTATATAGACAAGATTCCTGTTTTCTGTAAAATCACTCAGCACTCCCGGAGCGGCCGAGATATGAGTCGCACCACCACCGTTTCCGCCTCTTTCCCCGTCTCTGTTTGCACCTCCGCTTCCGCCTCCGTTATACCCGTCACTTCCACCAACACAGATATAGATCACATTTCCCGAGTTCAAATGAACCGTTCCTGAAGCATACCCTCCAAGTCCGGGTGCTGCCTCCCTGTCCGCAGCCATGCCGCCTTCCGCGCCCCATACCTTAAGTTCATAATCTCCGTCTGCTTCTGCAGTAAAACTCTGCACACACCCCGTGTAATCAAACGACCTTGATACATGTACACTGTATGAAGCGCCTTTGCCGCCGGACGACGATATCACCACCCTTCCGTTGACCGATATGTACGACCCTTCTCCTCCTCCGCAAAAAACAGATCCCGAAGAAGTATCCACGCTTCCGGGAATACCTGTGTATATCCCGACTCTGTCACCCTCATTCAGAAACAGACTGCATGCCTGATATTCACCCTTTTCACCTGAAAACCTGTCATAATCAGCTCCGCGTGCTCCCCAGAGTTCGAACGAATATATTCCCGCATTATCGATCACAGTCTCCGAATACTGCCCCGGAACAGAATATACATAAGTCCTTCCAAGGCTTGGCGGTGCTGCGTTCTGCGTTGCTGCTTCCCTGAATGTATACGGATAAACCTCAGGTGAAATGTAATATTTGAACACATCCATATCCGTTCTTTCCGGAATAGTCAGTCTTGTAAGTCCGCTGTATCTTGCTTCTCCGTAGCTTGAATCCCCCATGTAATCAGGACTCGCGATCAGACTTATCCCGGAATATGCCGCATACAGTGTAGTATCCGAAACCGGCAGAAACAGATCTCCTGCCCTTCCCGCAAAATGCCCTGCAGAAAAGTCAGGCGACGTATACCAGCCTTCAAACACCATTCCCTGACAATAGCTTTCAGGCAGAACAATGGAACCGCTTCTCCAGCTTGCAGTTGCATTGCATATATACCCGTTTACTGCAGATGAATGACGATATGTAAAATTTCCGCCTGAAGATGACACGTTTTCCGAGGAACCGTCACTTCCCGTAAGCTTCCACCCTGCAAACTCACATGCAGAATACACAGGATCTGCGCTGCTTCCCTCCATGGGGTTGAATTCGACCCTGTATCCTCGGGGGGCGCCAAGCAGGCCCGCACTTACATATGTACTGTCCATATATCCCTTGCGAAAACTGTTTATCCCGTCACGAAAACTTCCGTTTTGAACTCCGTTATAGGAACCCTGATTGCCGTTGAAGCTTCCGCCCGATATCCGAAGCATTGTATCAACCTTCTGCCACACCGCATACAGAGTAACGCTCTGATCATCAGAACCTTTACCCGATCTTCTCAGATTCGTAAAATAACTTTCAAGGCTTCTGCAGGATGCTCTGTCGGAGAAAAGCACCTGTCCGTTTGAAGAATCACTCCATCCGCAGAAAACATATCCGGTTCTTGAAAAAGAATTCCCCCGCAGGTTTTCCTCTCTTGAAATACCTCTTCCTTCATACACACTCTCTCCGCCAAAATAAAACACGGAGGACTGCATGCTGCCTGAAGTTGCACCGTTGCCGTTGTAGATGACGTTGTAACGGTTACAGGATACGAACGAATTACACATATGCCTTCTGAGGGAAACATCATTTTCAAGATTGTCACCGCCAAGAGGACAGAAGAACAGATAATTAACGGGATATCTGTACGCAAAACTCCCGGAGCCTGCGAAGATATATCCTATCCTCGATACACAGTCTGCATTCGTATATACATATCCGGTAAGTTGCTCTCCGCAGTCCGCACAATATGCTATCCATCCCGAGTCATAACTTCCTCTGCACTTGTGATTCGGGAGTCCGCTCACTCCGTAATATTCATAATCCCTGCATGCTTCAAACGGCCCATGTATGCACTGAGCATCCCTGTGCATCAGCACCCATTTCCCGACAGGTATCACGGTATTCGTTATCTCCGCCGAATAATAGTGATGGCCCGGGGCCAGACTTCCGTTCATCTCCTTTCTCGAGACCACTCCGGAAGGTATCACGACCGTCCCTTCAACTCCTCTGTATATGCTCTGTGCTCCTGCATAGATATATGTTCCGTATGCAGAAGCTGCATATCCTCCCGGATGGATCGTAGTCCAGGCGATGCCCTCATTTCCCTCATAAAATCTTATATACGGATTATCACGATAGCTTTGCATAACAGTGTCTGCATTTGGAATCTGTGCAGCTGAGGTTCTCCCCTGATGACAGTTCAGCACTGCGTATACAACTGATAATGACACGAATGTCATAAGAAGTATCATTCTCATTACCATGGTGTAATGCTGCATTCTGCAGTGCTTTATTTTTTTCTTTTGTTTTGCCGTTTCTACTGTTCCTTCTTTAAAATGTATTTTTCTGTTCAAATGACCACCTCCGTCTGAAAACAAAAAAAGAGACCAATGTCTCTTCACACTGAAAAGACATTAGTCTCCTTATTTGAATTATTTGCTTTCGATATACGCTTGGGAAAGATCAGTTCTTTCCTGTCGTGGTCAGAAATATATCACAGTTTTTTGATTCTTTCAATAGCCTCAAGAGTATTCTCATAACTTCCGAATGCGGTAAGTCTGAAGAAGTGCTCTCCGCTGGGACCAAAGCCCGATCCGGGAGTTCCTACGACATGTGCCTTATCAAGAAGATGATCGAAGAATTCCCAGCTTGTCATTCCGTCAGGAGCTTTGAGCCAGATGTAAGGAGCATTTACTCCACCGGATACATCATATCCTGCATCCTTAAGTCCCTGATAGATCACCTTTGCATTATTCATGTAATATGCAACCTGATCCTTAAGCTGCTGTCTTCCTGCCTCTGAATAAACAGCCTCACCTGCTCTCTGAATGATGTAGGGAGCTCCGTTATACTTGGTTCCATGACGTCTTGCCCAGAGAGGATGAAGAGGTGTATCTCCTGCCTTAAGATCCTTGGGGATAACGGTGAATCCAAGTCTTACACCGGTAAAACCTGCATTCTTGGAAAATGATCTGAACTCGATCGCACAGGTTCTTGCACCTTCACATTCATAGATACTATGAGGGATATTGTCCTCGGAAATATATGCTTCGTAAGCCGCATCATAGAGGATGATCGCACCAACCTTGTTAGCATAATCAACCCACTTCTGAAGCTGATCCTTGGTAATTGCAGATCCGGTAGGATTATTGGGGAAGCAGAGGTAAATAAGATCAGGTGTTTCTTCGGGAAGCTCGGGAGCAAATCCGTTCTCTTCAAGACAGGGCATATAGATCACATCGGACCATACCTCACTCTTGGGATCATAGGTACCGGTTCTTCCCGCCATAACGTTGGAATCCACATATACGGGATAAACAGGATCACATACAGCGATCTTGTTATCGGTGGAGAAGATCTCCTGGATATTTGCGCAATCGGACTTTGCACCATCGGAAACGAAGATCTCATCTGCGGAGATATCGCATCCTCTCTTCTTGTAATCGGTATCTGCGATAACATTTCTGAGGAATTCATATCCAAGGTCCGGAGCGTATCCCCTGAATGTATCCTTGTCAGCCATCTCATCGACAGCCTTGTGAAGAGCTTCGATTATGGCGGGAGCAAGGGGCTGGGTAACATCACCGATACCGAGTCTGATGATCTTTGCATCGGGATTTGCAGCCTGATACTCTCTTACCTTTTTACCTATCGTGGAAAAAAGATAGCTTCCTGGAAGTTTCAGATAATTGTCATTTGCCTTTGCCATTTTAAAATCTCCTTATATACTTCGCTTACTGCGTTTGTATTTCATCCCGGGATTATTCCGATAATGCCCTGCTCTTTTTCAGTATCTCCTTAAGCTGGTCAGGATCAAAAATGTAATCCTTCTCGCAGAAATCACAGTGAATCTCCGCATCCTTGTTTTCCTTTATCAGAGATACGATTTCCTTTTCTCCGAGGCTTATCAGTGCCCGTTCAACTCTCTCCCTCGAACAGTCGCATTTATATGCGGTATCATAACTTTCGTGGAAATGAATATCAAGCCCCTTAAGCACTTCACCGATCATATCTTCCGGAGTAAGTCCTGCATCAAGCATCTCCGTTACGCTCTTAAGGCTGCGCAGATTATCCTCGATAACAGAGATCACTTCATCGCCCGCATCCGGCATGAGCTGCACTATGAAGCCGCCTGCGCATCTTACGGTATTATCCCTGTTCATCAAAACTCCAAGTCCTACAGATGAGGGTGTCTGCTCCGACGCAGCAAAATAGTACGTCATATCCTCGGCTATCTCGCCTGTCTGAAGAGGGATTCTTCCTACATAAGGCTCCTTCAGGCCCAGATCCTTGACCACAATAAGATCACCGTTTCCCATAGCACCCGAGACATTCAGATGTCCATTTGACTTAGCGGGAAGAATAACATCCGGAACAGGTGTATAACTCTTTACATTACCGTGAGAATCCGCACATACGGTCGCACCCTGCGAAGGCCCGTCGGACTTGATCTGTATCGTAAGCTTGTCCTTATCGCCCTTCATCATTATGCTCATCATCGCAGCTGCAGACATCAGTCTTCCAAGTGCGGCACTCATGACAGGACTTGTATTATGAAGTCTTCTTGACTCCTCAGCCATGTTAAGAGTGGTGCATGCAAACGCCCTTATATGAGCATCAGCTGCGGTCGCAGTCACTATATAATCTTTTAAACATTTCTCGTTAAGCATTTTCTTCTATCGTTATACCTGTGCCGGTTTCTTTAGCACGGCATATATTCTTTCGGTTTCCGGAGTGACTTCTTTTCCGGTATCGGAATCAGAGATAAGCATTATCTCAAGTCCGCAGTTTTCAGCAAGATGCTCTATGTCATCTTTTTCAATACCGCGCTGAAGATGAGTCTCCTCAGCACGTTCGTACAGCCCGTCTTCTCTTTTTATAAAAAGAGTAAGGTCATACTCGTTAACATTCTCATCCTCATCATAGTAGTTATCCCAGATGAAGGAGACGTTTTCTCCGGCTTCAGCGATTGTGGACTCACCGATTGATTCCCTGTACTTGAACGAAGTATTACAGTCAAAGATAAAGATCCCGCCCGGGTAGAGGAAATTGGAAACTCCGTCAAATGCAGACTGAAGTTCCTCATCCGAAAGAAGATAATTCAGACTGTCACAGATACATATTGCAGTACCGATCGTTGAATAAAGATCAAGTTCACATATATCCTGATTCAAATACATGATCCCACGACCTTCATCAAGATCCGATGCTCTTGTCAGCATCTCGGATGAGATATCGATGCCGAATACATCGTAACCTTTATCGAAAAGCTTTCTCGTTACAATACCTGTTCCGCATGCAAGATCGGCAACAAGATCTCTTTCACTCGCAAGCACTTCTTCATCTTCGGAAGATGCCTTTTCTCTGTTTTCATTTGTCTTCGTAACGCCGTATTTTCTGATGTCGCGGTCTATCCTTTCGCACCATTCATCGTAGGGAACGTCCGCCATCAGTTCATCATATACACCGGCAAAAGCCTGATATGCACTTGTTCCGCCTGTTTCTTCCAAAACTCACCTATCCGATAAATCTTTAGAATATTGCTCCCGTAACCAGTGACGATCCGACACCCATTATCACGCCTGCAAGTGCAACACCGAGCATGATTGCAACAATACTCTCCTTGAACTTCATATCAAGAAGTGATGCAGCGAGAGTTCCGGTCCATGCGCCTGTTCCTGGAAGAGGTATTCCCACAAAAAGGAGCAGTGCCACAAACAGTCCGCGTCCTGCCTTAGCCTGAAGTTTTTCCCCTCCCTTATGTCCCTTCTCAAGACAGAAGGTGAAGAACTTTCCGATGATTGGCTTATCCTTGCCCCATTCAAGAACCTTTCTTGCAAAAAAGAAAATGATCGGAACGGGAAGCATGTTACCAAGCGCTATGATCACATAACCCCAGACTATGTTGAAATTCTCGGGATTCAGTCCCTTGAAAACATATGCGATGGGTATTGCACCTCTGAGTTCGATAAGAGGTATCATCGATATGATGAAGCACCCGAAATACTGAGTGACAGTATTTTTTGCAAATGCCATCGCTATTTTTCTTGCCAAAGAACCCATTAAACTAATCTCCTGTACATTAATTTCTTACTTAATATCATTCACGTCCAACGATCTCTTTGAGATTTCTGACAAGGATGTCACATTCTTCATCCGTGCCCACTGTTATTCTGAGATACTCACTTATGCGGGGCTTATTCCAGTATCTGACATAGATGTTTTTCTTTTTCAGCTCAGTGAAGATAAACTCAGCAGGTACAGATGCATGCTTTGCAAAGATGAAATTGGTCTTGGAGTCCTGAAATTCAAATCCAAGCTCACGCAGCTCTCCTTTAAGTCTTTCCCTGGTCTTAACAATCTTTTCACATGTAGCTTTGAAATACTCGTCATCCCTGACCGCTTCCACGCCAAGTGCCAGGGTAATGGATGTCATGGTATAGGAATTGTATGAATACTTGACATCGTTAAGATACTTAATCATTGTCTCCGAACCGATGGCATAACCTATGCGGAGTCCGGCCATTGACCTCGACTTGCTGAATGTCTGGATCACAAGTAGATTGTCATATTCTTCAAGAAGACTAAGAGCGCTTTCCGCGCCGAAATCAACATAAGCCTCATCAACAATGCATACAACATCACGGTTCTTATCAAGGATCTGCCTGATACCATCCAGTCCCATAAACACTCCGGTGGGAGCATTGGGATTGGCGATGACTACGCCACCGTTTTCAACCGCATAATCCTCAGTACGGATCCTGAACTCATCATCAAGGGGTATCTGCTTATAAGGAATCTTGAAAAGATCTGCCCATACATCATAGAAAGAGTATGTGATATCAGGGAAGATAATGCTCTTATCCGAGTTAAAAAACGTAAGAAAAGCCATCGCAAGAACGTCATCGGAACCTACTCCGACAAAAACCTGCGAAGGCTTTACATTATACTTTTCGGCCAAAACGTCCACCAGCGGTGTACATTTCGCATCCGGATATTTCCTCAAAAGAGAAATATCATATTCCTTTAAAAGAGCCTCCACCCCGGGTGCGGGAGGATAGGGATTTTCATTGGTGTTGAGCTTGATGATCCTTGATGTTGCCTGGGGCTGCTCACCCGGAACATACGGTACTACTTTTCTGACATTTGATTCCCAGTTCATTGTTTTGCCTCTACATCTTCTTAGAAATATCATCTGCGAACTGTTTGCCGACTTCCGGCATACCCATCGCATCATAAACCCTGACAAGTCCTTCAGCTGCATCCTTACCTGATGAGGTTATGACAATTGAAGGAACCGTCTCGAATGCCGCATTATAAAACCATATGGCAGCCTCTTCGAAATCCTGGATCCGCTCATAGAAAAGTCCCAGTTCAAGACATACCTCCGATGAAGGATCACTCGCCATAAGCTTGGTAATGTACTTGAAGAACATGACTATATCGCCATGGATCCTGGCTGTATGTGCTATAACAAGACAAGCCTTGTTCACTCTGTCCGGAGCCAGATTTACATCAGCGGCACATGCCACAAAATACGGAAGTGAATTCCTGAAATCGTCCTCGGTTCCGACAATAAAAAGTTCTCTGACGTACATGTCATAGAGTCTGTCACTGAGAGTTCCGCCGCCGCTCGTAGCTCTTGAGAAGATCTCCAGATCCCTGTGACCGTGGTTACTCTCGGGCATATGTGTTATAACGATCTCGCTGTCATAAACCACCGGATCAAGCCTTACCATCTCATGTACCGGATCCTGCCATACGAACTGTCTCAGTCTCTTGAACATCTTGGGTCTGAGTTCTTCGTCAAAATTATAGACAGTGGAGTGCTGCAGCTGATTACCGTAGCGCATCTGAACAATCTCCACCTCTTCAGGAAGCATGGTCTTAAGAGCCATGAACTTGATATGGTTGGAGTCATCAAGCACCTCATCGGCATCCGCTGAATATATGTAATCCATGGTAGCCTTGGAAAAGGCAAAATTCCTCGCATCGGAAAAATCGCCCGTCCACTTGAAATCGTATATCTTATCCGTGTACTTACGCGCGATCTCCTTGGTTTTATCCATGGAACCGGTATCAACGATAACAATCTCATCCATGAGATCTTTGATGCTGTCAAGACATCTTGCAAGGATTCTCTCTTCGTTCTTAACTATCATCACGCATGATATCGTCATAACAAATCCTCCCTGAAAACCAAAAGAGGGCCCGGCCTGCTTTTCCCTAAGCCCCGCCGGACGGCTCATGTTATAAACATACACAGTTATTTTAGCATAGAATGGGCAATTTATACAATAAAATGAGGTGTAGCAGGACGCCACACCTCATTTACCCTCTGTCACTACATATCACTTATTGTTTCCCACTAAAACCGGTTCATCCTCTTCAATAAGTCCGTCAGAATGCAGTCTTATCTCTTTGTTCAACTCTCTGGCTTCCTCAATTGTCTGGCATTTATCGATAGCCGTTGTGATAAGCCATGTCATAAATTGTAATTGCTTATTAGTCAATTCCTCTTTCATACCCATAGCCTCCTTCCGGAGGTTCCTTTCTCCCAAGGAATCACTCCTTAGGCAATCTTAACATTAGTATCTTAAATATTCAATGTAAAAGCTCATTATATGCTCCAATACAAAAGCCTGTTAAATTCTACTGCTCTCCCAATCATTACACTCTGAAATATAAAAGCCAGAGTGATATAGGGAATGAACGGGACTGGCCTTTTTAACCTCAGACCATGCTCTATGTTGCCGAAAGCAGCTTGAATGGCAGTAAGCAAAACCAGTGAAACAGCCATATGCATTATGTGGGCTTCAAGGCAGCAGCCCGTAGCAGCCTGGTAAAGGGCACAGCAGGAAAAGGCATGACTGTCAGCCCTGCCGTAATACCTGCTCATCACCCTCTCCTGGATAAAAATGATCAAAAGCGCCTCAAGAAGCAGCCCTGCCCCGGCCTCTGCCACAGATCCTGCTGCAGCCACAGTTCCTATAGCTGATCCTGTCTCTGCCACCGCCCCCGGTGCTGATGCCATCCCACCGCATATCAGAAATATGAGTGTATTAAATGCCATGACATACCACACAAGATCTGCGACCTTATGGGACCTGATATCTGAAACCGATGCAGCGATGAGACATCCACATGTAATAATCGAATAAGCGATCAGCATCTCTTGACCACATACATGCTCCCGCTTCTCAGGCCGTCATAGAAATCCATTACCTGTGAGGATTCAAGATAAATATTGAACATCATCGCAGATGACATATCCGTAATTTCATTTCCGGATGAATCATACCCCTTCTCAACATAAACATTGGCACACAGAAGATTTCCAAGGCCCGTCTCAGGATCTTCACAGTAGACATCAATACGGTCACCTGCTCTCAGGACTCCGCTCACTGCCCTTGAAAGATCATCTGTCTTAAAGCCTGCAAGTACAGGTTCCTTCATCCCCGTTCTCACAGTATCGGGAGTTGTGAACATATTGTCTGTAAGAAGTGTTCCTGGGGCAATATCATAAACAGGTGAAAGTCCGGATATGCTCACGGAATCTGTCAGGGCAGAAGGTGGCACACATCCGGCATCAACACTTCTGATAACCAGATACTGTGATGCGTTATCTTCATTTATCACAATACCTCTGGGGATATCCGCATTAGCAACATAAACATCCTTCTTCTCAAAATCAGACAATATCTTTCTCTGAGCATATGTCATCATTGCAAACACTCCGGCCGACATTATCATTGCTGCGGCAAACAGTCCATACCTTATCTTTCTTTGCTTATTAATATCTTTTTTCATCATTATCCTTTCTCAAAAGTCATCCTTAACCGTCCGGTGATATGCTCCTAATTCCTGTCAAGTCCGCTTCCGGCAGGATCCGCAAGCATCTCAGCATACGCTTCCTTGCAGGCTCTTATCTTTACTCCCGCAAATCCTTTCGTATCAAAAGAAACTCTTGCATACACACCTGCTGATCTCACAACACTGCCCTGAGGAGTACGCACTGTGCCGTATGTTCCGCCCGATGAAACAGTACCGTTTTCAGTGACCCTTATCTCCGTAACCCTGTTGCCATCTGTCAGATAGACCCTGAAATCATCAATCGTAACCCTTCCGGAGATGTATTTATCATCTCCGGAAACAGGTTTAAATCCGGCATCAAGATTCATGTTTTCCTTTAATGCCTTCTCAAAGATTCTTCTTGCCGCCACCGGATCATTAATGACAAGTCTATGATCAAGTCCATAACGGTAAGGGTCCACATCAAGAGCTGCAAGGCACGATGCAGCAAGAGCATCCTCTGCGATGTCGGAATCTGCTTTGTACTGCATGATCTGAAGACTTGCAAATACGAGCACCATGACAAAAATCAGCGCATACATTCCCAGGACATATTCCATCTGCCCATACTCCGTTTTCATCAATCCGGTCTTATAAACTGATCCGGTCTTATTGATCAATCCAGATTTACGGGACAAACCGGTCGCATGGATAAACCCGGTCTTATGGTCAGTATTTTGCGGTTGATGTCCTGAATTCCCTGATCTCATATCCATCCTCCGTGTGACCGCTTATCTTAAGCACTATCTCATTTCCGTATCCCACTTCAGTCATGTTAGTTCCTGCAAGCGATACATCCTTAAGGCCCGCATTCCCCAAAGCCTCCCTGACAGATCTTGCATCCTCCGCAGTAAGATACCCGTATGTCTCCATCCTCAGGATATATTCCCTGGATATCTGCGATACAGATGTCTTGACGCTGATGAGTCTCACACAGTCTGCAAAGCTTATCATGACGAATGCGATCGCAACAACGAAAACAAACATCGGCAGCATATCACCCACACTGCCCTTTTCACTGCGCATCACATCCACCCTCCCGGCATGACTAGAACTCCTGCCGTAGAGAGGATGTTTTTCGCAGTGTTGGTCATTTCAGTGACAAGTGTCTGGATGAATGAAGTAAGGGAATCTCTCATTACAACGCACAGCAAAAGAGCGATAATACACAATCCGACAGTGACAAGTATTCCGTCCAGTCCCTCTTCTTCATTCATCATTGCGCGGTATATCCTGCCGCCCATCTTCCTCACATATCCTGAATCATTCTGCTTTCTGTTCATTCCGGTTATTTTATTTCCGTTCATTTCAGTTACGTTCATTTCAGCTAAGTTCATTTCAGTTCCTTTTATCATGTTCATTATCTTTCCTCCGTATTGTCTATATTCCTCTGAATCCAACCGCCCTGCTCATCATGTATATGACGCAGGTGTAAAGTGCTGTTCCAAGAACTGATCCAAGGACCAGCAGCTGACTAAGCGTAAGGATCCTGTCCAGCTTCGCCTTTCTTGATTCGAAAACCTCGCTTTCCATATCCCTTACCTGCTCTGCAATATCACAAAGCAGTTCAACCGCCTGCCCGGACTCCATCGCCTGAACAACAGTCATACAAAGTGAATCTATATACCTGTCGTCAAAAGAAGCCCTGAAGCGTTCAAGCGATGCATAAATATCCGACTTCATGATCACCTCCGCATAAAAAGCCGAAAGTGCATCCCGAAGCCTTTTGCTTTTTACAGATGAAGAACACTCCGCAAGTGCATCAGTAACATACACTCCGCTCTTAATCTGCACTCCTATCGAGTGATATATGAGCCTTATGTCTGGGAGCATTTCCCTGTTGTCACTCCTGTTAAGAACTGGAATGCTTAAGGGAAGCAGCAGTGCAAGAATGATCCCAAGCAGGATGCCGATACCACCGGACACGCTCATTCCCGCAAGAAATCCCGACATCCCCATCACTGTGCAGATAGTCACCAGCCTTATCGGATCGATTGACTTTCCGATATGATACGAAGCTCCGTTTTTCCTGAGCCATTCTTCCATCCGGATATAGGGAGCACTTTTTTTACGCTTCGCACGTATCATCCCGGCAAACTCAATCCCGCGTCCCACAGCGCTACTGTTACCGGGAGTCAGGACAGTCACCGTAAATGCTCCTGCTATGATGCAGCACAGAATACATACCGCCGTGCTGACATATTCGTAATACTCAAACTGCATAAAAACCTCACTTATACAAAGATGCAGCCTGCCCGAAATACATTAAAAGTACCGCCGCGATAACCCCTATGGTCACCCTTCCCGGTATCGTCGCAGTAAGTACGGTCATGGCATTTGTTTCAGACAGACCTGCTGTTATCACAAGTACCACGTAGCTCATCAGCAAAAGAAGCCCCATATTGATCGCAGACTCTCTCAGCATGGTCTTTCTGTCAGAAGCCTCCCTGATATAATCCCTCAGGCTTCTCCTTGTATCAGCAACAAGACCCGCTATGTCCTCACTGTGCCTCGATGTGATCTCCATATTGCGGATAAGCTGTTTGAACTGAGGATGCTCTATCTTATCTGCCATGGATAATAGAGCAAGGGAAATATCTCCACTCATTCTCCCTTCAGCCTCACACTCTTCAAAAACCGTCCGGAGCGGTTCATTCATGTATATGCTGATCTGACCGAAGATATTGGAATACACGGCACCGGATACGGCGAAGGAACTGAGAAGATCTAAAAGCCTTGGAAGATCCTCACCCGTTTTCTTAAGTGCGGATATCTCCATGCATCTGATACATATATAGACGCAGGATACAAAGGCAGCCACACATATGATCCCGCAGATTACTCCGCCTATACTCCATCCCATGATCAGAAGACCGGCGCAGCCAAGACTCATGAGTGCAAGAAAGTTCTCCGCATACAGCCAGGGAAAATGCCTCTTCAGTCCACTGTAGACAATGGCTCTGTCCAGCCTGCCTGTCAGACTTTCCTCACCCATCTTCATCTTAAGAGCTTCCCTTTTCCTGAGCGCACCCGCTCTGCCCTTTTCCTCCATCCTCAGCATAAGAACTCCGGCAGATTTCTTAACGGCCTCCCAGGCTCTCATCTGCACCAGAAGCCCGTAAGTTCCCGCAAACAAAAGAACAAACGCTGCAAGGTTACACCAGACGTTCATACTCCAGCTGCCTCCTTTCCTCATTCCATCCCGTACATGCATATACACTTGCAACCCTGTAATCCTTCATGTACACAAGGGTTCTGAAACAGTCCATCATCCTCATAAGCTCATCCCTTGAATATCTGCTCTGATACATCGCATAATCCACGAGCTTATCCGGAGCCCTCATTGCGGAAGTTGAGTGGATCGTCCCGGCACAGATCTGCCCCGTGCATGCAGCGTTCAGTATGTAAAGAGCCTCAGCCCCTTTGATCTCACCCACGATGAAAAAATCGACATCCATCGTAAGTCCGGCAATGCTGATATGTTCAAGATCATAGGATGCCTTACTTTCCGCGCTCGGCGGCACCGAATGAAGGAACATCATGTCCGGGTGGAACATCGTGGTCAGTTCATCCGCCTGCTGCACCACCATCACCGCCATATCGTCCGGTATTGTTTCCTTCAGTGCATTAAGAAGCGTTGTTTTTCCGGAAGAGTTCCCGCCGCATATAAGAGTTGATCCCATCCTGAACCGTAGAGTCAGGATCCTTGCCGTCTTCTCATCGAGCATCCCCCTTGCCACAAGATCCGACAAAAGAGGAAATGACTTCGGAACCTTCCTGATACACAGATATGGTTCGTCATAAGTGTTCACGATGGGCATTGAGACAGTGAATCTGAGGATGAATCCGGGATGCGATTCACTGTCCGTAAATCTCTGTATCGCAGACAGATTGGAAACACTGACCTGGTTTTTCGCTGCGATATAGTCAATAAACTGCCTGTATTCCCGTTCCGATGAAAAGGAAACACCGGCATCCATTCTTCTGCCGAGTTTTTTGACCCGTATGGTCCTGTATCCCGTAACCCTGATGTCCGAGATCTCGGGATCGTCGATCAGAGGTGACAGCCTTGAGTATCCGAAGATGTATTCCTCGAATTCCCGTAAAAGAGAATCCGTATCATCTTCTCCGTACCTGGACCTTATAAGTTCCCCGGCATCTTTCATGAATTTTTCTTTGGTGATAAGCCCGCGCCTGAGCGAAATGAGTTCATTCCCCTTGCCGGTTATATATTCATCGGTCAGGGATTCAAGCCGGGAGCGGGCTGCAGAAACTGTATTTGTCATATCATCTCCCTTAGGACAGCCCGTACAGATCATGAATGACAAAATAAAAAAGGGAAAAAAACGCATGATAAAAGGGCAGTCCTGATAACCGCCCGCAGATGGTGATGTCAACTTTACAACCCTTAACCCCCAAGGTCAACATCATTTGGCAAACTTTTTCATTTTCGTTACATATGCATAAAAAAGACTCCTCCCGTGAAGGAAAGAGTCCTTAAAAGACCGATATTTATTGGATTTTACCCCTTGTACAAATTGCCTTTGTTGTGATTTTCGGCAAGCCGTGATACAATATTTACAGCCGTTTTAAAAAGGAGTTTAAGATTATGCAATCAGGAGCATTTTTAATACTTGCAGGCGGATTACTCGTAGTCATAGTTGTTGCAGTTGTCATCTCAGCAGTCACATCCGTGATCAGCGGTGTCATTGCGGCCGAAGAGGACGACGAATAGATCTGTTCCTGAACTTTTTGGTCTTATTATATATAACAGAACCAAGTATAAGCACTACTGCTGCCACTAACGCTGCCCATCCGGCAGCGTTTATTTTTTCTATGTTGTAGCATCTGACATTGATCCACATCTGATTGATCCTGGCATTGGCATCTCCGTCAAAATATCTCATGATCGCACTTCTGTCAGTTACCTCTCTGGGAGGATACTGTGCAAAAAGCTGACGCCTTGTCTGCTCCTCGGGAACAGTCAGAACATACTCTCCGCTTCCTTCGCCCTGCTCTTCACCGTAAAGATTCTCATCGAAGAAATATCCGAGATCGTATTCCACTATATCTTCTTCATCCTCGTCTGCAGAGTAGCACCAGTCGGCATATTCGAAGATCTGGTCTCCGTCCGTTCCGCCTGCGATGGATGAAGTATATCCGATGTAGTACATATTTCTGACAGCATTGTCAGGTCTTGAAAGGAAGTTGACAAAGGCTTCACATGCCCTCTGTCTTTCAGCATCACCCTCGATGCCATCCTTAAGCATTACCCATCCGTCAAACCACAGATTGGTACACTCTTCGGGAACCGCAAAATCGAGTTCGAAATCCTCTTCCTCCGCCTGATCCATAGCATATACCGCATCGCCTGACCACTGAAGGTTGGAGAAGATCTTACCCGTGATCATGTCGGCCTTACCGGAATCAGTTTCGAAGGAATATACATTATCCTTAACTCTCTGAAGGTACTCAAGTGCCTCAGCGATAGTCTCAGGTGAAGTATCGTTCATCTCCGCAGCGAGTCTTTCATGATAATCGGGATCATTCAGGAAATCATCGCTTAAGAACAGATCACCCTTAATAGCGCCAAGGGTCGCAAAATAGGCATCACGCACATTGTCCTTGATCGTTATCTGGCGTACGTAATCCTCATTCACAAGAAGATTCCATGTGGATACTTCCTCTTCTGAAAGCACCTCGGGATTATAGACGAATCCGAGAACGCCCCACATGTAACATGCACCATACTTATTCCAGTATTCCCCGTTTATCTCATTACTTTCAAACGTGTCTCTGATAAAAGGAGATACATTTCTTATATAGTAATTCAGCTCATTATCTTCATCGAAGAAATCATCGGAATAGGGAACAAGTCTTTCCTCGGACATCAGCTTCATGATCATGTACTCGGAAGGACATACAAGATCGAACTTATCCCCGAGTGTGAGCATGTTGTAGAGCTCTTCATTGGTTCCAAAGCAGCTGTACTCAACACGAACCCTCTGACCATAGTTTTCATAGTACCAGTTTTCGAATTCCTCATACAGAGCTGCTTCTCCGAATATATCACCGGATTCGAGATCTATGACTTCATCTTCTTCCCATCCGCCTTCGTCGATATACTCCTCCCAGTTACAAACCCTTATGGTGAGCACATCATCGGCAGCCCTTGCAGGTATCACACCGATCGATGAAGCAAGGATCAATGCGGATGACAGGCAGGCAAGAATTCGGATCAACAATCTTCTTATCATGCTTCCATCCTCCTCTTCTTCCTGACCTTCCTGTTTTCCTTCGAGGCATTACTCCTGTTCATGCCAATGCATATCGCAAGAACAATAAGGAATATAACCGTGGAAAGAGCCCAGAGTGCGGTCTTGATCTGTGTCTGAGAACCCCTTGTTGCATTAACGACATAGGTAGAGATCGTATCAAATGCAGCGGGCTTGGTATATGTTGCGACAAAATAATCATCAAGTGAAAGCGTTACTGCCATCACAAATCCGGAAACGATGCCTGGCATGATCTGAGGGATAACAACCTTCCTTACGGCAACTGCAGGGGATGCACCAAGGTCAAGAGCCGCTTCGTAAATGGAAGAATCCATCTGTCCGAGCTTGGGATAGACGGAGAGATAAACAAAGGGAGCACAGATAACCGTCTGCCCTGCAACAAGAGGGAAGAATGTATCCTTGTTGATTCCGAATACAACAACGAGAAGTATGCAGACGGAAAAGCCCGTGACAACATCAGCGTTGATGACAGGAATCTGATTGATGATACGGTATGCCGCAAGTGTTCCGGGTCTTGAATAAAATGAACCCATTGCTCCTAAAGTTCCGAGGATCGTCGAAAGAACCGCAACACCGAGAGCGAGGAACAGTGTGCCTCTTATCATCTCAGCAAGTTCCGGTGTCGTAAAAAGAGTGATGTAATTATCAAGTGAAAAATGAACACTCTCCCCAATCG
Source organism: uncultured Lachnospiraceae bacterium (assembly GCA_946631295.1). GTDB lineage: Bacteria > Bacillota > Clostridia > Lachnospirales > Lachnospiraceae > AC2028. Next base: position 16,978 of record CAMOZY010000043.1, read on the forward strand.
ATGCCGCATCCGTGAAGCTGTAGAACGCAAGGATCAGGATGGGTGCGTAGATAAGGAGCAGTACGATAAGTATGACAAGAGGAGCGACAAATGAATTCTTTTTCATAGTATGGAACCTCCTCTCACAGTACCTTCATTCTCATCTCCGCCTGCAAGCAGAGTGAAGATGCAGATGATCACGAGCAGGATCAGTGATATGGTTGAACCGCCGTGCCAGTCATATGCGGAGAAATAGCTTCCGATAAGACTTCCCATGATATACGTACTGTTGTAGAGCATATCAAGAACAACATAGTTGGTCATCGCAGGAAGAAATACCATGGATATACCGCTTATGACACCCGGCATCGAGAGAGGAAGGAGCACACGAAGAAAAGCCTGCGTCCTGTCCGCACCAAGATCCGATGCAGCCTCAAGAAGGCTCTTATCGATCCTTGATATCTGATTGTAAATGGGAAGGATCATAAAGGGCAGGAAGTCGTAAGTCATACCTATCACAGAGTTCATGAAGGGATGAAGTGCGAGATTGCCCTCGATCATTGTAAGCAGTTCCTTGAGGGCTGTTATACGAAGAGTGAAATTGATCCACATGGGCATGATCATCAGCATGATGATGGCCCCCTTGGATCTGATACTGCTCATCGCAAGAAAATAAGCCGTGGGATATGCTATCGCAAGGCATACTATGGTTGTTACGGATGCTATGACGAGCGAATACACAAGAGTTCCGAGTGTATTGGGATCCGTAAAGAAATTAAGGAAATTGCCGACTCCGGGTTTTCCGCCTGCATCGGTGAATGCATAGGTCACAATGACTACAAGCGGAAGTACTACAAATACCAGGAGATACAGCGCATATGGAATTCCGAGGTATTTCCTCTGAAACATTCCTTTCATCATTCTTTCTCCGAATTGATCTGCCGTTCTGACTTTTATGAACAGATCTTATTACTTAGCAAGTGTAAAGTTCATCTTCTCGGCAGGCATCACAAGCCCTACCATATCTCCGAGGTTCCAGAGGTATTCATCATCGACGATAAGGTCATGACCTCTTACGGTACGGACTACATAGCTGTAGTGGTCACCCTTGTAAATAAGGTTGATGATCTCACCGCTTGTAAGTCCCTTCTCGGTATCATCGGTCATCTCGATATCTGTAGGCTCAATCGAAACATGTATCCTGAGATTCTCGGGTCTTATGGTTTCTCCGGAAGAATCCTTCAAAACTCCGTCCTTCAGCGTTGAGCCCTTTACGACCTTGGTAATGTCGGCATCTATCGTCCTGCCGTTATACTCAAGACTGTAATCCTCGTTCACGTCAGCATCGAATCTGGTAGTATGATCTTCCGCAATCATGATATGTATGCCGTCCGGTTCAAGACACATTCCGACCTCTTCACCGACCTTCGGTGTTTTGGTGGACTGGATCACCATCTCATACTTTCCGCTCTCCACGGTAATCTCATAATGAATGCCCTTGAAGACAACTCCGGTAACCTTACCTGTTACTGTTCCCTTTGAAGGCTCTGTGATAATGACATCCTCGGGACGGACTACCGCATCTATCTGAGTTCCTTCGGGAACATCATCCATACATTCGAATTCACCGCCGCAGAATCTTACCTTCATTTTGCCAGTCATGATTCCCTTGAAGATATTGCTCTCTCCTATGAAATCCGCAACGAATGCATTCTTAGGCTCGTTGTAGATATCCTCCGGCTTTCCGATCTGCTGGATCTCTCCTCCGTTCATGACAACGATCTTGTCTGACATGGTCAGTGCTTCTTCCTGATCATGGGTAACGTATATGAATGTGATGCCGAGCTGGTCATGCATGGCCTTGAGCTCAATCTGCATCTCTTTTCTCATCTTGAGGTCAAGTGCACCCAGAGGCTCATCCAGAAGAAGGATCTCCGGCTCATTTACAAGCGCTCTTGCTATGGCGATACGCTGCTGCTGGCCTCCGGAAAGAGTTGCTACGCTGCGCTCCTCGAAGCCTTCCAGGTCAACCATTTCAAGAACGTGCTTAACCTTCTTATCTATCTCGCCGCGGTCCATCTTCTTGAGCTTGAGGCCGAAGGCAATATTGTCATAGATATTCATGTGGGTAAAAAGTGCATAGCGCTGGAACACCGTATTAACGGGGCGCTTATTAGGCGGAAGTTTGGAGATATCCTTTCCGCCGAGAAGGATCTGACCGCTGGTAGGCCTGTCGAAGCCTGCGATCATCCTAAGAGTTGTAGTCTTGCCGCATCCGGAAGGGCCAAGGAAAGTAACGAACTCACCTCTTTCAATGGTAAGATTAAAATCATTTACCGCAATGAATCCGTTGTCATCAAATCTTCTTGTGACATTCCGAAGTTCGATTATGGGCTCCGGGGCAGTAGTGGAATTACTCATTTCTTATCTCCCAGATCAGGCCTTAGCATTTCCAACATGCCTCCTCGCGGGTTCTGCCATTCAGCGCACCTGAAGTCTGTACGGGCAGGTTGCCCTGCCTCCGCGTTTTTTCAGACCAAATCGCGCATATTCTACCATTTTTTACCTATGCATACAACAATAAAAATTTCAATCATAGTATTTAAATCTGCCCTGCATTTTTGATAAAATATGCTTGTATTTATTAATACACTTCTTTCTTACTTATGAGCCGGAGGGAAAAAACATGAAGGTTCGAAAGTTAAGTCTTACACTGCAGATTCTTTTGATCAACGTAGCAATCCTCTTAGTCACAACGATCGTTCTCGGAACCACACTCACTGTTATGTCAGAATCCACAATGGTCGTCCTCGTCAAACAGAGAATGATCGATATCGCCAATGCAGCTGCGGCCAGCATCGACGGAGATGAGCTGGAAGCTCTTGAAGACGGAGATCAGGAAACGGATATGTATAACGATATTCTGGGCAGCCTGAATATTTTCCGTGAAAACACCGATCTTGAGTATATCTACTGCATGGAACAGTCCGGTAGTGAAAGCTTTATCTTCACTGTTGATGCAGATCCCGAGGAACCCGCAGACTGGGGGGACATTGTAGAAACAACCGATGCCCTGATAATCGCAGGAAGAGGAACAGCTGCGGTAGACGACAAACCCTATACGGATGAATGGGGAAGTCATTACAGCGCATACAGTCCGGTATTCGGGTCATCAGGTAAAGTTGTCGGGATCGTCGGAGTCGACTTCAGTGCCGACTGGTATGACACCCAGGTAAAGCATCTGATCAGAACCGTCATCATTCTGTCAATAATACTCCTTGCGGTAAGCATAGCTGCAGTACTGCTGCTCACGGCAAAGATCAATAAAGGATTCCGGACCCTGAATGGCAAACTGAGTGACTTAGCAGACGGTTCCGGAGATCTTACCAAGAAAATTGAAATATCCAGCGGAGATGAGTTGGAAACAATCTCCGGGAATATGAATACATTCATCGACCAGATACGCGATATCGTATCCGGAGTAAAAAACAATGTATCCGATTCAATATCTGCATCAGGCGAGCTGTCGGTGATCGCAGATCGTGCAACAGATACAATGAGAGGTCTGTCAGAAGCTATATCAGGTGTATCCACAGGTGCTCTCCAGCAATCCGAGGATGTTACCACCGCTTCGGACAATGTCAGGATGATAGTGGGCAGGCTCGGAGAGATGACTGAAACAGTCGATGAAGCCGAGAAATATACAAAGAGCATGACCGATAATTCAAGTCTTGTCGCCAAAAGCTTCGACAATCTGATAGCTTCGATCCATGAATCGATGAAGGAGCTCGAGCAGGTAACAAAGGAAATGAGCGGAGTCGGAAGCTATGTCGAGCAGGTTACCGATGCCGCCGATTCCATCAATTCCATTGCAAACCAGACAAATCTCCTGTCTCTCAACGCCTCCATCGAGGCCGCAAGAGCAGGTGAGGCCGGAAGAGGATTTGCGGTTGTTGCCGATGAGATAGGAAAGCTTGCGATACAGTCCAATGAATCCTCAACCTCGATCAAGAACATGATGGATGAATTGAAATCCCAGACAGATAAGACCATACAGCTTGTTACAAAGCTTAATGCTGTAATGTCCCATCAGGAAGCCACAAGCACCAGTTCCAAGGAGTCGCTTTCCGTTCTGTTTGATAACATAGACAGGACCAAGGAAAACTTCGGCATCATCAGGACAAATGTGGACGGAATAAGCGAAGCCTGCAGCATGCTTAACGGTACGATCGAATCCCTCTCTTCCATCTCCTCGGAAAATGCAAGCTCTGCCGAGATAACCGCATCTGCCTGCGAAGAGATATCCGGAATCATTGACAGCGTCTCCGAAAAGGCAGACACCATAAAGGAACATTCCGACGGACTCGGGAACATGGTTGGAAAATACAAAGTCTGAGCCGGAAAAAACACCCTTATCTCCACTTTATTCTTAAAGAGATAAAACATTAAGAGCTGCCGCTTTAGCCATTGTTCCAAAGCGGCAGCTCTTTTAAATTCAGATCATTAAATTATCGGATCATTAAGTTTTTAGACCGTTAAGATCCCGGATCATAAAGTTCTCAGATCATCAAATTCTCATTCCGCACCCTTGGTTCCGCAATCGGGACAGAACTTACTGGTGATGCCGGTCTTTCCGCAATTAGGACAGTTCCAAGCAGCCACAACAGGTGAAGGTGTCTGACCGTTTACTACATTGCCGAATCCCTGGCCCACCTGAGTCGATGTTCCCATAATGGGATTCAGGGCATCCTTGGTCATATTGATAACTCCGCCCATTGCTCCGAGAGTGACACCGAGTCCCGCTATGTCTCCGATACCTGCTCCGCCGCCCGTGCCTGAGCCGCCGGTGATACCGTTCTTCATAGCCTCTAAGCCGACCTCTCTTGCAGTTTCCTGCTGATAGGTGTAGCCCTTCATCTTCATCTCGACAGCTTCCGCCTCTGCCTGCATCTTGTATGCATCAGCTTCTGCCTGAGCCTTGATCCTGAGGGCCTCAGCCTCTCCCTGTGCACCGACCATCTGAAGCTGTGCATTGGTCTGAGCCTCGAATACCTTCCTCTCTCTTGCAGCTTCTGCCTCTGCCTTCCTGATCTCCTCATCGCGGACCTTCAGGGTCTTGTCTGCAAACTGCTGACGAAGTCTTGCGAAATTGGGATCATCGTCGGGAAGAGTGATGCTGGTGACGTAGAACTCAGGCATGTAGAGACCGTACTCATCGAGTGTCTCATTGATATCAACACGGAGTGCTTCCGACAATCCGCCTAGATATGCATCTATCTCGAGAATATTGATGTTCTGTTCCTTTATGAATCTTGCGATATCGGACTTGACCTTGTTCATGACAAGAGCCTTGAACTTGCCGGTTCCGTAAGAAAGACCGCCGTCATCTCCGTTACCTACAATATCACTTCCGAGAAGTCCCTCGTTTGTTCCGACCAGTTTAAGAACCAGTTTGCCGGAATCACTTACCTTAAGGTTGAAACTTCCGCTTGCGCCGATCTCTATGTGAAGTCCGGATGCGGGATCAAAGAGTCTGACCTTGCTGTCGGTTCCCCATTTGATACCCATCTGGGTAACCATATTGATGAAATAGACCTCGGCATGAAAGATGTTCTCTCCGCCTGTTCCGAGCTTGATCAGATCCTTCAGTATAGGGAAGTTCATTGTTTCAAGAGTATGTCTTCCCGAGCGGAAGATATTATAGATACGTCCGTCCCGAAAAAAAAGAGCCTCCTGAGTCTCATGAACGATCAGCTGTGAACCGAGGTTAAAGTCCTCTTTGGGATGCTTGTGAGCAAGGACCTCATTACTGCCCTCATATTTGATTACGCTAATAAGTTCCATGTTATTTCCTTTCCGCTAAAACAGCCATTAAGATAAGTATTCCCAAAGGTACACCTACGGCAATTCCCGCAGAGAGCCCCACGCTCATATGAAAACCGTATGCCAGTATCACGAAGAGGATCAGTGGTACGGCGGATAAGAATGACAGGATCTCGATGATAACGGACCATACATTCTCAAGATACACAACAAATCCAAGTCCCGCAGACAATATGATGAAGATCGGTATGCAGGCAGCTATCGGAAGACCTGCTTTTTCCTTAAGGATGATGCAGAGTACGGCGGGAACGATCATTCCTATTATCACCGCATAAGGGATGCGCTTTTTCTTTTCTATGCGCGCCTGCTCCCTGCACTGTTCGATCAGGATATCGGTATCACGGAAGCCCTTCACCTTCTCGAATTCGGTAATGGCCTTTCTGCAGTTACCCTTCCCCATGTATGACCTGCCGGAGGTGTAATGCTTCATCGTGACAGCCTTCTCCTGCCCTTCCTTGCTCAGTCTCATGAGATCTGCACCGATAACATCCGTATGATCCATGCAGTCGGCCGCTGCGCTCTTGTACATTAAGAGAGCCTGTCCTGCCTCAGCCGGATCATCTGCCGTATCAAGGATTTCCGAAGCTCTGTTCAGTTTTTCAACAACCCTCTGATAGTCCTTGTAGTTCGGGACCAGATCCGAAAGGTTCCACCTGTTTCCGCAGTTTTCACATCTGCAGGCACCGGCCAGATAATCATTTACCAGGTCTCCTCCGCAGATCTTGCACTTCAGCGAAACAGGTTTTGCATTAAGCTCTGCCATTTACTTACTCCAATACACACATCTTTAATATTTTAACATTACCATGAGCATTCGCACAATAAAAAACAGCCCGTCCGGACTTATCCGAACGGGCCGTAAAAATTTTCGCTTTTTACTTCTTATCCATTATTTGAAAGGGTTCTCGGTAGGATAAGGAAGCGCTGCAGGCTGATTGTATCCGAGATTCTCAACTCCGAGATACTTGAATACTTCGTAGAGAGCCTTTCCGTTGTGTGCGAATGTAACAGCTCCGTGATGAGGGAAGTTGTTCTCGATAAGCACGTGGCGATAGAAACGTCCCATCTCCTTGATTGCGAAGATTCCGATTCCACCGAAGGACTGGGTAGCAACAGGAAGAACCTCACCCTCTGCAACATAAGCCTTAAGCTTGTTATCGGAGGTGGACTGAAGTCTGAAGAAGGTGATGTTGCCGGGAGCGATGTCTCCTT
>CAMOZY010000044.1 GCA_946631295.1 uncultured Lachnospiraceae bacterium
ATGTATAGGGATCTGTGATATATCCCATATCATCTCTGAAATAAGATGACTGCCAGTCATAGACTTCAACCTGTGTAGGTCTGATCTCGTTGCCCTGGTTATCAACCTTGATCTCACCGCCATCTGTCCAGATACGGGTGAATGTCAGGTTGTTTGCGTCAGTGAAAGGAAGTTCACCGTTAATATAGATGCTTCTCTCTGCTGCAACACCTCTGGACTCAGGAATCAGATAGTCCATCCTGACATAATAGTATCCGCTCTCGGGAACATCTACATCAAAAGTAACCTTTGACTCGATATCGGTAAATAATACCTCTGCCTCATCATGGAAATTAGCGACAACTTCAACATTGCCGCCCTCAACAGTATAATCGAAGATATCGATGTCTACCGTCTTGCCGGGATATGTAGCTCCTTCATGCTCGTGAAGGTAACCTGTATATGTCCCCTCCCTTTCCAGACCGGTTACGTCGGAAGTAAGATCATATCCCGCATACTTTTCACTGTAGTCGTCCTTACCACGAAGGTTAAGGAGAGCGCATACACCTGCGAAAGCTCCGCAGAAAACAATAGTGCCGATTAGTTTTTTTGTACCGTTTTTCATAGATTTTATTATATGTTTATCAATTTATTAAATCTAGTTAATTTTTGCTTTTTCACAATTGATTTTATGCAAAAAATCGATAGAAAGTCAATTACTAATTGTATCTTTTGTGCATCTTGACAATCATTTTTTAATTTCCTGCATTTTGACCCGGACTCTTTAGTCGAATTTGCCCATCTTCATATGTTACAACAAGCCTTCCGGGATTGCCTCCGATCTTCTCGATCATATCTGCGGGAAGCTGGAGCCGTCCTGCTCTGTCAACAACCACATATTCTTCCTGGGTTTCCTCATTTCTCCAGTCAACCCCAGATTCCTTGAGCCTGTCGGCAAAGCTTTCCTTAAGGATTCTCTCGGAACTGATACGTCCGTCCCTTATTGCCACAACTCTTCGAACCTTTCGCGAAAGTGCGAGGTCGTGTGTAACAACCAGAATCGTCTGACCGGATTCGTTCAGTTTGGTGAAGATTTCGAAGATCTGGTCTCCCGTTCTTTCATCAACCGAGCCTGTTGGCTCATCCGCAAGAAGAAGTCCCGGAGAATTGGCAAGTGCTATCGCTATTGCTATTCTCTGCTGCTCACCTCCTGACAATGTTCCGAGCCTGTCGTTTCGGTGATTGATCATCCCGACAAGTTCCAGGAGATGCTCAGCTTTCTGCTTCTTATGCTTAAGTCCGCTGATACGCATCGGGATGCAGACATTATCTATCGCTGTAAGGTACGGGAACAGGTTTCTTGCATTGTTCTGCCAGACAAATCCGACCGTATCCCTCTTGTATCTGACTCTCTCTCTCTCAGTCATCCTGAAGAGGTTCTTTCCGCCTACATAAAGTTTGCCGGCACTTGGAACATCAAGTCCTCCGATCATATTCAGGAATGTTGATTTACCCGAACCGGAATTACCGATAAGTGCGGTAAATTCGCCCTTCTCAATCTTCAGGTCAAGTCCGGACAACGCCAGAACCTCGGTCTCCTTGGTCTTGTATATCTTGACCAGTCCTTCGGCATCTATCATATACTCGGGAGTTGTTTCTGCTTTCTCCCCGGCACCCGCTTCCTGTGAAACCGTATCATTCGGACTCTGATCATTTACAGTCACGTTTGCTTCTGCATTCTGTTCAGAAGCAGTATTCTGATCCAAGGACACTTCAGCCGTCTGAGAAATTCCGGCCTGTGAACTATCGTTCTGAACAGCTTCCTTTTGAACAGCCTTCGTCTGAGGAGTTTCAGTCTGAACAATCTCCTGTGCTGCTGCCTCGGCAAGCTCGTAAGCCTCGGATTCCTGCACCGACTGCTGAACGTCAGTATCGCGGTAGCCTGCGGGTATGCTATTGTCTAATGATTCATTACGCCCCATCGCTTCCCTCTATACGTCCGTTCTTAAGCTCAATGAGCTGGTCTCCGGCACCCATCAGGCCAACATCGTGTGTGGTCATGATAATAGTAACATGCTGTTCTTCCGATATCTGCTTGAAAAGCCTTGTAACCTGAGCTGCCATTCCAGAGTCAAGCTCTGCAGTAGGCTCATCGGCAAGTATCAGTTTAGGTCTGTGTGCAAGAGCTCTTGCTATTGCAACTCTCTGCTGTTCACCTCCGGACATCTCCTGAGGCATATGTGTCATTCTGTTTGAAAGGCCTACGAGAGAAAGAACCTCCATAGCCCTCTTTTCCATATCTTCCTTACATCCCGCCATTCTCATGGAAAACATTACATTCTGAATGGCATTCATCGAAGGGATAAGGCTGACAGACTGGAATACGAAACCAAGCTGTCTTCTTCTCATATTCTCTCTTGCTCTTGAAGTCATTCCCGCACTGCTCTTTCCATCGATCAGAATGGATCCCGTCGTAGGATCATCCAGTGCACCGATCATATTCAAAAGAGTCGTCTTGCCGGATCCCGACTTTCCTCTGAGGATACACATTGTATCCGCATCTATGGTACAGGTTATTCCCTTCAGTACCGAAACCTTTCCACCGGGAGTCTGGAAATCCCTGGTGACATCTTTTATCACAACGGAAGATCCCATATTACTCCTCCCCGAGCTTCAGAGCTCTGATCATGTTCTGTTTCTTGATTATTATCATAAGCACGAAGATGCTTACAACGAGCATGAGTCCGATTGAAGCAAACAGCTTGATCATATCGGAAGGCTCTCTGATCATTACAAGAGGAAGAACCTGTGCAGCCGATGAATATGCCGTCTGGAGCATCGGAACGAAAAGTGTATAGGCGATAAGTCCGACCACGGATCCGGCAACAACAGAATAAAGTCCGCATATTGCCTGCTCAATTGAAAGCATTCCTATCATTTCGGTGGAGTGCAGTCCCATTGCCCTCAATACACCGAGCATCATTTCACGGGCTTTAATGGAAAGAACCCAGTAGATCAGGTATCCTGCAGCACACAGGATGAGCATAACGATGAAGCTCATGGTGAGGATACCGTTCATTCCCTGAAGAAGAGGATCTTCAACAGTCTTCTCAAGGTCTTTATTTCTGTCGGACATATAAGTGAGAGGAGTTCCCGATTCTTCTACCCACTTGTAGAATTCATCGGCACTCGCGCCTTCGGAAAGTCCCATCCATACATAATAAGGCTGGAGTCCGAACTTCTTCCTTACAAAAGAATAATTGGCAACGATCATATAATTGGAAGTTTCAACAATACTTCCCGCAGCATCAATCTCCCTGCTGACAGGTTCATAACCGGGCCAGTATTCAAAGAATCCGATGATGGTTGCATCTATTGACGCACTGTTCTTATCGTAGAATGTGATCCTGTCACCGACAGCAAGTCCTACAGAATCTCTGAAATTAGCTGAAAGAAGAACCCCCTTCGGAGCAAGAGCAAGATCGTTGAGGAGCTGTCTGTACGGAGTGTTCAGAAGCGAATCATCAACGTCGGTTATCGTACCGAATTCCTTGGTATGGATGCCCATGATGCTTACGACATCTCTTCCCGAAGAACCGTTCTTAATATATCCATCCTCAAGATATACTCTGGTATATCCGTCGGTGAATTTGGTAAAGCCTGCATAATCCGAATAATCGGGCTCATAATATTTGAACTCGATGGTGGGATCAAACTGTCTTGATGCAGAATTGTCATACCATATCTCACGGAATCTGATATCGGTTCCGTCAATGTATGATGTATTGGCAAGTGAATTCTCAAGAATGGTTCTTGCCGAAACCGCGTCGAACATTCCGAGTGCAACAGTAAGGATAACAAAGAGTGATATATACTGCTGAGAACGTGCACTTCTGATACTCTCAAGCATTGCAGCATATGATGCGGGTGAAAAGAACTTCTTTCCAAGAGCAAACACAACCTTTACAACAAGAGGTCTGAGTCTTATCAGAAGCATTCCCGCACCGAGTATGAAAAGTGAGGACGAGAAATAAAGAAGGGGATCAAGTGATTCACCTTTAAGCGCACTTTCGAGAAGATCGTTGGTATGATGTGAGAAATTGTAGTATCCGTAAATGGATATTCCCAGGAAAAGGAAATCAAGATAGAACTTTTCCCAGAGAGCCTTCTTACCCTTTGCGCCGCCGCGCTTGGCACCGACTATCGTAAGTCTCGAAGCTCCGATTGAAGGAAGGGTCATGATCATGATACAGATGATTGCAGCAACAAGCGCATACATGAACGCTTCTTCGGTGAACCTGATGTCAAGTTCTCTTCTGATGCCGAACTCAAGGAAGGAACTTGCGCTGCCGAGGCCTCTGCACACAAACATTCCTATCGGAATACCGATAAGGCTTGCTATCACGGCAATGATAATGCTCTGAAGAAGGTACAGTATGAAAATCTGACCCGAAGAAGCTCCTCTGCTCTTATACATGGAGATTTCATTTTCCTCCATTGAATAGAGCTGTCCGGAGATCATGAGAATGAATGCTGCAAGAAGCAGTAAAAGAGGTATCTCAAGAAGGAGAAGCGATACGGAGATCCTTCTTCTTGAAGACTCATGCTTATCAAGCACGTCCATGAACTTAGGGCGGCTGGTAAGTGAACCGTATGAACTGTTCAGATATGCATCGGTTGCACTTGAAATAGCCGCTGCATCCGAAGCATCAACGGACATATAATCAAACTGATTATAGATATTACAGTTTAATGCAAACTTGGGTCTGTCAGGATTGTTAACGAAATAATCAAGGAACTGGTCGGATCTTACAAAGATGGTATTGGTAAACATCCTGGTATCCGATTGCCAGTAGCTGTCGGAAGGATCGGCAGTATCAAAAACACCGACGACGCGGAGTCTGATAGGATCCTTAACACTGGGGGAAAGCATGGGGAATGCAAATACATCTCCGATTATCATACCGGAAGAAAGGAATGTCTCCTCACTGACAATGACATCAAGAGTATTGTCGCTTGAATCCTCATCTTCCCACAGAGTGCCGTCTATCATCTTGATATGATCTTCAAGGCCGGTCAGCATCGCTACCCTGAGAGAAATCTTGGCATCCTCTCCTCTTGAAAGATCCGGATCCGCATCGGTTCCTATAGTTGAGTAATAGTAGATAGTCCTGTATTCGGGAACTCCAAGTAACGAATACGTGGAACGAACATTCTCCTCTTTAGAAGCAAGTCCGCTCATATTTCCCGATTTACCAACCTGGAAATAGAATTTCATCTGCATGGGCCACTCGCCGTTTTCGGTGTAGCTTTCCGCAAACTGATCATCGAGCATACGGTCAAGCACAGCAGTCCTGTAGATAGGGAAGCTTACTGCAGATGCAAAGAGCAGCACGGCTCCGAGAAGGAGACATGCAAACATCCATTTCTTATTTTTTATTTTCTGAAGTTCCAGGAAAAGCATCAGTAAACTACCACCATTCCTTCATCAATTCCCTCGATAGCCCAGATATACTGAACTCCGTCTATAGTCACGGCCCTCGGATTATCTCCGCCGCCTGCGATAAACGCTCTTCTTACATACTGCCCGTCTTCAAAAACAGTGACATATGCCTGCTTGTCAACATATGTTACAGCCTTGACCGGAACAAGGAGGACATTTGACTCGTACTGAGTATATCCGGAAACCTTGTAAGCCTGTCCCTTTGCTGCATTGGCTTCAGCCTGCTGCTGTTGCCATGCTTCCCAGGGATTGGTAACAGAGACTGCCTGTCCCGAAGGAATCTGTGCCGAGAATTCAGCAACCGTATCATATGCTCCGCCTGGAATGGGATCATCCGTGGAGGGCATCATGTAAACTTTGTCGGATGCAAGGTCGGGACCTATCGCTCCGAACGAAACACTTGAAACTGTCAGAGGGAAGGTGACGGTCTCTCCGGTAACGGGGTTGTTATACTCACCTGTAAGTTCCATTCCGTAAAGGAGTGTCTTCGCATCATTCTGTGCATAAAGGAATTCGGAAGAAACTGCCGCAACCGTTGCGATAAGTTCATTGCTTTTGAGAACAGCGCCATCACTGAGATCTGTGATATAACCAATGACTCCGTCACAGGGAGCATAGAACGCCGTTATATTATAAGAAGCCCTGAGCTCATTTATCTGTTCGGTTACAGACTGTATCTGTCTGTCATACGATGCAACCGCATTCTTAAGCTGTTCCTGTACATATGTATCGAGATAGTATGTTGCAGGATCATCTACAGATTCCTGTGCAAGTTCTCTTCTTTCATTAAGTCTTACAAGCCTGACCTGAAGTTCTTCAAGAGTCACATTATTGGGTGTGACGGAAACATATGCTATGACCTCACCCTTACGTACTCTTTGTCCCTGAACAACATTCTTGAGAGTAAGCGTTACCGTTCCGTATTTTACGGAATTGGTGATATTGGAGATATCGGGATAACTTAAGTATCCTGTTCCTTCATATTTTACGAAGTAATCTCCGCGGCCAAGTGTGAACATATTCTCGGGAGCTTCTGAGTAGGTATCGACCATAACCTCATCACCCTCTTCAAGGCCCGAAAGCACTTCTATGAACATTCCGTTGGTAAGGCCTCTTGTGATATACACCTTATCGCCCGAAACACGATTTACATAATATCCGCCGTCGTCTCTGTGAACGGCGTCCCTTGATATGGACAGGACATTATCCTGCTTGTCATAAATGATGACTACGGAAACCTTCTGGCCCGCCTTGACCTTACCCTCCGGATCGTCGATCTCAAATACGGAATAAACATCTCTTCCGGATGCCTTCATCGCATTGATCTCTGTAGCAGAATAGGGAATATATGTTACATCGTATCTTTCACCGTTTATGATCGCATATACTTCCTTTGCGGAAGACATGGTCTTGGCGGATCTGTAGGATGCAAGGATGTTCAGGCTTGTTCCGTCGGTTACAGCTGAAACATTGGTGCCTTCCGAGACCCATGTACCGGGTGAAACATTAGATACGGCAACTACGGTTCCGTTCATTCCCGAAACAACTTTTCTTCTTGCTTCATTTGCAATAAGCCTGTAGAGAAGATCGTTGTAATGCTTGAGGTCGAGTTCATAGATGATCTCATCATCTTCCATGCTCTGACGAAGATAATCGCTCTCCATGATGACCTTCTGGACAACAACTCTTATAGGTGAATCCTCAGGACAGTCACGAAGCCTGGTCTCTATGAAGCCTTCATAATCCTTAAGCTTGAGTTCGTTAACCTTTCTGTTCTCAGCATAGGAAACGACAAGATTATCTATGGAGTCCCTGAGGCTGTCTTCCTGAGCAAGATAATCCTTCATGTCTCCGCTGAAAAGAACACTTCCACGGTTTACACTCTGTCCGGGAAAATATCCTATATCGGCTGCGTTCATTCCGACACTTGCAGGATACTCTGTAATGACGGGGAATACATTTCCCTCGATCACCTCATAATCATAGATAGTTCTTCTCGCAACTCTCTCATTGATATTTGCAGTGGAAACAGGATCGATAAGTTCGATCTCCTGTCTGACCTCTGCCTCCTGTCCGCATCCGGTCATCAGCATAACAAGAGCAAGTCCGATGCAGGACAGCATCTTTACTTTATGGACTTTTCCGAATCTTCTTACCATCAGAAATTCACCGCAACCATATCTCCGGCTTCAAGTCCGGAAAGTATTTCAATTCTGTCATCGCCAACAAGTCCTGTCTTAACTTCCTTGTAGCGTCTGTATCCGTCTTCTTCAACTACATATACGTAGCTGATATCGCCTGCTCTGTGTACTGCAGCCAAAGGAACCGAAAGAACATTATTCTTCCTTCCCAGTTCGAGAACGATATTACCTGCAGTTCCCTCTGAAATGGAAACGCTGGAAGCATCATCTCCCGTGAGAATAAATCTGAGAGTGGTTCCATCTTCCGAAAACTCGGGGATTGCCTCATAATCTCCGGCCTGTGCTCCCGAAACGGATATGATAACCTCCTGACCTTCTTCAAGATATGAACCAAGAGAAGGATCGGTGGCATAGAAATACATATCATTAGGATCCTTGAGTGTGATGACCGTTCTTCCGATGACAGTCTGCGAACCTTCAAGACCATCCCTGAGATACTCAACAATTCCGTCCATTCCGGCATATATGTTGTGATCTACATTAGTTGCCGCAAGATTATTGAGTTTAAGATATGCAAGGGCAAGATCATCTTCATAACCCTGCAAAGTGAAATAATATCTGTCGTCTATCGCCTGGAGTGCTTCCTCAAGCGCCTTCTGTGCTTCCTGAGAGGTGGGATTTTCTCCCATTGCTGCATTGAACTCCGCAACCTGAATATCATATTCCTTCTGATGAAGAGTTCTTTCCTTAAGAAGTCCGATCCTTTCGATCTGGTAAAGGAGTTCGGATCTTTCAGCCTCCACATCAGTATTAGTCTCGATCGATATGAGCAGCTGGCCTTTCTTTACGGTCTCACCGGCTGCAACATAGACTGTGCTTATCTTGGCTCTCTCTATGTCAAAAGCAAGATCCTGTGTGACTGCGGTCCTGTATCTGCATGAAACCGTCATAGTAGATACGACGTCCGCATACTCTGCGGGAAGGTTGCCCGCAACCTCGGTGACACTCTCTTCATCAAAAAGAATGACCATATTTTCTTCCTCGGCAGCGTTGGCACATCCGGACAGGAAGAAAGCGTTAACAGAACCCAACGCAAAAAAGAGCATACCAAATGCGCATGCTCTTTTAGTTTTCAAATAATGTTTACCCCGGAACAAAATACTCAAAATCACGTACCCCCGAAGAGGCATTTTACAATTAATAACAGGCAGATTCAATTAAAAAAATATTAAGAGCAAATTTCGGGAAAAATAAAGCAATTATTCCTTATTATTCCCGTTCTTTCCGCCTGCGCTGTCTTCTTTCTTAAGTTTTACAAGCTTATAGATGAAGATTTCGGTAGGAAGAACCACTGCCACTATTCCAAATACTATGATGGCTGCCTTGAGCACTCCTGCCATATCATCGCTTTTTTCAGATGAAGGCTGTACAACAGTGCCCGCGCCTGCTGCCGCAGCTACAGTTTCGGAAGCTGTATTTGCAACGACCGGCGCAGGGGTCTGAACCTGAACATTTCCTGTCTGGGACTGTCCCGGATCCTGTGTCTGCGAGCCTGAGCCCGGCACATTACCGGCAGATGCCACCTCATTTCCGGCCCCAAGGCCGTGAACCCCGGGAATTATCCCTTCCGTATTTGAAATGGTGAAAGCGGTCATCCACGCAAGAGGTGCATTCCAGTTGATCGCACATTCATTGGCAGAATATGCCTCTATATGGTCGAGATAACACTTTGCGGGAGGTATGGTTCCCTTTTTCCATCCCATTCCTCTCACCCACGGATCCTGCATTCCGCTGTTGGGACCTCCTACCAGTACTCCGGCAGGTGCCATTGGAAAGCTGTCATCTATAAGATTCGCCCAGAAGCGGTGATGAGGATACATTGCACTGTGTGAGCCATAGCCCGTTACATAGGAATAATCATTGGCATTTTTTCCGAGGATGTAATCCATTGCAGAGATAGCAGCATTCAGATAATCCTCTTTTCCTGTTTTCATATATGCATATGCCAGGACCATTGCATTGTCCATGACAAAAGAATTCGATCCCCACAGGTATCCGCTTGATGAATCGGTTGAAGACAGAGTGCTTGCAGCATAAGGCAGACCGTAACCCTGTTTGCTTTCCATATCTGTGAAAACCGAGGCAGCCTTATCAAGTGAATCGATGGCCGCATCATAATCTTTCGCAGAAATATGATTCTGGGTTATCAAAAGCGAAAGAGTACCGAGCGTAGCCGTGTGCCCCCAGTCGAAACTTCCGAAAGTATTAACGCTCTCTCCTCCGGAAAGATCGGTCAGAACCTTCAGATAATAGGAAGATGATGAGGCATCATCAAGATACCCGGAATCATCTGTCGTTATATAGAGTTCACAGGCAGCCCAGTAAAACTCATCAAGAACATTATCATCACCGTAAGCGCCGCCTCCGGGAGTATCTTCCATTGGAGCATACATATCCGGATGTGATAAAGCTGCATTATATGCACGCTTTGCCGCCTCAAGACAGGTATTTGCAAATGCATCATCAATATCCTTCCACAGTCTTGCACTCTGCGCAGCACATGCTGCAAGGTTCAGAGTTGCTGCTGTCGTGGGAGGATACAGGACTCTGGGCTGAGGGTCATCTGCAGGTGCGACCGCAAGACCGGTCCACTTCTCATCCGTCACCTTGTGATAGACCATTCCGTCATATTCGCCCCCGGATATCTGCATCTTAAGCATCCATTCCATCTCCCATCTTGCTTCATCAAGAATATCGGGATATGAATTGGAATTTTCAGGGATAAGCATGGTTCCGTCAACAAAAGCATCTACAGTTCCGGTGGCAAGCGCTGTTTCATACATATTCTGAAGGATCCAGACAGATATTCCGCCGTTTACGACATATTTTCCGTGGTCACCGGCATCATACCATCCACCTGTAACATCTGCGCTTCCGCTAGTTCCGGAATATCCCCATATGTTAAGAACGCTAGCATTATCGGATGTGTGCCCCGCACGCCTTGAAAGCGAGGAAGCATCACCCGATGAAATATACTGACTCTGTATATCTATTGCTGATCTGTTCTGATAAAAATAATTAAGTGCATCATAGAGCATGGAAGAATACTCTGCCGATATTCCTATGCTGAAAAGTCTCGACTCCGCGCCGCCCTCAGCACTGATCACATACTGTCCGGGTTCATCGACTCCGGTAAAATCGAGAATATGAACCTTGTCACCCGAGTCGGGATCAAACCCAAACACCACTGAAGTGCTGTCATAGACTCTCTCATACTGCTCTTTTTCATTTCCGGAGGCATTGTAACGAAATACCCCAAATGATACCGGCTTATCCGAATCGGATAAAAGAACGGCAGTCTTCTTCATTCCGGGAATATATCCTACCTGGTTGACAAGGATACCTGATCTTACAAAGGGCTCTTTTGGAATATAGTCGTGGGAACTGTCCGATTTATCGACAAGGGACATATTATCGAATTCGATCACGGTACCTGTAGGGAAACATACTCCCTGGGTATACTGACCGTCTCCGCCAAGGTGAAAAGCCCACTCTGCCACATCGATTGACTGCGGTGCGGTAAAGTCGAGATCAACAACCTTCCATTCATTTGCATTTATCCATATGGGATCCCAGGTTGCATCGAGATCATAACCGTTTGACATATTGTGCCAGATCTCCACATCACCTGCGAGATTACCGATCTTCGTATAGTATTTTCCGGAGGTTGATGCCTTGATCTCGTAATGGACATGATATGTGTGACCGGCTACTATGGTAAGCCCCCTGTGACGGAACTGGCAGTCCCATCTGTCCTCTCCTCCGTTTGAAAGTCCGCCGGGATTAAGGATGGTTATACGGTATACTCCGTCTTCAATCTCAAAATCCATTCTTCCTGTTGCGGATTCACATATATGCCACGGAAGTCCCTTACCGGAATCAAAATTATTCTCACCCAGCTGTTCACCGGCATATACACGAAGCGGTGAAGTGAGTGCAAAAACAGAGACTGCGATCTGCAAAAAAGCAAGCACGAACGCAAGACTCATACTCTTTATCCGGTGAGACATCTTACCTATCCTTTTCATTTCCCAAAAACCTTTCTAAAAAATTCATACGGATAGGGAATACCCTATCCGTATAATGATGATCATATCTTATCAGACGGACCACTCTTCTTCAAAGCCTTTATATAAAAGCCCATTTATCACAAAAGCTCGTTTGCAGCAACCTTACATGCTTCAACCATGGGCTTGTATGCAGGTCCGTTCTTGCCGTAGTTGATCCTCCAGTTCATCCTGCGAAGACTGATATCGTCCACGCCGGAAAAGAAGATCATAAGATCCTGGAGTCGCTTCCTGTTCTCCTCGGAAATATCCGGGCAGCTTATCAGAAGCTTGGAGCCTGCCTTGACTATCCTGTTAAGAGGACAGTTCTCGGTATATTCCTCAAAAATACAGATCATACGTCTCTTGTATATCGTCCTGTCGCGGAGCGAACCGGATACATCCATCCTGCCTCTTATGGCACTTTCGACATCGGTACCCTGAACATAATCCTTGACCAGTCCGCGCTTGACCTGGAGTGTCAGTCCGTCGGCCAGTATTTTTGCACATTCATCAAGTGTCATGCTATCGAATTCCTCAATTTCTGTGTCCACTCAGCAACCATTTCAGGTGAATCGAACCAGTACTCCTGAAGAAGAGGTACCATCTCATACTCAACGATATTGCTGAGGATCTCATCATCTGCAGACTTAAGATTCGAGAAGTAGCTGTGTCCTACGCAGAAGCCTGCACCAAGTGCGGGATCGTCCGTGATTGCCTGATTGAGGGACTTTACGCAGTTGATAAGGCTCTCGAACTTGGGAGCACCGAAAGATCTCATGTACTTTATGAAACCATCGGACTCAAATCCGGGCTGCATGTCGAAGAATACAAATCTTCTTCTCAGAGCGTAGTCGATCATCGCGATACTTCTGTCGGCTGTATTCATGAGTCCGACGATGTAGATATTTCTGGGAACATTAAACTTTTCTCCCGAATACAGAAGTGAAAGCTCATTTCCTCTCTTATCAGGCTCGATCAGCATGAAGAGCTCACCGAAGATACGGGATACGTTACCACGGTTGATCTCGTCGATAATGAAGAAGTACTTATTATCGGGATCTTCCTGTGCCTTACGGCAGAACTTATAGAATGCACCGCGCTTGATGTCGAAGCCCATTCCTTTCTCGGAAGGTCTGAATCCCTCGATGAAGTCTTCGTAATTGTAGCTCTGGTGGAACTGGATCATCTCAACCCTGTCGGGATCCTTTTCTCCGAGCATCGAGTATGCAAGACGCTTGGCGGTGAAAGTTTTACCTACACCGGGAGCGCCTTCGATGATGATGTTCATCTTGTTCTGAACAAGTCTGACAAGTCTGTCATATCCTTCAGGCTGCATATAGACATCCTTCAGGAAATCCTCTTTTCCGTATGAAGGATAATTTAGCATTGCTCCGTCTTCACTGCTTTCCTTTTCGAATCCGAAAAGAGAATTCAGCTTATCGACATAATCGGTATAGGGTGAGATGTCGGCAAGAACCTTGACTGCAGACTGAAGAGGAATTTCCCATGATCCCTGCTGTCCCCAGTTAACAAGTCTGAAATGCTTGTAATCATCATCGGGTGAATCATCGAAGATATAGTCGGAAGTAACCACACCTCTTCCAAGAATGGTGTTGTCTCCCTTTCTTACGAAGATAACATCACCGGGCTTAACTCCGTTAACAAACTGCCATGCGGAATAAGAAGAAAACTTGAAAGGCTTGGTCGGATCGATCTTCGCCATCATAGCTTTTCTTACTTCTTCCTGGGAATCGTACTGTCTGAGGTCACCGGTTGCGCCCCATCTGATAGCCATTATTCCCTTCTTGTAGAATGTATCCCATCTCTCTGAGAACTGTCCCGGTGCATAGAGCCAGTATTTTACAGTCTGTACATCATCATCGGGAAGACCGGTACCCTTGGAATACTTCTCGCCTACGCGGCTCTTTCTGTTCTGATCCTCGGATGCGATCCAAGCATTGTAAACAAGTTCGGGGATACTCTTGAAAGGAACTCTTCCTGCATTGATGAGTGTATATACTCTGTCGAGTATCTCAAAATAGCTTGCGGAAGGAATATCGTCAACGATCTCAGGGAACTGGGCAGCCTCTTCTGCAGGAATAATTCCGGACTTGAGCAGATACCAGATGATCGAATAATCGATCGGCATGAAAATATTGGGAGCTATCCAGTAAAGTCCCTTGGTTATCTTGATATTACCGTTGCCCTTTACCTTAAGGCAGATATCGAAATACTCGCCGAGTGCCTGGCGGTTCATGGGATTGGGAGCTGCCGCATAGTTCATGGCACGCTCAAAAAGAGTCCAGAGACGATCGATATCGTTCATGTCTCTCTGGTCATTGAATCTGTAGAATGTTGTATCCAGTTCGTTAAGTACGGGGATTGAATCGAAATTGGTAGGGATTTCAGCGCCGACACCGATGTTGACGGCAAGACCCGTCATGATCTTGATCCTCTGCTCATTAGGCATGTTGAGTCTGTTAAACAGACCGAAAACAGTGAAGGGATCGAGATCAAAAAGCTCATTATACAATTCAAGGATGGGCATGGCGATGTTGGCCTTTGCATAGGTCTTCTTAAGCCTTTCTACCAGCTCTCTCCTGTCATTTTTGTACCTGCCGATTGAATTAGCAAATTCCCTGTAATAGTTAATCCAATCAAAATTCATTTCTGCCATAAGAAAAGCCTCCCCATGAAAATTTTAAGACGACTTATAGTATATCATCATGTGGAAGATTTTCCCATAAAAAAAAGTAATACTATTAGCAGATTTGTGCACTTCCTACAAAATAACCCTGTCAGGACCGACACCCTTTACCCCTACCCTGCAGGTGAAAAGACAGCCGTCATATTCGCCGCTTAATCCCTCACCTGAAGTAGTGATATAAAGAGTCTGCATGTCGCTTCCACCAAAACAGCATGAAGTCACATGCTCAGCCGGAACATCAATGATATCAAGCAGTTCACCCGTCATGCCGCTCCTGTGCTCCACGCGCTTTCCGCCCCAGTATGCGACCCAGAGATCATCCTCTGAATCGATACAAAGACCGTCCGAAACGCCGTTTTCCGTCTTAAAGAGTTCACGACAGCCTGAGATGAGCCCGTTCTTTTCGTCATAATCATATTTAAAAACCGCATATTTCAGAGTGTCCGAGAAAAAGAAGAACTTTCTGTCCGCACTCCACGCAAGGCCATTCGAGATCTTTGTATCAGCCTGCATTATGCTTATCTGTCCGTTTTCAAGCTTATACAGATTCCCCTCAGCCGGATGATCGTCATTAACAGAGGACCCGAACCATAGTCTTCCAAGAGGATCAGCCTTAGCGTCGTTACATCTTAAGTAAGGTTTAAATAAGCCTGAAAGATCATGAAGAAGTTCCGCTTTTGCTGACTCGTACAGATACAGACCGTCCATCGCGCATAAAACAAAACCGTCTGAGTCTTTTACGGGAACTGCTGCACCTATCGGCTGTCCGAGATCGAAGCTGCTGCGGACGCCGTCGGATCCCATCTGCCACAGCTTTCCGTCCATGATATCCACCCATGACAGGATTCCGGTTTCCGGGTCATAACACGGCCCTTCGCCAAGTCTGTATTTTTCGGTTCTAAGAAGCTCAGCCTTATAATTCATGATATCTCTCCGTTTTACATCAATGCGGACCGGGTTCTGTATCTATGGATCAATCTTTTTGTTCAACAGGAAAAAGCAGTGTTATGCATCAAATGACACTGAGTTTTACCTTGACCGATATAAGTCTGGGCGTTTCGATCTTATCGAATTTTATCATATAGCTTCCGTCATCTGCATTAACCTCAAGGATGGTACCCTCTCCGAGAATCTCATGCATGACTCTGGTGCCTTTTTCAAGCATGTTCAGTTTTTCCGCGCCCTTAAGATGTCTGCTGTCAAATTCGATATGCTTTCTTATGGCGGCCATAAGAGTCTCATCCGGCTCCTCGGTATATTGAAGCAGTTTCTGATCTATATCCATGATAAATCTTGATGGATATCTTGGAACCCCCTCGAATGTATTACCACCGGCTTCGGAAATATACAGCCTCTTTTTAGCTCTCGTCATTGCAACGAAAGCAAGCCGCCTCTCCTCTTCCATTCCTTCCAGGGTATGAACCTTTCTTGACGGGAAGATGCCTTCATTCATACCGCACAGAAATACATAAGGAAATTCAAGTCCCTTCGCAGCATGTACCGTCATTAGCTTAACCTTGTCTTCCTGTCCGGCATCTGCATCCGCGTTTGTAAAAAGTGCAATATGCTTCAGATAGTCTTCCAGTCCGACCTCTTCACCGCATGTAGTCTCATATTCAAACACTGCCTGTTTTAATTCGGCCAGATTATCCAGTCTATCCTGAGCCCCCTCGGTCCTCAGCATCTCTTCATATCCGCTCTCATCAAGGATCTTTGAGAGTACCTCAGAAACCGGCATGCCATCATATATCCCTGCCATATTTTCGATAAGATCTATGAACTGTTCTGCCTTTGTACTTTTGATCATTTCATGATCAAGATTTTCATAAAGCGCCATGTACAGTGAGCAGCCGTTATCCCTGGCATACTGCTCCAGCATGTTCATTCTTTTCTTGCCGATATTTCTCTTAGGAAGATTGACAATACGTCTGAAGGAAATGTCATCCCTGTAAACGATCATTCTCAGGTAACAGAGCGCATCCTTTATCTCGGCTCTCGCAAAAAACTGCACACCGGAATAAATGGTATACGGGATCTTTTCCTTCATTAGACCTTCCTCTATGGTCCTTGTCACATAGTGTGCCCTGTAGAGGATCGTCATGCTGCTGTAAGGTATTCCACATCCCTTAAGTGAAAGGATCTCTCCGGTTATCCAGTCCGCCTCATCCGCCGTACCCGGTGCCATATGGCAGAGAACGCTTTCCCCGGAAGGAAGTGTCGGGACCAGATCTTTTTTCATTCTGTATCCGTTCTTATCGATCAGCGAATTAACGACATCCAGAATCTGAGGAGTCGATCTGTAGTTTTCATTCATCATGATGGTCTTAACATCAGAAAAATGCTTATCGAATTCGATCAGATATTTTACATCCGCCCCTCTCCAGGTATAGATTGTCTGATCCGGGTCACCGACTATGAACAGATTCTTATGATATCCCGCCAGTACTTCCATAAGCTCGTACTGAAGACTGTCGATATCCTGAAACTCATCGATCATTATATATTCGAGGCGCTGCTGCCACTTCAGCTTTATCTCGGGATTTTCCTGAAAAACATATAATGTAAATTTGATCAGATCATTGTAATCAAGCCCGAAGCATTTCTTTTCCTGATAAAGATAACCATAGAACAGTATGTCCCTTACCTCAGTGGCGGAATCATATTTCTCCTTCAGGATCTCAAGGGGCATAGCCAGCATATCAAGATAGTACTCGGGATCCTCCTTGATCTTTCTCATCTCAAACATATCCCTTGCAGAGCTGAAGGTCTTGTCCCTGAGCGAAAGTCCTCTTTCTTCATAGATGATCTTAAGCATGTCATCAATATCAGAGTTATCGAGAACTATAAAGCTCTTGGGATATCCGATAGCATGTGAATCCTCCTGAAGAACCGATACACAGAATCCGTGAAAAGTATTGATATATCCGGTATCATCGTCTCCCGTCAGCTTATGTATCCTCTGCCTCATTTCATTCGCAGATTTATTGGTAAAAGTCACGCAGAGAATATGCCCCGGCATGATCCCGAGCCCGTTCACAAGATATGCAAAACGCGTTGAGAGTGCTTTGGTTTTTCCGCTGCCGGCTCCCGCAATAACGCGGACATATCCTTCGGTTGTAGTGACAGCTTCCCTCTGCGCCTGATTTAATCCGTCAAGTAATTCCATATGATCTTCAGAATACTCCTGTCAAAATCTGATGAAGTTCCGGCTTTGTTTTTTCAAAACCGGATGAAATAACCTTAACATATATTCATGATAAAAATAATCGAACAACTCTTAAAGATTTTTATGCTTCAATACCTGTTTCGGAATTCATCCATCAAACAGAGTGGTTGAATCTCTTTGGGAACATATCATATAATGTTTTCGCATACTAAACTTATGTTTTTACTGCCTGTATGTGATTTTTTTCATCCCGAATCCGATTAAAGCTGGAGCACTGAAATGAATAAAAAAAAGAAGCTTCATCTTCACATAGATAAAAGATTCTGTGAGATCAATCTGACTCTCATGATCATCATCTATACAGTCACCGTAGTATTTTGTTTCTACCTTTGTATGGATAACTATATCCGCGGAGAAATGCTGGTTGCCAAGTATGCACTCTTCTGTGCAATAATGACCGCTATAGCGGTAATGAATTTCTCCATCTGCAAGTTCGGCAAAAAGAAGCGTGCCTGGCTCGCCCACCTTGCATTACAGATACAGTGCTTCGTATACTGGATAACATTCTTTTTTTTCCTTTATACCGGCGGAACCGAAGGGTCCAGCATCTTCCTGTATTTCGTTGCAGTTCCGGTCGTTTTCTTTTTCTTCAATCTCGCTTACGGTCTGTATTTCAACCTTGTGTTCTTTGCCATAATGGCTGTCTACATGAATACACCCTTAAGAGAGCTCGGTTACCGCTTCCCGGACGTTTACTATTCACGCCTTCCCATGATGTATCTTGTCAATGTCGGAATGTGTGCGATCGCTCAGTACGAAATTGTTAAAGCCAGGATCAAACAGGACTCCGCAATAGATGCGGCAAGACGTGCAAGCGAAGCCAAGACAGATTTCCTTGCAAATACAAGCCATGAGATAAGAACTCCCATCAATGCCGTCCTGGGCATGAATGAAATGATACTCAGAGAATCCTCCAAGGCCGAAAAACTTGCAGGTGCAAGCCCCATGGCCTATCATGAGGCATTCAAAAAGATCAGAAACTATTCCGGAAACGTAGACAGTGCCGGAAGCAATCTGCTTGCAATAATCAACGATATACTTGATTTTACCAAGATTGAAGAAGGCAAAATGGATATCGTTGAAGTTGAGTATCAGCTCAGCTCCGTCATCAATGATGTCAGCAACATGATCTACTTCAAGGCAAGGGAGAAGAACCTTAAATTTGTGACTGATGTGGATGAGAACCTTCCGGATCATCTGTACGGTGACGTGGTAAGAGTACGTCAGGTAATAACCAACATACTAAACAACGCTGTCAAATATACAGACGAAGGCAGCGTAACTCTTAAGATGAATGAAGGTGAAAGAAAAACCGGTGAAAACGGCAAACCTGTAATGGAACTTATCATCTCCGTAACTGATACCGGTATCGGAATCAGCAAGGAAAATATAGGCAGGCTTTTCGGAAAATTCGAAAGAGTCGATCTTGAAAAAAACAGCACCAAGGAAGGAACCGGTCTCGGACTTGCGATCGCCAAGATGCTGCTTGAAATGATGAACGGAAAAGTAGAGGTAGAGAGCACATACGGAAAAGGATCCACCTTTACGATAACGATTCCCCAGGTGATTCTTTCGGAAGACCCTGTAGGAAACTTCAAGGAAAAATTCGAAAAGAATCTCGGTGAAAAGAAAGCTTATCATGAAAGCTTCAGGGCACCTGATGCCAGAATTCTCATAGTCGATGACACCAGAATGAATCTTATCGTTGCCACGGAATTCCTGAGAGACACACTTGTTGGAATCGATACCGCTAGCGGCGGAAAAATGGGTGTGGAACTTGCGCTTAAGAATAAATATGACGTAATCCTAATGGATCAGAGAATGCCGGAGATGGATGGTGAAGAAGCATTCCGTGAGATAAGAAGCCATAAAGAAGGCCCCAATGTGACAACCCCCGTCATATGCCTTACCGCTGATGCAGTTGTCGGAGCAAGGGAAAGGTATCTGTCAAAGGGCTTCAATGATTACCTGACCAAACCCATAGACAGTACATATCTTGAAACAATGCTCAGGAAGTATATTCCTAAGGAAAAAATTGAGATTGTTGATCAGGAAGAAGAAAAGGCAGCCACAGAGAGTAAAATTGACATGACCGAATCTCCTTTCAAGCTTCTCGAGGACTGCGGCATAAATACCGCAAAGGGACTTGCCAGCTGCGGAGGCGATGATGAATTCTATCGTTCTATTCTTCTTGAATATGTAAAGGGTGCTGAGGAAAAGAAGGAAGATCTTAAGAAATTCATTGATGCAAATGACCTTGGCAATTACGGAATCCTCATCCATTCGCTGAAAAGCACATCAGCAATGATAGGCGCCGAAGCACCTTACAGGATTGCATTGGAGCTGGAACTTGCCGCCAAGGAAGGCAATGAAAGTTATGTTATGGATAACCATTCAAAATTCCTTGATGAATATAACAAAATACTCGGCGTGATAGAAAACGTTGTTTCTTCAGAAGATGAAATAGACGAATATGATATCGATGAGAACGGTGTTATGGAGTTTTCTCCCGACCCGGATTAATGCTATGGCATTATAAACGGATGATTTTATCCCTGTTGGAACAATGGAGATACCGGAGGACATAATGGAAGCTGCGGAGGAATTTACTGAAGATTTCGAGTCTTCTGATGAACTCATGGAACGTTACGGGCTAACATAATTTCCGAGACTACTCACAAAACATGTAACCGCTCCTTATTTACAAGCCTTACTAAATATCCGTGTTTTTGTTTATTCCTTCATAATTCAATCGAACATTAGTCTGTAAGATAATCATATCTTCTTCAGATAAAAATACTTGCTGAGCTTTGGATCCTTGTCCTCCCGGACAAATTCCAACTCATAACCAAGTTTTTTATAGAACTCCGGAGCCTGAAATCCAAATGTAGTAAGTGCTATTTTCTCATAACCCTTTCCTCTGTAGGCATCCTCAACAGCAGCAACAAGTTTACAGCCAATACCCTCTCTTCTGTAACCTTTGCCAACGATCAGATCTCCGATATGGATCTCATTATAATAGGCGCGGCCTATGATCACTCCGGCAATGTTACCACCTTCTTCCGCGACAAAACAAAAATCTTCGTAATTTAACGCCACATCACATTCCGACGCATAATCAGAAAACTCTATATCTGTAAATTTATCGATTGTATCTGTTTCTGCAACTCGTTTAATTTCCATAACGCCCTCCGTTGCGCGTAGTTACCAGCTGACAAGGATTTTGCTCTTCTCATGCAGATCATTTTTGCACCTATGTCACAGTTCTTACTGTTCTTCCTCCATCTCGGCATTGATGATATTTTCACTATCTGCCATAGCCTGAAGAGTCATTTCAAGCAGCTTGTCTAACTCCCATCCCAACTGATCTGCCCCACGCTCAATCACATCTCTGGAACAACCCGCAGCAAAGCCTTTACTCTTATATTTCTTCTTAAGGCTTTTTAGTTCCATATCTTTGGTGCTCCTTGAAGGTCTCATGAGAGCTGCTGCCCATATAAGTCCTGTAAGTTCATCTGCAGCAAAAAGAACCTTTTCCATCTCATGTACAGGTTCAACATCAATTGTCACACCACATCCTACCGTAATTCCGTATCCGTGAGAGCATACTGAATGAATTATATCTTCACCAACTCCGCCTTTCCTCAACATTTCCGGTGCCTTAAGACAATGCTCTTCCGGATATAATTCAAAATCAATATCATGAAGAAGTCCGACCATTCCCCAATGTTCTGCTTCATCCTGATATCCGAGTTGTTCGGCATACCATTTCATTACAGCTTCAACAGTAAGAGCATGTTGGATATGAAAAGGATCCTTATTGTATTTTTTCAGTAATTCAAATGCTTCATCTCTTGTAATCATATTTTCTCTTCTCTCCACATCTTTGTATTTTCCGATAGAACTAGTGCTATAGAAAGTAACTGTAAGTTTCCTATAAAATTGTCCATATATTCTTCATTACTCTGGAATTCATTTTAAATATTTTTCAAACCTGATCACATCATTTGACTTTACATCCACCGTTCCGCTATCCTCTTTCAGATGTGCATCAAAAAATGCCAAATGACATCTGCATAGATTCTCATGCATGAGATCCGCATCGAGTCTGCCCGTCGTTCCTGACATAAATTTCGGGATTGCATGCTTCATATCCGAAAAACCAACATGCTTCATATCCCGGAAAACCGCCTTATACGCAGGTGCCGAATGCATACAGCAGACTCTCGCTGCCAACACCTCGTGTTCTTCACATGCGATCATAAGGAAAGGCTTATCCATAACCTGATCATGATACTGTCCAATTAGTATCCCATCGATATTTGCTCCGCACTTAAACTGCGGGTCCTTCATGCAAAGGTAATAGGCCATAGCCCCACCAAACGAATGACCTGCCAGTCCAATGCCCTTATCAAAATCAATCATATCACTCATGTTCTGTTTTACATGATCAAGTGCAGTATAAATATCCTTTTCCCATTCCGGAAGACGGTTGATCAGAAATACACCAAATCTCTCCTGATATTTATCTATCATCTTAACTAATTCTTCATGTGTTCCCTTTGCTTTCGTAAGTTTATTCAGTGCGATAATATTCGGAATCATCGGACTGTTTGCTGTCTTCAGAAGCTTCTTATCAGCAAATGTCGGTGGTGCATCATCATACTCCGTGCATACACCTTCAAAAGGATGACCAACCGTCATAACTATAAATCCATGAGATGCAAGTTCAATACAAAGAAATGAATTCCCCTCCCTAAAGGACTGATATCCATGGTTAAATATGATAAGCGGAAACTTCTCTCCGGAGAGATGAGGTGCATCCTGATAACATTCAGAAACATTATTTCCCGCTGCTGTTTCCTTGTCATAATTAAGAGGTAGTTTAAAGGCATCCTTTATTCCCTTAAACATATCTCGGGACATGTACTCTGCCTTCTCAAGACCGATCACTGAATCCTTCGTCACGGGATAGTATAAACGTGCCGAGATTTTTCTCTTTGTGCCGGGATGCAGTACCTCGTCTCTTAATTCCTTTGCTGTAAATGTCGTTGTTCCGACTGCATATTGTCCGGTAGGTTTTGGATTCTTGCCCATTATTCCTCTCCTCTGCATAAGTAGATGATCATTTTTGCGAGCATAAAATTTCACGATTTTATCATCAGATATAATCATCAATCACAGGCAAAACAATCTTTTCAATAAAATCAACTCTGTCAAAAATCCTCGGTTTGAATGTGCCTGTTATTCCTACTGATACATTCATCTCCCTGTTTGCATATATTATATTACCGCTGTCACCAATCGCCGCAAATACATCCCGTTCATCATAAGGCTTGTACCATAAATACCCATAGTTCATGAATCCGAATTTTTCTCCCAGTTTGAGATGCGGTGCAAGCATATCTTTCAGGTATTCTTCTGAGATGATTCTTTTCCCATTATACAAGCCACCATCTAGCACCATGGCACCTATTACAGCCATATCTCTCGCTGACATGCATAATCCCCAGCCAGCCGTAACCGTACCCTGAGGGTCGGAGTACCACTCATATTTCCTGGGATTTTTGTTCATAAAAAAATCAAATTGATCTTCTTTGGAACTGTCTCCGTGTATAACACGTTTGGGAAGTCCCAATGGCTCAAACAAATTCTTATTGGCAAAATCAATGCATTTTTCTCCCGTAGCTCTCTCAATTATTCCTACGAGAATCTGAATGCCAAGGGTTGCATACCTGAATTCTCCAGTGATTCCGTTTCGTCCCCCAAGATAATCAAGTGTTGTAATTGTCCAATCCTGCGAAGTGCATACTTTTTTCCATGGTTCTGATTTACCTTTATATGGGGCAGTCATAGTAAGGAGATGTCTGATTGTGACATCATATATGGTCTTCTCACCACGTTTTACAGTGTAATCAGAAAAAAAATCCATCACCTCCTGATCTAAATCCCTGATATAGGTCTTATCCAAGGCAATTCCCGCAAGCAGCCCCACAACGCCTTTGGTCACGGAATTGACATTCATTGCATCGACAGTCTTAAACCCATGCCAGCAGTCGTCATAGACCGTCTCGCCACCCTTAATCGCATAAATCTGGCAGATGTTTGACTCATTGCCTGTACTGTTTTCAATGTACTTATGAAGCTGTTCTTTGTTCATTATAATAGCCTCCTCTTAGGTAAGATTCGGACGTCCTAAGAAAAGGCTAATGTAATTA